>JAOTUR010000237.1 GCA_029863805.1 Candidatus Krumholzibacteriia bacterium | reverse complement strand
AAGCAAGGCAGGACTGTCTCTGTCACTCTGAGTCTGGGCCCCCGCACGCAACGCGTCCCCGAGTTAAAGGATCTGTCTCTGAGGCAGGGGAGACTCCTTCTCAGACGCCAGAAACTGCAAACCGGGCGTATCGCGCGTGTCTTGCACGGGGGTGCCTCGCGCGAGACAGTACTGGGTTGTTCCCCCGGCGTCGGCAGCGAAGTCGAGGAAGGCGCCGAGATCGATCTACTGGTGGGCGTGGGTGGGCGACCGAAGCGATTTTTGATGCCGGATCTGGATGGCCAGGATCTACTGTTTATAAGGGAAAAATTGGAGAGACGGGGTTTTCGAATAAGTAATGTCCGGTATGAGTCCCGTTCCGACGTATATCCCAACACCGTCATAGGGCAAGCCCCCAAACCCGGAGTGATGATCCGAGAAGGAGACTCCATTGAGCTGGTCGCAGCTGGTTCCGAATAGCGACAGGAGCGACGGCGAAGTAGCCGTGGCTCCCAGCGTGTTGGCCGCCGATTTCTCACGGCTCGCAGACGAGATACGGGCCGTGGAAAAAGCCGGTGCCGATCTTTTGCATCTCGACGTCATGGACGGGCATTTTGTACCCAATCTCACCTTTGGTCCGTTTGTGGTGGCGGCCATTCGCAAGCTGACGGATTTGCAGCTCGATACCCACCTTATGATCGAGAATCCCGATCGCTACATCGAGTCATTCGTCAAAAACGGTTCTGGCATCGTGACCATTCATGTCGAGGCAAGCACAGATCTGCGCCGTGATCTCAAGATGATAAGAGAACATGGTGGTAAGTGTGGTCTGGCGTTGAACCCCGACACACCGCTCGACCGCGTCACCGATTTTTTTGGTGACATCGATCTCCTGCTGGTGATGAGCGTCTTCCCAGGATTTGGCGGGCAGTCGTTTATTGCCGACGTGTTGAGCAAGGTGGAAGCAGCCGGCAAGATTCGCGACCAGGCGGGGCTCCCGTTTGCGATCCAGATCGACGGCGGGATCGACCCCAAAACCGCACCGCTGGCGCGAAAAGCCGGTGTCGATATTCTCGTGGCGGGGACCTCGATATTTCGTAGCGCGGATTACCCGCAGATGGTGCGAGCGCTTCGTGGCGCCCGCCGGACCTAACCTCCGTCCAAATAAGCACTTTTTGCCCTTGCATCTATCGCCGCAATCTGATAAATTTCAACTTTTATGAACACATCTGTTCTCAGCTAAGCCCCTTTCATCCAATCACTTGCAAAATTATTGAGCCAGTTGGTTGCTGAGGAGGGGGAGGTATGTTTACGGACCTGGCTCAAAAACTCGACGGAATCCTCTCCAAGCTGCGCAATCGGGGGAAGATTTCGGAGAAGGATATCGAAGAAACCGCCCGCGAGGTCAGGCGGGCGCTGCTCGAGGCGGACGTTAATTTTCGCGTCGTCAAAGATTTTGTCGCCCGCGTCAAGGAGCGGGCGCTGAGCGAAGACGTGATCAAGAGCTTCACGCCGGCCCAGCAGATCGTCAAAGTCGTCCATGAAGAGCTGACCGGCCTTCTAGGCGGCGATTCGATACCATTCAGGCTCAAAGGTTCGCAAACCGATGTCATGGTGGTGGGGTTGCAGGGTTCGGGCAAGACCACGTTTGTTGCCAAGCTCGGCCTTTTCCTAAAAAAACAGGGGAGGAAACCGCTGTTGGTAGGGTTGGACGTTTATCGTCCGGCTGCGATGGATCAGCTCGAGATTCTCGGTAAGCAAATAGACATACCGGTGTCACGAGGGCGAGCAAACGAGAGCAACGTAAAGGAGATTTACGAGCGGGCGCAGGCCCACGCCCGGGAGCTCATGTGCGATACGCGTATTCTCGACACGGCGGGCCGGTTGCATATCGATGAAGAGATGATGGGCGAGCTCACGGATCTCAAAAAGCGATCCAAACCCGAGGAGATTCTGCTGGTTATCGACAGCATGACCGGTCAGGAAGCGGTAAACGTGGCGAAAGCCTTTCAGGAGCGGCTGGCCATCACTGGCACCGTTCTGACCAAACTCGACGGCGATGCGCGGGGTGGGGCGGCGCTTTCGGTAACGGCGGTTACCGGAACCAAGATACGTTTTGCAAGCGTCGGAGAGAGGTTGGGGGACCTCGAGCTCTTCCACGCCGATCGCATGGCGGGGCGCATTCTGGGGATGGGGGATATGCTCTCTCTTATCGAGAAGGCTCAGGACGGCATCGATGGCGAGAGGGCGCAAGACCTCGAAAAGCGTCTCCGCGAGCAGACGTTTACGCTTAGCGACTTTCTCGAGGAGCTAAAAAGGCTGAAGAAAATGGGGCCCCTGGATGATATCCTCAAGCTAGTTCCGGGGTTTTCGAAGGCGGCGATGAAGGGGTTCAAGCTTGATGAAGGTCAGTTTAGCGAGGTCGAGGCCATCATCAATTCGATGACGCTAGAGGAGCGATTGCACCCACAGTTGATCGACGGCAGTCGCAGAAAGCGCATCGCGAATGGCAGCGGCACCAGGGTACAAGCGGTAAACCGACTGCTCAAGCAATTTCAGGAAATGAAAAAGATGATGAAAATGTTCGGAAAAAACAAGAAAATGAAACTGCCTTTTGCTCCATTTTGAAAAAACGGAAGACATTACGAATCTTAACCTGTAGCTGGAGGTAACATTTTGTCCGTACGAGTTAGACTCAAACGAATGGGATCGAAGAAGCGACCCTTCTATCGTCTCATTGCCGCCGACTCGCGTATGCCCCGAGACGGGCGATTTATAGAGACGCTGGGGTTTTATGACCCGTTGACCGACCCCGCCACGGTCAAGGTCGATGAGGACTCTCTGTTCAAGTGGTTTGCGCGCGGTGCCACACCAACAGTAAGCGCCGAGAGTCTCCTCAAGCAGTTGGGGTTTATGCAAAAGTGGCACCTGATGAAACAGGGTGTGACCGGTGATGACCTGGCGAACCGCGTGGCGGCAATAAAGGCGCAGCGGGAGACGGCGGTTGCGCAAAGGGGACAGAAAAAGAAAGGCCTGCCCTCCGCCAAAGCCCAGGCCAAGGCCAAGGAAGCGGCGGATCAGGGAGAAGCGGCCACCGAAGCCAAGCCGGCCACAGATGACGCGGGCAAGGAAGCGGCGGCCGAAGCCAAGCCGGCCACAGATGACGCGAGCAAGGAAGCGTTCGCACAGCCGGCGGTATCGGGCGATGCGGAGGCAACGTCCGATGCACCCGACAAGAACGCGGATACTGAGGCGTCAGAGGACAGTGGCAAGTCATAAACGGCCGGATGGTCAAAACGTTCCGAACTCACGAGGTAGGCAACGACCATGTCTGAAGTCACTAGGTCAACCATCAAAGAGCTCATCGAGTACGTCGCGTCGTCTCTGGTTGACGAGCACAAAGGGGTAAAGGTAAAGGAATCGAGCAAAGAGAATTATACGGTGATGGAGTTGTCGGTTAACCCCAGTGATCTGGGCAAGGTAATTGGTAAGAATGGCCAAACGGCGCGCGCGATACGAACGCTGGTAAATGCGGCGGCGTCAAAAGCCGGAGACAAGATCATATTCGAGATAAAAGAGTGAGAACCGTCGTTATGAAAGACATCTTTCTCGGCCGATTGGTGAAGGCCTTTGGCATACGTGGCGAGTTGAAGTTTCACCCCGCGGAGGATTTCTGGGAAGACGTACTTGGGTCGAAACAGCTGATGCTGCACGCCCCGTCGAGGCACACGACCGCCAGGCAGCCGGTTGAGTTTTGCCATACCCGACCGCACGGCAAAAGTTACGTGGTCACGATTGCCGGTGTGCAGGATCGTGACAGCGCCGAGGCTCTGGTGGGAAGTGAATTGTTTATCGCCGAGGAGCAGATCGATGTCGATCCCCCCCATGGGTACTTGCCCTATCAGCTTATGGGGATGACGGCCAAATCGGAAGACGGCGAAGTCCTGGGCGAGCTCACATCGATCATGTACTCATCGGCACACGACATTTACGAGTTCAGCGGTGACAAGGGCAAGTTCTTGGTGCCAGCCGTTCCCGAGTTTGTCGTTGCCATCGATGACGCCGAGCGCACCATGATTTTGCGTCCGCTGCCGGGTCTGATTGAGGACTAGTCGAGCGATGAGAATCAACGTGATCACGATATTCCCGGAGGTGATGGGCAGTATCCTGTCAATGGGTATGCTGGGAGTGGCCCGCAACAAGGGGCTGGTCGAATACAGACTGGTCAACCCAAGGGACTTTACCAAAGACAAGCACAGGACGGTGGACGACGAGCCGTATGGCGGTGGTGGTGGGATGATCATGATGGTTCCTCCGATCGTTGACGCTGTTGAGGGGCTCGAACTGCCAGCGCAAAGCCCGGTGATCCTTTTGAGTCCGGCGGGAAAGCGTTTTTCGCAGCAACTCGCGCACCACTACGCGAATCAGGAAGAGCTGACGTTTATATGTGGGCGTTACAAAGGTGTGGATGAGAGAGTGCGCAAGCTAGTGGTTACAGATGAGTTGTCCATCGGGGATTTTGTGCTCAGCGGTGGCGAGCTGGCCGCCGGGGTGTGCATCGAGGCCATCGTGCGTTTGCAGGACGAGGTTCTGGGCAACGAGGAGTCGCGTGACAGCGATTCCTTCGAGAAAAACCGAGAATACCTTCTTGATTGCGAGTATTATACGCGCCCGGTCGAGTATCGCGGACAACGCGTCCCCGATGTTCTGCTGTCGGGCAACCATAAAGAGATCGATGAGTGGCGTCGGCAATCCTCTCTGACGCGAACAAGAGCCATGCGGCCGGATTTATTGGAGGGGAAAAATTGATGGTGACAGTACGGAGGCGATTCGGATGAATTTGATACAAAAAATTGAGCGAAAACAGCTCAAGGAAGGTGATCACAGTTTTTGCGTGGGGGATACCGTCCGCGTGGTTGTCCGGGTCGTCGAGGGTGAAAAGGAGCGCGAGCAGGCGTTTCAGGGCGTGGTGTTGCAAAGACGAGGTGGAGGTCTCCGCGAGACGTTTACCGTCCGCAAGATCAGCGGGGGGATCGGGGTGGAGAGAATCTTCCCGCTCCATTCTCCGAACCTCAAATCGATCAAGGTAGTGAGAAGGGGCAAAGTTCGTCGTGCCAAGCTTTATTATCTGAGAAACCTTGTTGGTAAAGCAGCTCGCATCGCGGAGAAGAAAACGCCCAGACGAAGCTAGCGGTTCGAAGCGCGACAAGTTGTGGCACAACTACCTCAAACTTGAAGCGTACGATCGCAGTTGCTTGCGCGAAGAGGGCGACTGCCTCGCCGGTATCGACGAGGTGGGTCGGGGAGCGTTTGCCGGCCCGGTGGTGGCCGCCGCGGTGGTGCTGCCACGCGAATCCGAGTTGGTTGGGGTCAACGACTCCAAGAAACTGTCCGAGGATGAGCGGGAGGCGATATTTCCCGTCATCGTCCAACGGGCGATTGCCATCGGGATATCCTACAGCCATCCTGCCCTGATCGATCGCGTCAACGTGCTCAATGCGACGCTCATGGCCATGGCTGGGGCGGCGGAGAACCTGCGACTCGCTGCGGATCTCATCATTATAGATGGTCGGGATCGTATCGACATCGATCGCCGGGTGATTCCGGTCATCGGCGGCGACGGCAAGAGCCTGTCCATCGCGGCCGCGTCGCTGGTCGCCAAGGTGGCGCGTGACCGCCTGATGCGCAAGCTGCATAAGAGACACCCCCTCTATAACTTTATAAGTAACAAGGGCTACGGGACCAAGGAGCATATTGCGGCCATCGTCGCCCACGGGATGACACCAGCGCATCGCCGGACCTACTGTGTCTCTGCTGTTGAAAATACTCCCGGTCTGTTTTAGTTTCAAAGAGGATGGGTTGTCCCTGATGTAGACGGTGGATCTGTGCGTGTGTGGGGAGGTGGTGGGTGGTGAGGAACACCAAGCATGTGGGCGACC
>JAOTUR010000236.1 GCA_029863805.1 Candidatus Krumholzibacteriia bacterium | reverse complement strand
AAGGCTGTCCCGTTTCATAAAGCGTGGAATCAGAGCAAAAGAGGAGGCCAAGAAGCGCTCTTATATAGAACAGTATATTCCACACATTGGAGTCGCTCTTCAGGAGATCCTCAGGTTTTCGGAAAAGGAAGAGAAGAAGGTCGTAGATCGATTGAAATTAACCCTAGAGAAGAGTCGCAAACATTGATGGCCAACTTAGGAGAGCATATTGTCAAAAGAGGATGATGTCACCAAGAAAATCAGAGCGGAGGCCACACGGATCAAGGGAACTATACTCAAAGGAAAGAAACCGGCTATGAAGTTTCCGCTTCGCTCCCTCACTAACGTCAGGTATCAGCCTCGCCGAGGGTATTTTGAGATGCGCGGTCGAAGAAAGGAGCGCACGCTCACCGTCAATACCGTGAAAACATTTGCTCAGACGCTAAGGATGATGGCGTTGTCAAAGGAGCTTCTTGATACGGATGACATAGCGACCAAGCGGGAGGCGTATTACGTTTCGAAGAATTGGGACGCTGCCCGATTTAATGAACAGCCCGAGTCGGATACTGTTATCGACGACGTAGAGGCCTTTTTTGGCCTAAATCGCGAACAGCTTGGATTCATACCCGAGGAAAAGGGCGGTGATATCGCTGGCAGGCTGGTAGTGATAGATGTGGATCGAGATACCAAGAAGAGGCTGAAAATAGACTGTACAAAGTTCGGCAGCGGCGCGTATTCGATTCCGATAGCCGTCGAGCATCTCGAATTCGAGACCAAGGCCGATTTCATTCTGGTCATCGAAACGGCTGGGATGTTTCAGCGTCTTGTCAAACACAACTATTGGAAGCGTGCCAACTGCATTCTGGTCTCGATGGGTGGCGTGCCTACGCGGGCGTGCAGAAGGTTTATTCGCAGGCTCTCGGACGCCAAGAAGCTCCCCGTTTACGTTTTTGTGGACGGAGATCCCTACGGATTCAGCAACATCTATCGAACGCTCAAAGTGGGCAGCGGAAATGCGGCTCACCTCAATGAGTTTTTTTGCGTACCCCAGGCAAGATTCCTTGGCATCACACCGCAAGACATTGTTACTTATAAGCTTCCGACTCATCCTCTGAAGGACGTCGACATAAAGCGCGCAAGGGACGCGCTAAAAAACGACCCATTTATTCTTCACCACAAGCCCTGGCAACGAGCGCTTGAGCAGCTGGTAAAGATGGGTGTCAGAGCGGAACAGCAGGCGCTGGCAAAACACGGGCTCAATTATGTGATAGAGAAATATCTACCCGAAAAACTAAGACATCCAGGACAGTTTTTGCCGTAGTCTCGATTGACGCCGTCCGTCCACGTGGGCTCAGGCCAGCATGTTGGCAGCTACGGGTTCATTCGTTCTTCCAGTCGTCCTCGAGTTCAACCCCCAACCCGCACGCCAAACGGTTGACATAATTGTAATAGGAAACGATCTGCGCAATATCGAGGATTTCGGCATCGCTGAATCCGGAATCGCGCAGCTTGGCAACGTCACGCTTTTTCATATTGCATGGGTCTCCAGTCAGCTTTTGTGCGAACTCCAGCATGTCGATGTCCTGTTTAGGGATATCCGCTCGATGGAAGTCTCCCTTCATCGCCTCGACCAGGGACCTGTTCTTGGTTATTTGAAAGAGACCTCTTCCATGATGGGACACTCAGTAGTGGCAAGCATTGATCTTGGAGACGACAACGGCGATCATTTCGCGTTGTATACGACTCAATCGTGATTCGCCACGCATCAAGTGGTTGTACATCTCGTAGTGATGCTTGAGAGAATCCGGGTTGAGGCTGTGAATCTTGAGGATATTGTCGACGCCCTCGGATAGACTACCATACTTCTTGTAATACGTTTTGAGAGAGCCGAGGGCTTCGTCTTCCTTTATCATCTTGATCCAAGCCATTGTTTTGTCCGTTCGTTCGAGTTCAGGGAGCAACCTCGATCAACCACGGGATTATTGCATAGCTCTCTCGTCGTGGAAAGCACAACGGCTACCGTCGAGCCCGCCTGTATCGTAGAGGCTAATTCGTCTTGGTGAAAGAAATATGCCAAGTAGCGACCAATCGAAAAGCGGTATAACTGCAATAATAGTGACAGTTAGCTGTTGCTTGTCCCGCAATACCGGCCTGCGGTATCAACTTGGCGTGTTATGGTGTTGAGATCCTGCCCGTTTTTCACAAATGGCTTCGCCACGATTGGATCGATTTCTGCCAACGGCTGAGTCTGTCTCGAAGACGCTCACCAACAAACCCAGGCGGCTTGACGGGCTGGCGGCGGACTATTAAGATAGTTTTGTAAGGCGTTTTTGGATGGAATTATTGATGGGGAGGAGTACATGCGTAGTGTTGGAGATTTTGAGGTCGCCATAAGCGATCTCAGATGGCGTTGCAATCCGGACAGGTTGGGTTTTGAGACGACGGATGACGTTCCGTGCTGCACCGACATCATCGGGCAAGATCGAGCGCTGGATGCGATCCGGCTGGGTCTAGAGATCGATAGCCCCGGATACAACATCTATGTTTCGGGTCTCACAGGCACTGGCAAGTCGACGACCATCAAACAGCTTCTGCAAAGCATCCAGCACGAAAAGAAGGAGTTGTTCGATCTTTGTTACGTCCACAATTTTCGGACGCCAGAACTGCCGGTTTGTCTGAGCCTGCCTGCGGGAGTAGGTTTGGTTTTCAAACGGCGGATGGCCGAGGTCAGGAAGACTCTGACCGAACACATACCGAAAGCGCTGGAGAGCGAACCCTATGTCAAAAAACAGAAGGAAGTCGTTGAGAAACTAAAAGCGCGAAGGGCCAAACTTGCTACTAGCCTGGAGGATCTAATAGCGGGTAAGGGTTTCAAGTTCCTGGAAGTCCAGTATGGTCCGTTCACTCGCCCGGTAATTGTCCCCATTATAGATGATAAGCCCATTGAGATGAACAAACTCGCCAGCGAGGTCGAGGCGGGCAAGTTCGATAAGAAGGGTTTTGAGAAGATTAGGAAAGATCATGAATCACTGATGAACAAAATGGAGAAGTTCCTGAAGGCAACTCGGGAACTCGATCTGGAGTTGGCCAGCCAGATTTCCGAGTTGGAGGTTCAGTTCGTGAGACCCATTGTAGACACGTGCCTCAAAGAGGAGCGTGAGAGGTTCCCTTACGACAAAGTCAATAAATACTTGGATGCGCTGAGCGAATACTGTGTTGAAAATCTGGAAATCTTTACCGAAACGAAGTCAAAAGAGGACGAACCGCGGGGTCACAAGACATCGTATCTTGCTTTTGCCGTCAACGTCATCGTCGACAATACGCAGGTCGAGGATGTGCCCGTCATCATCGAAACCACTCCCACATATGGCAACCTCTTTGGCACCATTGAGCGTGTGGCGGATGGTAAGGGTGATTTTAGAACAGACTTTACGATGATCAGAGCCGGCTCGATGCTGCGTGCTAACGGCGGCTTTCTGGTCCTAAGCCTGACCGACGTGATTGTCGAACCTGCCGTGTGGCCGGCTCTCAAACGGGCGCTGAAGAACAACCAGATTTCGATTCACGGCTTCGACTCATTTTTGCTGATGCCGGTCTCGGCCCTGAAGCCTGAAGCAATTGATATCGATGTGAAGGTCGCGCTGATCGGGGACGCCGAGTCGTATCAGATCCTATACTACTACGACGAGGATTTTCAGAAAGTGTTCAAGGTCAAGGCGGACTTCGACTCTGAAATGCCGAACAACCAGGAAAATATTAGAAAGTACGCCCAGTTTGTCAGGAATATCCTGGACCAGGAAGAACTGCGTCCTTTTCATAAGACGGCGGTCGCAGCGATTGCCGAGGAGGGCGCCAGGATGGCGGGCCGTCAGGACAAGGTGACGACGAAGTTTAGCGATGTCGCTGACGTAATCAGAGAAGCAAGCTATTGGGCAAAGAAGAACGGTGATAAGATGGTAACCGCCGATCACGTGCGACAGGCGGTCGCGGGGCGGGTGCACCGTGTGAACCTTGTCGAGGAGAAAATCAGAGAGATGTTGGCCGATGGGACGATTTTGCTCGACAGCGACGGTGCGAAAATCGGTCAAATAAATGGACTCTCGGTCTACGACTTGGGAGATCACTCCTTTGGCAAACCGGTCCGCATAACCGTCGAGACTTCGATGGGCAGGGCTGGAATCATCAACATAGAGCGAGAAGCTGAGATGAGTGGCAAGACCTACAACAAAGGCAGTCTCATTCTCGAAGGGTATCTGCGCAGAAAGTTTGCGCAGGACAAACCGCTTGCGATGAGCGCCAGTATCTGTTTTGAACAGTCCTATGGCGGTGTTGATGGCGACAGCGCGTCATCGACCGAGATCTACGGTTTGCTATCCAGCCTTGCTGATCTGCCTTTACGACAAGATCTTGCGGTAACGGGTTCCGTCAACCAGAAGGGGCAGATTCAGCCTATCGGGGGTGTTAATGAGAAAATCCACGGGTTCTTCGACATATGCCGTATCAAGGGTATTACCGGTAAACAGGGAGTCATCATCCCCAGGCTCAATCTGGTTGACCTGATGCTGAGAACGGATGTGGTCAAGGCCATCGAAGAGAGCAAGTTCCACTTGTATGCGATCGATACCATCGAGGAGGGCATCGAGCTGCTCACCGGTGTCAAGGCGGGTAAACAGCGGGCGACCGGATCTTTTGAAAAAGACAGTGTTTGCTACCTGGCCAATGAGAAACTCACCAGATTCGCCGAGCAGATGAAAGACTTTATGGACACCGGAGAAGAGTGACAGGGTATGCCCACCAGATACTCTGCCGAGCAGCTGATCAAGAACGCGGGTTACAACATCGGTTTCTCAGAAGTGGGAATCGCTGACATTACGCCCAGTGCTCGATCCCGTACGACGTTCGACCGCTGGATCAAGCAAGGTAAGCACGGAGACATGCGTTACCTGTCCGGAGGGTCGGACAAGCGCCACGACCCGAGTCTGCTGCTCGACGATGCGAAATCCGCGATTTGTGTGGCGGTCAATTATTATTCGCAAGAGAGCAGGAATAAGAACGGTTGGAGGGAGCAAAACGGTCAGGGCGTGTTTTCGAATTATGCTTACGATCGCGATTATCACTTAGTACTCAAAGAAATGCTCGACGAACTTGCCGGTCGTTTAAGGGATTTCTTCCCCGGGATTAAGACCAGGGCGTGTGTCGATACTCAGCCGATATCGGAACGAGATCTCGCGATCAAGTCGGGTATCGCCTGGCTGGGCAAGAATACGTGTGTGATTTCACAGGAATACGGATCATGGATTTTTCTGGGCGAGCTGCTCACAAACCTTCAGCTCGAGAGTGACCAGCCCCTGGAAAGCCTTTGCGGATCTTGTACCCGTTGTATGGATGCATGCCCGACCGATGCTCTTCATGAGGCATATGTTCTGGATGCCACCAAGTGCATTTCCTACCTCACGATCGAGAAACGCGGTGACATTGCGGCTGAGTTTCACGAGCAAATTGGCAACAACATCTTCGGGTGCGATGAGTGTCAGCGTGTTTGCCCATTCAATTCAGCAGCACGGGAAACGCAGATTTTCACGCACGATTTTTGCAGTCCGCTCCTCGAGATGACACTTGAGGATTTGCAGGAAGTGTCGGACGTGGAGTTCCTCGCGCACACGCGTGACAGCGCGATCCGCAGGTGCAAGGCGGACGGGATACGCCGCAACGCAGGCATCGTGCTGCAAAATCTGCGAAGCCAAGACACGTAACTATTAGTGACACAGTCACTTAAATTATGTCGAGACCGTCGTTAGATCGTCCAGACTGGCGATGGTGCGAAAATGATTCTTAATATTCATGATCTCGAGAATATCGTTTATCAGTTTCGGCGGATTCATGAGAATCAAGTCACCGCCCTTTTCGCGCACGACGTTTGCTGTACTGAGCAGGATTCCGATACCCGAACTGCTTATAA
>JAOTUR010000235.1 GCA_029863805.1 Candidatus Krumholzibacteriia bacterium | reverse complement strand
GAAGAGGGAGCCACGTTTCTTCTCAATAGTCCCTTTGCTGCGGATAAAGTCTGGGACAAACTTCCCGGGAGGGTTCAGCAGCAGATTGTCGACAAGAAGCTGCGTGTTTTTGTCATCGATGCGCATCAGGTGGCGCAAGAGATGCGTATGGGTGTACGGATAAACACGATTATGCAAACCGCTTTTTTTGCGGTGGGAGGATTGCTACCTAGGGAGCAGGCTATAGCAAAGATCAAACAGGCGATTCAGACGACCTATGGCAAGAGAGGTGAAGCCGTTGTTCAGATGAATTTTGCCGCGGTCGACGCGGCCCTCGATCACTTGCAGGAGGTGACGGTACCCGCGTCGGTGACAAATACCGTCGAACAATCGTCCTCGGTGTCGGGTGAGGCGCCCGAGTTTGTTCGTGAGGTCACGGCGAAGATCATCGCGGACGAGGGGGATCTGCTTCCCGTGAGCGCGCTGCCGGATGATGGGACGTATCCGACTGGTACGACGAAATGGGAGAAGCGGGGGATCACGAGCGAAGTGCCGATTTGGGAATCAGATCTTTGTATTCAGTGCGGTAAGTGTGTCATGGTCTGTCCTCACTCGGTCATCCGTGGCAAAGTGTACGACGAGAAAGAACTGGCTAAGGCTCCATCGCATTTCAAGTCGACCGCAGCTCGCTGGCGAGAATTTCCTGATAAGCGGTATACTCTTCAGGTTGCGGTTGAAGATTGCACGGGTTGCGCGCTGTGTGTTGAAGTATGTCCCGCCAAGGACAAGAGTCACGTCGGGCGCAAAGCGATAAACATGGCACCGTTGTCTGCCATCGTCGAGACGGAACGGGCAAATTGGGACTATTTTCTCGAGCTTCCCGATATATCGCGCGATTCGGGCGCTGATGTTAGCGGGCTCAGATTTAGCAAGGTGAGGGATGTGCAGTTACTCGAACCTCTGTTCGAGTTTTCCAGCGCCTGCGCCGGATGTGGCGAGACGCCCTACCTGCGACTTCTGTCCCAGCTTTTTGGTGATCGTATGTTGATAGCGAACGCAACGGGGTGCTCCAGTATCTACGGGGGTAACTTACCGACGACTCCCTGGACAAACAACCGAGCAGGACGCGGGCCGGCATGGAGCAATTCGCTTTTTGAGGATAACGCTGAGTTTGGCCTGGGCATGCGTCTGGCGATCGACAAGCAATGCGAATACGCACGCGAGCTGGTGTCACAATTGCGACGGGACATCGGGGCCGAGATGGCGAGAGAACTTCTCGATGCCGATCAGTCGACGGAGGCCGGTATCGCGGTGCAGCGTGAGCGTGTGGCCGAGCTAAAAAGGCTTGTCAAAGGCAAAAAAGACCTGCGGTCACAAGACCTCCTAAGCGTAGCCGATGCGTTGGTGAAGAAGAGTGTTTGGATCGTAGGCGGCGATGGTTGGGGTTACGACATCGGCTTTGGGGGGTTGGATCATGTGCTGGCGTGCGGACGCGATGTCAATATGATCATACTCGATACGGAAGTCTATTCGAATACCGGGGGGCAGGCTTCGAAGGCGACACCGCTCGCGGCGGTGGCCAAGTTCGCCGCCGGTGGCAAGACGACGCCAAAGAAAGATCTTGGTCTGGTAGCGATTGATTATGGGCACGTCTACGTGGCGCAAGTCGCGATGGGTGCCAACGACAATCATACCATCAAGGCATTCGCAGAAGCCGAATCCTATGAGGGCACGTCATTAATCATTGCCTATAGTCAGTGCATTGCTCATGGGATCGATATGGCCAAGGGGATGAATCAACAAAGGCTCGCGACAGCATCCGGATACTGGCCGCTTTACCGTTTCGATCCAAGACTGACTGCGCAGGGCGAGAATCCACTGCAGCTTGATTCCAAGCCACCGGAGCTGCCGTTGGAGAAATACATTTACAATGAGAACCGTTACCGGATGTTGGTAAGGGCTCGTCCCCGGGTAGCCGCTAAGTTGCTAAAACTTGCGCAGGAGACGGTGCACGAGCGTTGGAGGAGACTCGAACGGATGGCGAAAAAAGAGGAGTGAGAGTTATGGATCTCTCCACCATTTATATGGGTCTGGATTTGAAAAACCCGATTGTTCATTCGGCGTCCCCCCTGTCCGAGAAGATCGACAATATTCGCCGGCTGGAAGATGCGGGTGCATCAGCGGTCGTCATGTATTCACTCTTTGAGGAGCAGATCAACGACGAGGGTCATTTGCTAGACCATTACCTGAGCTACGGTAGCGACAGCTTTGCCGAAGCGCTGAGTTATTTCCCTGAGATGGAACATTACCATGTCGGCCCCGAAGGGTATTTGGGAAACGTCAGTCGCGCGAAGGATGCTGTCGATATCCCAATCATCGGCAGTCTCAACGGCGTGTCGAGCGGGGGATGGATTGACTACGCCGAAAAGATCGAGCAGGCGGGTGCGGATGCGCTAGAGTTAAATATCTACTACATCCCGACCGACCCATCGATGATCGCCGCCGACGTCGAGCGCTTGTATGTCGATGTGGTACAAGAGGTCAAGAAAAGCATTTCCATTCCGGTGGCTGTCAAGCTTGGACCGTTTTTTAGTAATCTGGCCAATATGTCTCAGCGTCTCGCAAAGGCGGGAGCGGACGCTCTTGTGCTTTTTAATCGCTTCTATCAGCCTGACTTCGATCTGGAGCAATTGGAAGTCGTGCCAAATCTCGTCCTGAGCAACTCCTACGACTTGCGACTGCCTCTGAGGTGGGTCGCCATTCTGCACGGTCGTGTGTCGGTTGATCTTGCCATAACCAGGGGTGTTCATACGCGTGAGGATGTGCTCAAAGGGTTGATGGCTGGGGCTAAGGTGACAATGATGACCTCGGAGATCTTGAAAAAGGGCATCGGCCGGGTGAGTCAAATATTGAAGGAAATGACCGAGTGGATGGAGACGCACGAATACGAATCGGTTGCTCAGATGCAAGGTAGCATGAGTCAGATGCACGTGGCAGAGCCGACGGCGTTCGAAAGGGCAAATTACATGAAGGTCTTACAATCCTGGCGACCGGATCCCACAGGCAGGATGCCGTAGTCTGCTGCACACGATAACATTTCTACCCGACTGTCTTCTTTCGCTGGGTTTTGGTGTTGAACATGTAAGATTCAACTTGCCGAGTCGGGGGATTCCTGAATGAGTAAACGACGAGTCGTGTTATTGCCCGGCGACGGGATTGGTCCCGAAGTGGTTGGGGCCGCGCGGCGCGTGGTGTATGCGGTTGGTCAAGGATCCGTCGCAGTTCGATGTGTTACTCTTGGAGAATCTGTACGGTGATATTGTGAGCGACCTGGCGGCTGGTCTCATCGGCGGTCTGGGCCTCGCCCCCGGAGCCAACTACGGCATCGATTGCGCGGTTTTTGAAGCGATTCATGGGACAGCTCCCGACATTGCAGGCAAGGGGATTGCCAACCCGATTGCCGTTATTCTGTCGTCAGCCATGCTGTGCCACTATCTGGGTGATGTGGACGCGTACTTTAGAATTCGAAAGGCAGTGGCAGCTGTGACTCGTCGGCGCAAAGATGTTCTCACACCGGATCTCGGTGGCAGCGGCTCGACCAACACGCTCACGGACGCCATCATCGGGGAGTTACAGTGACCGATGCACGAGAGGGCGTGATGACAGAGTCATGAACGCGCGGGACCCCTGGCCTCCGTACCGCAAGGTGCAAATGAGGGAAGAATGGCCGTCAAAGAGATCCTGTTGCTTGGCAACGCAAGGCTTTACGAAGCGTCGAAACCAGTGCGCGAAGCTGATGTCCAACGTCTGGACGTCGTTATTCAGAACCTGCAAGACACGATGATGGCCTTTAGGGGCAGATACGGACGGGGAAGGGCCATCGCCTCGCCACAGCTTGGTGTCATGTTGCGACTTGTGTACATGCACATTGACCGACCAGTTGTATTTATCAACCCATTGTTGGATATAAAGAGCAGGCAAATGGTTGAACTATGGGACGACTGCATGAGTTCTCTCGACCTTTTTGTCAAGGTAAGGAGTTGCCGTTACGAGAGAAACACCGAACCCACAGGACGTCGCCGAATAGGGGATACATGACAGCATTGGCAATCGTTACGGTCGCCTTTTTCATGGGTTTATCACCAGGTTTGGGTAATTGTTGTTCGACTTTTTATATTGAGGACAGCGAGCGGCCCGTATTTGGCAAGAACTATGACTGGTCGGTCGATGTGGGATTGGTGATCGTTAACAAGCGGGGCGTTCGCAAGGTAGCACTGGCCAATCAGGCGCCGGTTACCTGGACATCAAGCTACGGCAGTGTAACCTTCAATCAGTATGGCCGTGAGCTTCCGTCCGGCGGAATTAACGAAGCGGGGTTGGTCATCGAGCTCCTATGGTTGGAGGAAACGGAGTATCCTTCAGCCGATCAGCGCCCGGCGATTGGTAATGTGCAGTGGATTCAATACCAGTTAGATCGGTCCGCCACGGTCGATGAGGTCATTGCAAGCGATTCAAAAATAAGAATCCAGGGAGGGCCTGGGGCAAAAATCCACTACCTCCTCGCGGATCGATTGGGTAATCGGGCTGCGGTCGAGTTTATCGAGGGTAAGATGGTTTACCATAAGAATGAGACGATGCCGGTCAGCGCATTGACCAACAGCACCTACGAAGAATCCGTTAAATACTTGAAGAAGCACACCGGATTCGGTGGTCAGCGACAACCGGTGCAAAGCAAGAGCTCTTTGGATCGGTTTGTAAGTACAGCGAACAAGGTGGAGAGTGTCAGAGCTGAGGGTGCTGGGTCGACGGTCGATTACGCCTTCGAAATATTGGCCGGCGTCGCGCAGGGCGCGTTTACGAAGTGGAGCATTGTGTATGACATGAGGAACGCGATTATCTATTTCAGGACATTGGCCAACGGCAAGCAGCGGTTCGTTGACCTGAACGCGCTTGACTTCACTTGTGGTTCGACTGTCGGTGTTCTCGATATCAATGAGGATCTCTCTGGCGATGTCACAGACGATCTTGTGGACTATACTCATGAACGCAATCGGCGTCTTATCGAACGCGCCTTTAGAAGCACCTCGTTCTTGAAGGGTCTCCCGGCGGAAGCGCTCGATCGTTTATCGCGATACCCGGACCAGACGATGTGTCAGTAGGCAGTCCGGCGAGAAATGATGCCGCAAACATTCCGCTGTAATGAATTCCAATATAGAGTATTCTAGGCGCACGCGCATTAGCCGGTGCTGGCTTCGGTTGGTTAAGTATATGGCGGAATTCTGAATGGCCCATGGAGTTCTGAGAGCAATGGTTGACGATGAACCAATCGAAGTACCAGTAGACGGCATACTGGATCTCCACGCGTTTCATCCGGCGGATGTGAAGGAGCTGGTATCGGATTACATTGGAGCCTGCAGGAAAAAAGGTATTCTCGACCTAAGAATAATACACGGCAAGGGTACGGGAGCACTGCGTCGCACCGTGCACGCCGTTTTGGAGCGATCGGCGGAGGTTGTGTCGTTCCGATTGTCAGGCGACACAAGCGGTTGGGGGGCGACGCTGGTACGTTTGCGCGCGGCGGACGAGAATTCATGCGACGACTAGAGGAAGACGCGTCCAACACGGGACAGTCCGTGTTGGACGCGTCGGGATAGTTGAGTTGCCGGGCGTGTTAAGGCTATCCTTCGTTCAGATTTGCTTCGGTCTGTGCGCGGCTCTTGTTGCTGTGTTTTGTGACGCCTCGCGGAGTGGGCCATTATGGACATTGTTCTACTGACTATCATTATCTTAGCCACTATCACGCTACTGGTTACCCAGTGGCTGCGTATCGAATTGACGGCGCTGCTGATCGTCGTGTCGCTGCCCGCCACTGGTATTCTGGCGCCATCCGAAGCTCTTTCAGGTTTTGCCAGCGAAGCAACAATGACTATAGCCGCGATGTTCATATTGAGCGCCGGCTTGATAA
>JAOTUR010000019.1 GCA_029863805.1 Candidatus Krumholzibacteriia bacterium | reverse complement strand
CGATGAAACGCTTGCCGGCGCAAAACGGCGTCTTTCGAGAAGGAGTGCGATGGGAGAGCTTTATGGGAGCATAGAAGGAGGGGGGACCAAGTTCGTGTGCACGGTTGCCAGTGGCCCCCATGATATCCGCGACGAGTTGCGATATCCGACCACGGCGCCGGATGAGACGATCGGGCGAGCCATTGCTTTTTTCGAGAAGCAGCAGAAGAAACATGGGAGGCTGTCGGCACTGGGTATCGGCTCCTTCGGCCCGATCGATGTCGATCCGGATTCGCCCACGTGGGGTTACGTGACTTCCACGCCCAAGGCCGGTTGGAGTAACACGGACTTCGTCGGTCGCATACGCGCGCGCTTCGACATACCGATCGCCTGGGACACCGATGTGAACGCCGCCGCCCTGGGTGAACACGTGTGGGGGGCAGCAAAAGGATTGGACACATTTATCTATATCACCGTCGGCACGGGCTTTGGTGGAGGAGGCATGGTACGGGGTAAGCTCATGCACGGTCTCGTGCACCCGGAGATGGGCCACATCGCGCTGCCTCACGACCATGATACCGATCCATATCCCGGTCGCTGCCCGTTCCATGGCGATTGTCTTGAAGGCATGGCTGCCGGGCCCGCCATAAGCGAGCGCTGGGGCGTATCCGGCAAAGAACTGCCGCCGGATCACGAGGCCTGGGTGCTGGAAGCCGAATACCTGGCGTTGGGACTGCGCACGTTTGTGTGCACGCTATCACCGCAGCGGATCATCATGGGCGGCGGAGTCATGCAGGTCGAGTCGCTATTCCCGTTGGTGCGCGCGCGTCTTCAGAAGCTCTTGAACGGCTATGTTCAGCACCCGTCCCTTATAGACAACATCGACAACTATGTGGTACCGCCGGCACTCGGTAAACAGGCGGGTATGCTCGGCGGCGTTGCCCTCGCCCAGCGCATTGCCTCGTCGGGTTAACGTTGCAACACAACTGGTCACTCGAATGACAACGTCATTTCGAGCGTGCTCGTGCCGCGCTCGACTTGCAGCACCAGGGGGGATCCGCGCAGACAGCGGATGCGCTCGTCGGTACCGAGTGTTTTAACAGGCCGTCCGTTCATCGCGATAATGCGATCGCCCTTGACGAGACCCGCTGTAGCGGCCACGAGTCCCTGCTCGACACCAATTACCTCAAGCACATCTCCAGACAGACCACCCAGCATGATGCCGTAGCTTTTTTTGCTGCCACCTCGCACGACTCGTCTCGTCGGCGATCCAGAGTCGGGCATCTGCGGTGATTGCTCAAACGCTACGCGACGGTTTGTGCGGTCGATGGTGACCGTAAGCTCGCGCAGGATTCCCATTCCGATATGGCATACCGTCGATCTATCGCTGAAGGCGATTCTCGGATTGTCGATCGCGATATGGCCAATATTGAGCGTGCCCTTTAATTGGGCGGACAGGATCTCGAACTCTGCATCGACAGTTCTCCCCGTACCGGTGACCACCGGTTCTGACACGAGAGGCAAAGTGGCGATGAGATTTGAGGGTACGACTACGGTCGAGGGGGCACCGGTGTCCAAGGCCGCGCGCAACGCCTCGCCCGCGATCGAAATCGGAATGTCGGGCACAACAAAGGATGTTCCGTAGTCGAGCACGCGCTGACCATCCGCTGGTGGCAACTCGGCTCTACGGATCATCATGACACTGTTGGGGAAATCAATCGTAACCAGGAAGCCGTCTAATGACGCGGCGGCCAATATGCCGTCCGGGGCCTGCAAGGGACTGAACACGTCTTGCAGTTGCAGTGCGACCGCAGGTTTATTCTCTATGACGACATCCCCTATCTCTATGGTGCGGATTGCCAGGGAATCGGCTGGTATACGCTCGGCTCCCATCGGGCTACCGACCAGGCTGGTCCCCATTACGGGCAGGTCAAGGGCTGCAACGAGATCTTTGTCAAGAACGGTCACACCAGCACCGGTATCCACGACTAAATTGTACGGGCCCTTGCCGTTGATGAGCACCTTGACCATCGGTAGGTGCGCCAGGTAATCGATGGCAACGGCCCTGACAGGCGAGTTGGCCTTGACCGCCGAAGGGGCCTCTGCCGACCTACCCGTGGAGGCAGCCAGCGCCACAGTCAGGAACGTAACAATCAATGCTGCCCGTCTAGCCCAAAACTTCATTTTCGCCTCCTAGATTCGGGAATTCTCCCGGCTTGACATATAGTACTATTAGTACTATAGTAATACTCATTGGGTGCCACGTCAAGACGATTGTTTTGCCAGGAGTGTGCAGCGCAATGGCGACGAAGCTGACTGAGTTGGAGGGATGCGTCCTGGGGCTGGTATGGGAAATGGGCACCTGTACGACCTATGCCATCCGCAAGGTCTTCCAACGCTCCCCGAACCCATATTGGAGTGGTAGCGCCGGCGCGATCTACCCGCTGGTTCGACGATTGGAAAGCAGTGGACTGCTGCGCGCGCGTGAGGACTACACCGGCCAACGACGTCGGGACCTTTACGAAGTAACCGCAAGAGGCTTGCGAGAATTGCGGTCCTGGGTCGGGCCACGAGTGCTCGACTGGTCCGTTTCCATCCCGGTGGATCTTTTACGCACCCGCATTCGCTTCCTTGGTGTGCTGAAGTCGCCGGAGCGTGCGGAGTTCTTGGCCAACGCCGAGCAACAGCTTCTTCGTCAGATACGAGAGGCAGAAAAAGAGTGCAGATCGTTGGAGGCAACCAAGGAGCCGTATCCGTATCTTGTGGCCCGGGGTGTCGCGAAAATCGCTCGCGCCCGTTTGTCTTGGATCAGAGAGGCGACCGCACTCCTTTGCTGATCGCCCAAGGCACCGGCTCACCCGGTGTGACATACCGAGGACCCGACTCACCCTTGCCGTTGAAATACACAAAACAAGATGCTAGAATCGGCAGCCAATTGCTCGTCCGGCGCGAGTAGCACCATGGGCTCGCGCGCACATCCGCTCGCTGGCGAAACGCCATGGCCAACTTCACGATTCTCGATGTTTTGTGGGCCGTCGCCTTCCTTCTGTTGATGGTCGGCGGCGCGTTCTTTTTCTATCGGCTCGCACGTCGCTCCGAGAGCGACTTCTTTTTGGCCGGGCGCGGCCTGCCTTGGTGGCTACCCGCTTCTTCCGTTTTCAGTACCCACACCGCGACCGATACACCGATGTGGGTCACCGGTGTGATCTACGCCAACGGTCTGCGCGGGCTCTGGTACACCTTTTTCACGGCGTGGACCGCAATCGGCGCCTTCGTGTCGGCACGCATCTTTCGCCGTTCCCTCGCCTACACCCAGGCGGAGTGGCAGACCCAACGCTTCGGTGGCCTTGGAGCGGAGATGTTGCGCGGCTGGATGGCTGGGTGGCAGGTGTTCATGAACATGTTCATCCTCGGTTGGGTGGGCATCGCCATGGGCAAAGTGTGCGCGCTGGCCTTTGGTTGGCCGATTTGGGTAGGACTCGTGCTGCCCAGTGCGATCACCGCCTTTTACACCCTGGCCGCCGGTTACTGGGGTGTGGTCATGGGCGACTTCCTGCAAGGGATCGTCGCCATCTTCGCCATCGTACTGGTGTCACTGGTTGGCGTGAGCGCCGCGGGTGGCCCGATTGGCGTGACCGAACGCATCGTTGCGATCGGTGAACAGTGGCGCCTCGACGCTTTCGCCTTCACCGGATGGGTCGACGGTGATTTTCCGGTCGTGTGGTGGCTCACCATGCTGGTGATCTCGGTCATCGGCGGCTTCGGCATGGGGACTAGCATCGACTGGTACGTCGAGGCCCAGCGCATCCAGTCGGCGAAGACGGTGCGCGATGCGACGTACGGACTGTGGGCCGGCGGCGCCGTCACACTGATTCGTAACGGATTCTGGGCCGCGGGGATTCTCGCGTTTTTCTCGATGCTCCCCAACATCGCCGATGCGGCTGACTATGAACTCGGCTGGTTTCGACTTGGCTTCGAGCTCTTGCCCACCGGATTGATCGGTGTGTTCTTCGGAGCCATCCTGGCCATTCACCTCTCCACCATCTCCAGCCACTTGAATCTGGGAGCTCTCTACTTCACCCGAGACATCTACCAGCGCTATCTAAAACCCGAAGCATCAGAGAGGCGGCTCGTGTGGGTGGGCCGCGTCTCGACCTTCGTTCTCCTCATCGGGTCGTTCTTCTACGGTCTGATGATGGAGGAAATCACCCGTTGGCTGATCTTCGCGCTGTGGCTGATGATGGCGGGGATCTGGCTCCCCAATATCCTGCAGGTCGTATGGTGGCGCTTCAACGCGTGGGGTTATCTCGCGGGTTGGATGGCCAACCTTGGCGTGTCGTGGCTGGTCGTGTGGGTGCTCCCTGCCTTCGGCGTCCTACCCAAACTGCCCGACCATCTGCAGTTCTGGTTGCTGCTCGCGCTGGGCGCGGTGGTCTTCGTGCCGGTCACTCTATTCACCAAACCGGAAAAGATGGATCAGCTACTTCGTTACTACGTGATGACACGCCCCATCGGTTGGTGGGGACCCGTGCATCGCGAAGCCGTGCGCCGCGGTTTGATAGAGAAGACCGCGGCAAAGTCTACCGAATCGCGGCCCGTAATCCGACGCACGTGGACCCCCCAGCAGGCCGACGAATGGACGCGCGAAGACTGGATCGCCGTGATCCTTTCCCCCCTGGTGTTTGCCGCGCTGATGATTGGAGTGACCAAACTCTTGTTGCTGCAACCGGGTGGGTTGTGGCTGGTGCTGGGCGCCGTCCTCGGAACCGGCGTGATCTACTGGGTCATCGATCCCAAGCTGCGTGCCGTGTCGGGCGAGTACGAAGCCCAGCAAGCGCGCTACGTCGAGCAGCTCGAGCAGCGCGTGCGTTGGCAGAAAGAGGGAGGACGCTAAGATGGACCGCGGACTCGTCACCCTTATCGGCATGAGCATCGCGTACGTGGCTTCTTTCCTGGGCCTGGGCCTGGCCTGGTGGAGCTGGCGCAAGCACCACAGCAAGGATGGCTCGCCATGAACGAGGCGCTTCCGGTCAGCTCTACCCTCAGTGGTGTGCTGTGGACTTGGGTCGTGCCTGTCCTGCTGTTTGCGATTGCCTTTGTCGCCACCTGGCTGCTTTATAGACACTTCGCCAATCGAGATGAGGATTCATGAGGTGCGCTCTGGCCCTCGTCCTCGTCCTTGTCGTGTTCGGAATCGCTCGTGCCGACCTGGTCGACGACGTCGATCCTTTCATCGGCAACGGCGCGCACGGCCACACCTTCCCCGGACCGACGCTTCCCTTCGGGATGGTGCAATTGAGTCCAGACACTCGGCTCACGGGTTGGGATGGCTGCTCCGGCTATCACTTTAGCGACCAAGTGATATACGGCTTCTCACACACGCACCTCAGCGGTACCGGTGTGAGCGATTACGGCGACGTCCTGTTCATGCCGGTCACCGGAGAACCGTTGCTGGAGAACGGCTACCCCGATCGAGTGGACGAGGGCTACGCCTCCCACTTTGCTAAGGCCAGCGAGCGTGCAAGCGCGGGTTACTACACCGTGCAACTGCAGGATTACGGAGTGCGTGTCGAACTCACCGCGACGGCGCGAACAGGCCTGCACCACTATGTGTTTCCTGAGGGCCGACCCGCGCATGTGATCGTCGACCTCGAGCATCGAGACCGTTTACTGGAGTCCGCATTACGCGTCGTGAGCGACGACACCATTGAGGGCTTTCGGCGATCCACCGCCTGGGCGCGTGATCAGGTGGTGTTTTTCCGGGCGCGCTTCTCGCGCTCCTTTACGGCAACCCAGATCGTTACCGGCGCCGTGTCCGGATCCCAACAAAACGTAAAAGGCGTCCTGTCATTTGGCAACAGCGGTGGCGAGGTGTTCATCCAGGTTGGGATATCGGCCGTGGACCTCGATGGTGCAAGGCGAAATCTCGAAGCGGAGTGGACCGGCATTCGATTTTTTGGCAACTGGAGATCGGGCTCGTGCGGCGTGGGGCGAAGCGCTCGACCGCTTCACGATAAAAGGAGCCACCAACGAACAACGAACAGTTTTTGCCACAGCACTTTACCACAGCTTCCTGGCGCCCAACCGATTCAGTGATAGCGACGGTCGCTACCGTGGGATGGATAACGCCATCCACCGCACCGAAGGGAGAGACCATTACACGGTGTTTTCTTTGTGGGACACCTACCGCGCCACGCATCCCCTCTTTACTCTGGTGGAACGCGAACGCACGAAGGATTTCATCCGCACTTTCCTCGCGCAGTACGAACAGAGTGGTCGACTACCGGTGTGGGAGCTCGCCGCCAACGAAACCGACTGCATGATTGGCTATCACTCGGTGTCGGTCATCGCCGATGCGTATCTCAAAGGCATAGACGGCTTCGACGCCCGGCGGGCGCTCGAGGCCATGATTCACAGCGCCACCCTCGACCACTTCGGGCTCGACACCTACCGGGGCGACGGCTTCATCGGCGCCGACAAAGAAGGCGAGTCGGTCAGCAAAACGCTGGAATACGCGTACGACGACGCGTGCATCGCACGCATGGCCGACGCCATGGGCCGCACGGAGATCGCGGACGAGTTCGATCGGCGCTCGCAGGCCTGGCGTCACCTGTTGCATCCGAAGAGTCGTTTCTTCCGCCCACGACGTAACGGACAGTGGCTGCAACCTTACGACCCGCGTCGGGTGGACTTTCACCACACCGAGGCCAACGGGTGGCAGTACCGTTTCGCCGTTCCCCACGACGCGCGCGATCACGTGCAGGCACTCGGTGGCGATGATGCCTTCGAGGCTGCCCTCGACTCGCTGTTTACGATCGACAGTGCCACGACGGGTCGCGAGCAGCCCGACATCACCGGACGTATCGGCCAGTACGCGCACGGCAACGAACCCAGTCACCACGTGGCATGGCTCTCGCACTTTACGGGCCGACCGGGGCGCAGCTGGGTGCGAGTCGAACAAATTCTGGACGAGTTCTATGCGCCCACACCCGACGGACTCATCGGCAACGAGGACTGCGGGCAGATGTCGAGCTGGTATGTGCTCTCTGCGTTCGGTCTCTACGACGTATCGCCGACCTCGAGGCAGTGGCTGGTGCTCCCTCCCCGGCACCCGCGCATGAGCGTGCGCTTCGAGGACGGGCGCACGTTCACTACACGCCGTGTGGGCAGCGGACAGATCGAGCGCGTGACCTTCAACGGCAGGCCGCTAGAGCGCAGCTACCTGTGGCACCAGGAACTCATGGGCGGTGGCGAGTTGGTCTTCGAGCTGGGGGAGGCGAGCGACTGGGGACGCGCGCCACGGGCCCGCCCCGGCGATGAGCGACGCACAGAACCGATCCTCGCCGCACCGTGGGCCGAAGCCGAGAGCGATCGCTTTCGCGGAACCCTCGATGTGCGTCTGGCCAGCACCGTGCCCGGCGCCACCATCCGGTGGAGCCACCGCTCGTGGCTGGATCCCCACCTGGGAGCGATCTACGACGGCCCCATCCGTCTGGACTCCACCACGACGCTGCGCTTCGTCGCCATCGATGACGAACGCACGAGCCCCGTGGTGACCGCCCGTTTCGACCTCATCGAGCACGACTGGAGAGTCGATGTGGGTTCGGTGCCCAGCGAGCAATACACCGCAGGCGGCCCCGATGCGCTCATCGACGGTCGCCGAGGTCCCGAAGACTGGCGTACCGGAGCCTGGCAGGGCTACCAGGGACAGGATTTTGTGGCCACCCTCGAGCTGGGCCGACCGACCCGGGTGACGCGGGCCGGCGCCAGTTTTTTGCAGGACATGCGTTCGTGGATCTGGATGCCCACCGAGCTGCAGGTCGAGGCGTCCGAGGACGGTCGATCGTTTTACGAAGTCGGCCGCGTCACCCACGACGTCCCGGACGACCGTGAAGGCGTGTTTGTTCGCGATCTGGAGATCGTGCTAGACGGTCGCCCCATACGCACCCTGCGTTTGCGCGCAGTAAACTACGGTACCATTCCAGCCTGGCATGCGGGCGCTGGCGGCGAGGCCTAAATCTTCGTCGACGAGCTCATCGTGCAGCGTCGGGACCCCTAGGAGGGTTGACCTCGAGCGCGTGATGCGTTTATAATCCGTGGCTTCAAAATCGTTGCGTACGGATGTCGGGGGGACCGCATTTTCCCAAACTCACATGTCGCCCGCGTTTTGAGTTCTTTGACGGCGTTCCGTTCGATCTCCGCGGGTAGGCAAGTCATCGCTTTACCGGGGTCGCGCAGACATGACACACACCTAAGTTCTGTGTGACCCCAGAATTTACAACAAGAGAAGAGGAGTACGACATGAAGTTTATGGTCACATGGCAACTCCACCCGGAGAAATTGCACGAGACGCTCGGGTTGTTTTCGAACATGTCTCAAAAGGACGACGAGGCGGCCATGGGTGATGATGTCAAGCTGCTCGGCCGCTGGCACGATTTGGCACGCGGGTGTGGAGTGGCAATCTTCGAGACCAACAACGCTGAAGCATTCTCAAAATACGCTCTGAATTGGAACGGAGCAATGGACCTGGATGTGTCGATGGTGCTGGATGATGAAGAAGCACGCGCAATCGGTCGCGAGCTTTAGGTTATCGCGCCCTCGACGGTGAATTGCTCATTGATATACGGCTCCAGCATTGTGCCATCATTGCTCGGCCAAAGGGCCGGATGCCGCGCCCAGATAATCGCAGATCTTGATGAGCAGATACGTCCCCAGCCGACGGCGCCCAAGTCGGACTGCCGGATTACCTGCAGGCCCGCCCCTTCCTTTAGGACCGGGACGGTCAGCCACACCTGGCCGTCCTAGTTTCTCATCGGTTGCGATTGAGCCAGGTTCTTCCCCTGGGAAACTGAACGCCCGTCCAATCGGACCAGGCAATCCGAATACGCAGCCTTGTCAAGCAAAGCCCGGCCAGGGTAGAAAAACGGGCCGGGGAATGTCATGAATCATACGCCATACACCGTGTCTCGGGTACGCGCTGGGACCCAACCAAAACATCCCTTCGCGGGTCTAACTGCTGATCTCCCGCTCCTAGGCTTTCGCCTTGCAAAACACCTGATTCTCCTTAATCTCGGAACAAAGGAGGTAGATATGCTTCGAAGCTGTACCACTTTTCGACAAGACGCGATTCTCCTAAGCCTCGGGCTCATGTTCCTGCTTCTGTTGATGACCGTGCAGACGATCACCGGGGCCGAGTCCATCGACAGGCGTGTCGACGAACTCGTGACCGCGTACCACGAGCACAGGGCCTTTGAAGGCGTCGTGCTCGTCGCCGATAAGGGCGCAGTCGTTTACGAAAAAGGCTTCGGCTGGGCGAACCGGGAGTGGCAGATTCCAAACACAACGGACACACGATTCCTCATTGCGTCGGTGACGAAACCGTTTACAGCAGCACTCACGATCGTTCTCGCCGAGCGGGGCAAGATCGATCTCCATGCGGCCATTTCGACCTACTTGCAGGACTACCGGCGAGACACGGGAGACCGCGTCACGGTCCATCAGCTTTTGACGCATAGTTCGGGGATTCCAAACTACGCGGTGTGGCCGCAGTTTTGGAACGACAACCCGCCACGGATGAACTACGAGAGGGCCGAATTCGTGTCGCGCTATTGCAGCGGGGATCTCGTTTTCGAGCCCGGTGAAGACACCCAATACAGCGACGCCAATTACTACTTACTGGCTCTGATAATTGAGCAGGTCACCGAGATCAGTTACGAGAAGGCGCTTGCTCGATGGATCTTCGAACCCTTAGGAATGGAGAATTCAGGCGTTGTTCGAGAAGACCTCATCATCGAGCGCCGGGCTTACGGATACCTGAAGCGAGGCGGGACCTATAGTATTCCTCCCTACATCAACTACGAAGACACTCAACTCGGCGCCGGCGACATGTATGCGTCGGTGGGAGATCTCTTCCGTTTTGATCAAGCGCTCTACGACACGACTTTGCTTTCTACCACTTTTCGTGACTTTTTGTTTGAGCCGCATACGTTCAGCGGCTTCACGGGAATGAACAATGGCTACGGTTGGAATGTTGGCGTCGAGACTCTTACGGATACCAAAAGAGAGGTCCAGATCGCACACGCCCCAGGAAATAACGCTGGATTCACGACCGTCGTTTACCGCATTCCCGAAACACGACGGACGATCATCATCGCCGCAAATGTCGGCCCGGGCCCACTGGACCCAAAGGTTTTTGAGATGTGTCGAGAGATCACACACCTGCTCTTCGGGGAAAGCTACAGCATTCCCAAACCATCGATCGTTGATCAAATCGCGGCGGTGCTCGATGCGCAGGGCATCGAGGCGGCAGAAGAGACATACCATCGCATGAAGGGTGCAGGTGGCTATGATCTCGACACGAACGCAATGAACCGTTACGGATATCGACTCTTACAAGCAGGACGGGTCGACGAGGCGGTTGCCGTGTTCCGCTTGAACGTTTTGTCCGACCCGTCATCGGCCAATGCCTACGATAGTCTCGGCGAGAGCTATATGACTCGAGGTGATCGCCTCTTGGCAATAAAGAACTACCGCAAGTCGCTAGAGCTGAACCCATCAAACGAAAACGCGCGGAAGATGCTGCATAAGCTGGGGGTCGACTAGCACTCCCGGCAGATCGCGTGCTCCGGCGCATCCATTGCGGTGGTCGTCGACGTCCGCGCCCGACTTCGCGTCGAGAAGTTACAACTCGACTCGGTGTGGCGTTTGGGCTACAGTACGGAGAAAGGAGGCGTTGTTATGGGTAAAAAGATCCTTATGCTGGTAGGCGATTTCGTGGAAGACTACGAAGTCATGGTGCCGTTTCAGGCGCTTCAGATGGCCGGGCACACCGTGCACGCCGTCTGTCCGGATAAGAAGTCGGGCGAAACCGTCAAGACGGCCGTTCACGACTTTCAGGGCGATCAAACATACACGGAGAAACCAGGACATAACTTCACACTGAATGCAACATTTGACAAAATCGATCCCTCCGCGTATGACGCATTGGTCATCCCTGGCGGCCGCGCGCCCGAGTACTTGCGGCTAAACGGAAACGTTCTTGAAACTGTCCGACATTTTATGACGAATGACAAACCGGTAGCGTCGATCTGTCACGGTGCACAGCTACTCGCTGCGGCTGGGGTGCTCAAAGGTAGGGAGTGTTCCGCGTATCCCGCGTGCAGTATTGAAGTGACGGCGGCCGGTGGCAAATTTATCGAGAAAGACTGGACAGAAGCGCACGTTGAGGGAAATCTGGTCACCGGCCCCGCGTGGCCGGCCCACCCGGAGTGGCTGGCAGCGTTTCAGAGACTACTGTAGTTGACAAACGGGTCTGAATGCGGGAATTTATCTTCCGCGGGCTGGCGCCAACCCTCCTCTCTCGCAGGTAGTTCATCCGGGAGAACATCGCGCACCGCTTCCAGCTGGATGTTCGGCAGAAAAGGGCCAGCCAGCCTAAGGCCCGGATCTGACATTCTACAAAAAGAATGGTAGCGTGACTTGCTTGGTAGATGCATTTCGAGTATATTTTTGGCAAGGATCCCACTTCTCACATCTCACGCTTCACTCCGCAAGCAACCTGCCAGCCAATTGATGGAAAGGGCTAATCTCGTGGTCCGACCCCACGGACATTCTTCGAGGTGATCCAGTGTTGAAGTACGTTTTGATACTGCTTTTCGCTCTGGCCGGCTGTGACTCTAGTCCGGTGCAACCGAATCCTGGGCATCAAGAGGATTCAGCTGAAGAGGATCCCATCGATGAAGATCCCGCCGAAGAGGGTCTTATCGTCGATTTCCAGCTAACGGACGAAATTGGAAACCCGACCACCGAGTTCCTCTTTGGTGAGGACATCTTTTTCAAAATCAAAGTTAATAACCAAACGGGTGAAGATCAACCCTGGTCGGACGCGTATTACGATGTGCCATTCGGATTTTGTGTGGTCGCTATCGGGACTGAACCGGCAATCACTATGGGATCAACACTCGACGGCTGTCTATGCAGTTGCGAACCAGACTCAGGGGTGCTTGAACAGGGTGCGACCGTGACTCACGATGCCAGGTGGTTCGACTATCCGGGGCATATCGTGTTGCCGGCTGGGGACTACGTAGCTTGTGCGGCTTTCAACATGCGGTTCAAGAACATTAGCTCCGACATCGAACCCATCGCGTTCACCGTTATGCCATCCAAACCCGACGACGAGCATGTTTTCAGTGTGTTCCGTATGCCAGCCATGGGGTTCTACCCTCCCCAGGGACGATTCTTGTGGGCGCACGTCGTCAGATCCGAATGTCTCGGCGTGGATCGGTACATCCTCGTCGGTGACCGAGTAATCGAGATGGGCTTGGGAGTCCCCGGGTGCCCTCCGGAACGGCCCTGCCCCATAACGGTTCCCATTACGCCTCTGATCCTTGACGAAGCTCAGGCGCAAACACTGCAGAGACTAATCGCCGAGTTTCCAACCGTGGATCCGGAGATCAACCACGCGTGCGATCCGAGCTACATGACTTTATACCGTCTAGGAAGTATGATCCGACGAGTTGGCCCGTGCGTCTACGGACCCCCCGAGTACCGCGAGCACATGAACGACCTGGGACAATTCATCGAATCGTTGGTCCCGCATGAGGCTGCAAGGGAAGAACTGGCGAGGTTTCCATCGTCCGTTTCTTCCCAGTAGGTTAACTCACACGATGCAACTTAGTACATAGATAACCCAAGGCGCAATCTTCGTTTCATTGACCCATTCGTATGGTTCACTCGCTTTTGCCAGTGGTCTATAAGTCTCGACCAGGTTCAACCCCGCTCTCTCGAAAACCTTTCTGTAATCCTCATCCGGCCAAATGATATCTTCCACGGGTCTTTTGTCTTCGAGTTCCGTTATGACTATCCTCACTTTCTCTCCGCTTCTCGCAGATTTGTTCTCCGGGTAGTCTTTGGTTGAGAATGATGCCCATTCATGTGTGTATATTTCAGGTGCTGAAACGAGGTTGATTATCTTCCCTTCTCTTCTTAGCAGTCTCCGTAGCTCTCCGAATATCTTCACCTTCTTCTGCACTGTTGGTATGTTGTCAAAAGTAAATGCCGACAACACGAGATCGTAGGTGTTGGCTTGGAGATGGCTTAGGTCGCCATCCCCAACGATATGATAGCTCCCTCGGGGATCTCTTTGTCGCGCTTTCTCTATCATGCCTTCTGCGACATCCACGCCGATGACATCGAACCCCAGTTTATGCAAGAATCTTGTCGATCGTCCTGTGCCACACCCGAAATCTAGCGATCTCTTTCCTTTGACGTGCTCAGAAATTATCCTCGGTAGATCCCTATACGCCAGATAATACGTGCCAGGGAACTCCAGCTTCGCATAGCTCTCTGCCCGCTTCGCGTCGTTATATGAATTAAAACACTCCATGATGACCCCTTTTTGTTGTGCACCTTTTCCTAATGTATTAGCTGTGAATCATGATATGAGGATGTGCTCCATGCACGTGATTCATCATGACTGGATTCTGATTTGACAGCCCGCCATCGACTTAATCCAATTGTCATCCTAATGCGTGCGTACAATAAAAAGAATAGATTGACAATATAGATATGACAATATAAATATTGTCATAGTGACAATATGGATGCCCAGCATAGGTCCCAATAAACCGCTATACGCGGCGATCGCCAGAGCCCTGGCCGAGGATATCGGAGCGGGTCGTCTGAGACCGGGGGATGAACTTCCGACCCAGCGCGAGCTCGCCGATGGGCTGGGTGTGTCCGTGGGCACGATCACGCGGGCGTACAGGGCCGCCGAACGACGTGGATTGATCCGCGGGGAGATCGGGCGGGGGACGTTCGTGACCGGCGCACCGATGGACGAGTACGGTGCGGCCGAATTCGAGCCGACCACGCCGGGTGTGATCGACCTCGCCGTCGTCCGGCCCTTGTACGGCCTCGACCCCGATCTGGCTCCGGCAATGCGCGAACTGGCACGTCTGCCCGCGCTGCCCGAGTTACTCCACTACCAGCCAAACGCGGGGATGCGGCGGCACCGGGCGGCAGGATCGCAGTGGGTGTCACGATTTGGGGTGCACTCGGACGCTGAAAACGTGATCGTGTGCGCCGGCACGCAGCACGCACTCACCGTTACCCTCTCCACGTTGTGCAAACCAGGCGACTCGCTGTTCGTCGAGGAGCTCACCTACCCCGGTCTCCGCGCCCTGGCGAATCTACTCAAGTTGAAGATGGTGCCTCTACCCACGGACGGCGATGGGTTGATTCCAGCTGCGTTCGAGTCGGCGTGCCGACAGCGCCGTGCAAGTGCGCTGTTTGCCATGCCCACGATACACAATCCCTTGACGGTGACCATTCCTGAAGCGCGCCGCCGCGAGATTGCTGGGATTGCGTCCAAGTACGGCGTCGCCATCATCGAAGACGCCATCAACCATCTGTTGGCCGACGACCCTCCACCCCCGCTATCGGTGTTCGCCCCGGAGATTAGTTATTTCATCGCTGCCATGTCGAAGGTCGTCACGGGAGGCCTTCGCGTCGCGTACTTGGTCGCGCCAAAGGATTCGATCGATTTGTTGACGCGAGCCGTATGGGCGACTAACTGGATGACGGCGCCGCTGTGTGCGGAAATTGCGACGATGTGGATCGAAAACGGAACCGCGGATAATACGTTGGGGCATAAGCGAACGGAAGCGCGAGATCGTGTCAACATAGCCCGTGAGATTCTCGATGGGTTCGAACTGCGATGCAACGACTTCGGTCACCACGCCTGGCTGACACTCCCCGATCCTTGGCGGAGCGCGGCACAATTCGCCGAAGAGGCCCGACGGCGGGGCGTGGCGGTGGCCTCGGCCGACGTGTTTGCCGTTGGCGGCAATCCACCGGTGGGCGTACGGTTGTCGCTGAGTGCTCCCCCCGATCGCGAGGTATTGTCGGCAGGGTTGCGAAAGCTCAAACAGGTGCTTGGCGCTGGACCAGGCTTAGGTTCGGCGATCGTTTGAGGAAAATCTGATGCGGTTTGCCAAGAAAGGGCGTGGCGACGCCATCTCTGACATGGCCGATTCATCAAGATTGCCCGCGCAAGCAGTGGTGTCCTGTCGAAACGCACTTGGGGTTCCACCCGGGAGGCATCGCTGCTATAATTATGGCGCGAGGATGAGTGGACTCGAGTACGAGCTCGCTTTGATTAAGTCGGTGACCAATCCATTGGAGTAGCTACCGTGACAGGACAGTCTGCGACCGCCAACCTAGCGGTTTTCTGTGATTTTGAAAACATTGCGATCGGCACGCGTGAGTCAAACTACGAAGACTTCGATATCGGCAAGGTCATCGAACGCTTGCTGCTCAAAGGCACGATCGTCGTGAAGAAGGCGTACTGCGACTGGGACCAGTACAAGGAGTTCAAACGACCGATGCACGAGGCAGCGTTCGAGTTGATCGAGATCCCGCATGTCCGCCTGTCCGGCAAGAACTCCGCCGACATTCGCATGGTGGTCGATGCGCTTGACCTCTGCTACACCAAGCCCCACGTTGACACGTTCGTCATTCTCTCGGGTGATTCGGATTTTTCGCCGCTGGTGAGCAAGCTTCGCGAGAATGACAAAACTGTTATTGGTGTGGGTGTCAAAGGTTCGACCTCCGATCTGCTTTCCGCTAACTGCGACGAGTTTATTTTCTACGACGACCTGGTACGAAAGCGGGAACGACGCGGACGTGCCCGCAAACGTGCACCTGCGACGAAGAGTCGGGCTAAGAAAAAGCCCAAGGCAAACGAAGAAGAAGAGCGACGGCAGCGGGGACTTGATATGATCGTGGAGACCGTCGATATGTTGATCGAAGAACGCGGGGAAGAAGAAACGATTTGGGGATCGATGGTCAAGCAGACTCTCAAACGACGCAAGCCAGGGTTCAACGAGTCCTACTACGGTTTCCGGGCGTTCAGCCAGCTGCTGGAGGAAGCGGAGCGGCAGGGGTTGATCAAGCTGGAGCACGACGAACGCTCGGGCGGCTACATTGTGAAAGCAGTTTACCCCGACGCATAAGCCGCCCCGGACGCCGGGTGCGGCTCCCAAATCTTTTGTCGCGCGCTTGTTCGGGCACGACCTCCACGGTCATACCGTGGCCTCAACTGGGAGCATCAGTGAGCATACAATCGCTTCGCCTCCCCAAGCTCGTGGAGTCCGATCCGCGCGGAACGGTCCTCCGTCAAAGCCTGATCGAGCACGCCCAGCCCATTCGCGCCGGCAGTGAGATATCGGTGGCCGTGGCGCAATTCGACGGTCTGGAGAGCGCATTGCAAAGCGCGCACCGGGCGGGTCGCGTCGTCCGCGGGCTGGAGACCGCCGAACGATCGCTCGCCACCGAAGAGCGCGGACTGCGCTTGGTGAACCACAGCAGCGGTGTGAAGCGCGGTGACCGCGTGTCTCGTCTGTTACTACTTACCGATGACGGTTCGGATGGTTTCTACAGGCAGGTTGAAAACCTCTTGAGGCGACACGGCCCCCGCGTGCTAGCCATCCGCCTGAATGTCGATGCCGCCGGTCTGGGCGCGCCGCTGTTCGGCGCCGGACGGACAACACGACTGTTGTTGATCCAGCACAAGGAGGCGGTGGTGGCGGTACTTCTCGGTGTTGCGAAGCAATTTGGCAGCATGTAATCCGCTACCGCGATAGCTGCCAAGGAGGCCCTTTGCAAACGCATTGCGGCTTCCAAAGGGGACCAACACTTTTGCCATGCCGGGCGTACTGCGAGCGCCTCGTAACCCGTTGTGACACAGCCTATTACGGGAACGACAAAGGAGTTGGGAGTGAACATTTGTTATACTGTGACATCGCCCGCAAGAAAACAGCACTCGGTCTACCGATCGGTCCCATGGAGGCGTGACGCATGATTACTGTTTCAAGAAGCATCCTCATCGTTAGCATTCTCCTCGCGTCATACGCGCTGCCGGCTTCGGCGCAGCAGCCGCAGTGGAGTCAGCGGTTCGGAGGCGCTATCTGGGATGAGGGCTATGATCTAGCCGTTGATCTGTCCGGAAATGTCCTTATAACGGGTGCCTTCACCGATACCGTGGATTTTGGTGGCGGTCCTCTTTTTGGTGCCGGGTCCCGAGACATCTATGTGGCCAAGTACGACGCCAACGGCGGGCACCTGTGGAGCCAGGGATTCGGCAACAATAACTCGCAGAGAGGCGAATCGATCGCGGCGGACGCCTCGCACAATGTTGTGGTGGCGGGTGACTTCTCGGGCACGGTGAATTTCGGAGGGGGGTCACTGGTGTCGATCGGAGGCTGGGACATGTTCTTGGCGAAGTTCGACGCGAGTGGAAACCACATTTGGAGCCAGCGGTTTGGCAGCACGGTATCGTCCAACGCGGATGGTGCTCGTGCGGTTGCGGTAGACGGGTCGGGAAACATCTATTTGGCCGGGTACTTCTCCGGCACGGTTGACTTTGGTGGCGGGCCCTTGGTAAGCGCCGGCGGCTATGAAGCGTTTATCGCGAAATATGACCCGAGCGGCACTCATATCTGGAGCCAGCGATTCGGAAGCACGAGTTTCGACTATGCGACTGCCGTCGCCGTGGACGGCTCAGCGAACGTTGTATTGACGGGACGGATTACGGGCACGGTCGATTTTGGCGGAGGGCCGATCAGCGGTGGCAACATGTTTATCGCCAAGTTTGACTCCAGCGGTGCCCACGTATGGAGTCAAGCCTTCAGCGCCAACGCGAACGGAGTCACGGTTGATCCGGCCGGCAATGTTCTCGTCACTGGAGGCTTTGACAATGTGGACTTCGGTGGGGGGCCGCTCGTCGGACCCTCGGATATCTACGTGGTGAAGTTCGACCCGAGCGGCAATCACGTCTGGAGTATCGGCTTCGGTAGTCCACACGATTTGGAATGGGGTGCGGACTTAGCGGTGGACGGATTGGGAAACGTGTTCGTGACGGGAGAGTTTTGGGACACGATGACTGTCGGCGCCCAACTGCTCGAGAGCCGCGGAGCGAACGATCCATTTGTGGCGTGGTTTGACCCGGATGGCAATGCGGTTTGGGCAGATGTTTTTGGCGGACCGGTTGAACCGGGATCATTGATCCACACCAATGATAGAGCTGCCGGTATCGACGTCGACGGATCGGGAAACGTTATTGTCTCCGGGTGGTTCGATTATACGGCGGACTTCGGGCTTGGGACGTTGACCTCAGCAGGAGAGAGGGATGTCTATCTGGCGAAGTACACCGATATTGTGGTCTCGTCGGTTGGCGAGTCGAATCCGCCACGGATCCACACGCTGCACCCAAACGTTCCAAATCCTTTCAATCCTACGACGTCCATCGCGTTCACGCTCCGTGAGACCGAGCATGTCACGATACGGGTCTATGATGTAGCGGGCAGACCGCTTAGAACTCTACTGGACGAGTCGCGCGGTCCCGGTCGATACGAAGCGGTTTGGAATGGAACGGACGACGCGGGATCGCTAGTCAGCTCCGGCGTATATTTCTGCCGAATGAAGACAGCCACATTCGAGCAGACCAGGCGAATGGTTCTGCTGAAATAGAGAAAAATCGGTGATCTACTTTCGGAGATGCTGTGCCGGTCAGCGTATGAGCGCGCGTAGCGACCTTGACATGGTTGTCGGACGCTGATCCAGGGCCGTGGTCGACGAGAATCCGCACCAGGGTTTTTCTCGAACCACCTACCGCCCGATGGTATGTGTCTCGCATGATGACGAAACGTTATTCCCGATCCCGGCGCGCTTGTTGCGTTTGCGGTTGGCCTGGCGGTAGTTCATCTCCGTTACCCCCTCCCCTATGTCTACCAGGTCGATACGATCTTTAAATCGTGTATCGGGACTATCTCTGCTTAAAAAAAGCACTGGCTCCCAGGAGATATAAGTGATGAAAATTCTTTCCGTCAGTGTGGGTCTTCCGCGTGAGGTGACCTGGAAAGGCAGTGTCGTCACGACCGGAATTTTCAAAGAACCGGTCGAAGGTCGCGTCATGATGCGCACCTTGAATCTGGATGGCGACCGCCAGGCTGATTTGTCCGTCCACGGCGGTCCCAGTAAAGCGGTCTATCTCTACCCTGTCGAGCATTACGGGTACTGGCGGGCGCAATTACCCGATATGAAATTCCCATGGGGAATGTTCGGCGAGAATCTGACGAGCGAAGGGCTCTTGGAAGACGCCGTCAACATAGGGAATCGATTTCGAATTGGCTCAGCCGAGGTAATGGTCACTGAACCACGGATGCCCTGTTTCAAGATGGGGGTAAAGTTCGGACGAGATGACATCATCAAACGGTTTCTGGAGAGTCGTCGATCTGGTTTTTACTTTGCGGTATTGCAAGAAGGTGACGTTGGGGCCGGAGATACAATAGAACTGGTCAGTCGAGACGAGAACAATATCACCGTCGCGGACATCATACGACTGTACGTTAGCGATAAGGACAATCTGGAAATGCTGCAGCGTGCCGTGCGGGTTGAAGCCCTGCCCGAGAGCTGGCGAGCTTACTTCCTGCGCCAGATCGAGAAAATCACGAGGAGCTAGACAATCGAACGTCGGAAATCGAACCCCCGTCGTCGTTGCGGCATCGAGGCCTACCGTGTGCTGACGCGGGCGGTCTGACGCAGGAATGAAAGAAATCGCATGTATTTCTTTTGCGGATCCAGTTCGATCGCCTGCGAGATAGAGGCTGCGGCTTGATCGGGTTTGCCGATCACGTTGGCCACAACCGCAAGATTGTAATGGGCGGTTGCGTCCCCCGGGGTCTCTCGGGCGGCCTGCTCGAAGGCGCTATAGGCTTCTTCCCATAGCCCGCTTTGGGCAAAGGAGACGCCGACTTCGGTGCTCGGCGATTCGTTTTTCTCGAACGTGACACGATGGTTGATCCATCGTGGGTGAATCTGGATCAGAAATCGCACGGCAACATCGCGGGATAGGTCTTCCAGAATCATGTCTTTCGTGGGCAGCGATCCAGCTTCATCACGCCACGCACGTTTCTTAAAGTGGGCGCTCTCGGTTTTTAGGGCGACGATCTCTCCCGTATTGATGTTCGCCATACGAAACGTCACTGCAATGGTGCCCTTGCGCAGGATGTAGCCGCGGTCGACCGTGATGGTTTCCTTGATCTCTTCCTTGACGATCTCTATCTCGCCGTTCTCTCCTTCACGCTTGACTTCCCGATACTTCCCCGTTCCGACTTCCTTTTCGACACGCGTGACACCCGTTTGCGAGTCTACGCTGAACGCGTCCACGATGCCGAAGATGAGACCATCGACGCCGAGCAGCTTCAGATCACTCACCGTTGACGGATCCACGATTCCTGACTGGTTAAAGTCACGTTCCTCGAGAATTCGGTCGAGCTCCGTCCGTTCGAGTAAACGGAAATGGCCCCTGTTCACAATACCTTCCGACAACTTGAGCGCAACGATACGTCCGGAGCGCTCCAGGCCGTCGAACTCGGCCACGGCGACCTCCTCGATGCCTGTGACGTCGGCAAGCGAAGGCTGATACGTCTGGTAGTAGGCTGACTTTGCGCAACCGATCGCCGACAGTGCACAGATCGCAAGTGCCGCCAGTCTCAAAAGTGACGCGTAACTAGAAGCTCTGGGGAAGTACGGGTAACTTTTCGACATCATAAACCTCGCCGAGTATGAAGTGCATCGTTAACGTTTCTTCGCGATTCGCGGAACGCACGCAAAAACAGCAAGGATGGTGCCATTAATGGGCGTAGACCGCCGAGCTTGATGGCGCGTCTTCGCCAGCGGTTTCTTGACGACATTGATTCTTGTCGCCACACTGGCGATCCTCGGCACGATTTGGCAGCTCAGCCAAAGAACTGTTTCTGACCGATAGCGGCCATTCGAACAGCTCGTGTATTCGTCCAGCTACTAATCCCTTCAAATCGAGAAACTGGCTCCCCAGGGCAGAACCTACTTCGACCTGTTCGACCCCTTGTGGTAGAGTGCATTTCTACGCGACCATCCTTGGTAAGATCCTTCTCGTGAGGCTTTCATGACTTGGCTCGCTGGAATCGTTGTGGTGATCACTGGGCTTTGGTTGATGGGCTTGGCGCTGTTGATCGTGGTCACACCTGTACGCGCAGAGCGTTTTCTCTTAGGGTTCGCCAGCTCCGCGCGGGCGCACTATACCGAACAGGTGTTGCGTCTGATTGCTGGTTTGGCGATCGTCGTATTCGCCGTTGAGACGAGATTTACAGACCTATTCCGGATTTTCGGATGGCTCATCGTCGTAACGGCTTTGGGGCTGCTGCTTGTGCCGTGGCGGTGGCATCACCGGTTTGGAAAGTGGGCTATCCCACTAGCAATTCGCCATATCAACCTGTATGCACTGGGGGCCTTCTTGCTCGGCGCGTTCATGTTGTACGTGGTGTTGCCGTAATGAAGAACGGCGATCGACCGGGGGCCTGGTAGGTACACCGTCGAGTTTGGTTCTATTCCGATGATTCCGACTGTGGCATACGCGCCATCTGGGCTTTGGCCGCGGCAAGAAGTACGTCCGCGTCGAGCCGCACGCGATGGTCTGGGTTGACGTACTGAAAGCGCACGACACCATCGGTTCCCACCACGAACACCGCCGGAACGGGCAGAAGGTGGTGGGACTGTCCCGATGCGGCGTCGAGATCGATGCCGTACGTGGTGTACTTTTGCACCATGCTCTTGGGCACTTGCCACCCGAGACCAAATTCAACCGCGGCCGTCATGGAACTGTCCGACAACAATTGAAAACCGAGATCGTGCTTGTCGAGACTCTCCTGGAGCATCGAGGGCCGGTCGGCACTGATCGCGACGATCTGATAACCGATCTCGCGCAATTCCGATTCGATTGTATGCAGCTCACCTAGCTGCGCGTTGCAGTACGGTCACCAGCCGCCGCGATAGTAGATAAGAATGGTCGGTTGTATCGCCAGGACGTCCCTTAACACGACCGGCTGGTGATCCGGCGTGACCAGCGTCACGTCGGGAACGCGGACGCCGATCATTAGCGGCCTAATCTGCTCCGGGGCATCGGCGATGAAGGGCCCACGCGTGTCCGCCCGGGATGCGGCGGCCAAAACTAAGAGAAAAAAAACAGCGACTAACATCGGCAATCTCATTCTAGGCTCCTTTCTGGCGAAAACTGTGCCTAGAGGGGAATCATTGTAACACAATCGGATACGGGTTGGCTCCCCGGATCCGACATTTCTCGAACAGGCAGGGTGTCCCGCCCCCGCGGATTGACTGGACATCGAATCTGGCTCCCTGGGTAGTCTACATCTCGATACTCGTCCCATGGTCTGGGGCGGAAAAAGGGTAGCAGGGGCCGTCGATCAATGATAGCACGTGTTGTTAGTTGTGGGCAGTTCCACCTCGGTGTATCCTACCCGGGAAGTCCCTAAAAAGGACCATCAGCTCTTGTGTCACACGTGAGGCTGAGTCATTCCATCGTGGCTTGATCTCCAGTCAAAGGACGGGGAAGCCAAATTGTCCCCCGATCAGATTTTTTTGCTGAGTCTTCTCGCGGCTGTCCTCGTCCTGTTCGTTTGGGGACGATGGCGCTACGATGTCGTTGCGATCGGCGCAATGTTACTGGTTGCAATTACCGGCATCGTGCCGGTCCAGGATGTCTTTCTCGGTTTCGGCCACCCGGCGACGCTTACCGTGGCGATGGTTTTGATCATCAGCCGTGGCTTGTTGAACTCGGGCGTCATCGACCTAATGGCCGAGCACGTGCTGCGGCCGCTCAAATCAACAACCGGCCAGATCGGCCTTATGTCGCTGGTGGCGGCGGGTCTCTCCGCTGTCATGAACAACGTGGGAGCGCTGGCCTTGCTGATGCCTGCCGCAATCCGCTCCGCTGCCAATGCCAAGCGCCCGCCCGCCGCGATTCTGATGCCACTGTCCTTCGCTTCGATCCTCGGCGGCATGCTGACGCTGATCGGCACCCCGCCCAACATTATCATCGCAGCCATTCGCTTACAGACATCCGGGTCGGCCTTCGGCATGTTCGACTTCACACCGGTGGGTGGAGTCGTTGCACTCACCGGCGTGCTCTTTGTCTCTGTTGTTGGCTGGCGGTTGATTCCCAAGAAACGACGTGCACGTCTGTCGGCGGCCGAGCTCTTCAAAATCGAGGATTACGTCACTGAGGCCGTTGTACCGGATGGAAGCGGGCTCGTTGGCCGGCGACTGAGCGAGGTCGACAACGAGGCGGACGAAAAGGATGCCGACCTGCTTGGCGTCGTCAGGAGTGAGCGTCGACTCGACATGCGGGCTGGCGGTCGCACGTTTCAAGTCGGTGACGTGCTTCTTCTCGAGGCTGCACCGGAGGCGCTCGAAAGGCTCCTCAAGGACTGGGGGCTTGAGGCCGTCGGCGCGGATAACCACAAGGAGCAGGCGGCCGGTTTGACCCTGGCCGAGGCCGTCGTACCATCACGAAGCAGCCTGCTGGGGAGGACCGCGGCCGCACTCAGGCTCCGCCGCCGCTACGATGTGAACCTTGTTGCGGTGTCGCGTGCCAGCGAACCGTTTCGGGGACGCCTGCGATCCTTTCGTTTTCGGACCGGTGACGTCGTGCTTCTCGAAGGCGACGCGGAGAACCTGCCCGAGGCAATCGCCGAGCTGGGGCTCTTGCCGCTCGCGGAGCGTGACCTGCGCGTCGGCCGACCCAGACGGGCGCTGCTGGCGAGCGGGCTATTTGTCCTGGCGATCACACTGGCGTCATTGGGCGTCCTCAGCCTGACCGTCGCTTTGGGCAGCGCGGCACTGGCTATGATTCTCGTCGGGCTGGTTCCGGTTCGCGAGATGTACGACCACGTTGACTGGCCCGTGATCGTTCTGCTGGGCGCGATGATCCCGGTTGGTCAGGCACTCGAAGTCTCCGGCACGACGCAGATGATCGCTTCCGGGCTTGTCGCCGTGTCGGCTGGCCTCTCTCCGGTGGTGTTGCTGACTGTCATTCTCGTTGTCACCATGACGTTATCCGATGTCATCAATAACGCCGCGACCGCGGTGGTGATGGCACCGATCGCCCTTACGATTGCCCACGAGCTCGGCGTCAACCCGGACGCGTTTCTGATGGCGGTCGCCGTCGGTGCCTCGAGCGCATTTCTGACGCCGATCGGGCATCAGAACAACGCTTTGATTCTCGGGCCGGGTGGTTATCGCTTCGGCGACTATTGGCGTATGGGCTTGCCGCTCGAGGTCTTGATCGTGCTCGTCGCGATCCCGATGCTTCTTATCGTTTGGCCGTTGTAAACGATCGTCAAGTTGACAACTGGCGCGTATCGAGCGTCTCAGTGCCGTCAAACTATTGATACCCACGGAGTTAATTATGCCAGCCACCATGGCAACGGCTAGGTGGTTGATTTGGAAATCCGGACGC
>JAOTUR010000018.1 GCA_029863805.1 Candidatus Krumholzibacteriia bacterium | reverse complement strand
CGAGAGAAAGGGGGTGCCGCAGACGTGAATACCGGTACTCCCTGGCAGATATTCATCGATGCCTGTCTGATCAACAACTTTGTTTTGAGTCTGTTTCTTGGTATCTGTCCCTTTTTGGGAGTATCGGGCAAGACCGACACCGCTGTTCGCATGGGAGCGGCGGTCATGTTCGTCATGCTGGTCAGCTCCACCTGTGCCTACGGCATTCATCACGTCCTGGTGTTGATCAACGCGCCGTATTTGCACTTGATATCGTATATCGTGGTCATCGCGTCCGCAGTTCAACTAGTGGAGATGTTTATCAAGAAATTCAGTCCCGCACTTTTTCAGGCCCTCGGCATCTTTCTGCCGTTGATTACCACCAATTGTGCGATCCTTGGACTGGCGTTGTTTCAGACCAATCGCCAATACGACTTCGTGCAGTCTCTGTCTTTTGCGCTAGGTGCGGGGGTCGGTTTTACCCTTGCGCTGCTGATCATGTCCGGGATTCGCGAGAGACTCGAATTGTCGGATGTCTCATCCATTGTCAGGGGCGCGGCCGTCACGCTCATGGTGGCCGGAGTCCTGTCGATGGCTTTTATGGGCTTTGCGGGGATGGGTCGCTGATTATGTTCTATCATCTGTTGATCGCCGTCGTCGGCATTGTGGTTCTGGGTGTTGTGTGGCTCGGGGTGCAGGCGCTACTGCGCCGGCACTCACCCGAACTGGCGGCGGGTTCGGATGTGCTGGCCTGCAAAATGTGTGGACCGGCAGGGTCTTGCCACTGTGGTTTGCGGACGTTGCAGGGGCGACGGTTCGTGCAGAATACGGGTGGTTCGGGAAGACGGATCGAAGACCGGGATGTTCATTTTGAAGACAATCACGAGTTCAAGGAGCGGGACCATGGCTAAGGACGATTTGCTAAACCGTTTCTGTCGAACCTTCGACCGCCGGTCCTTTCTCAAGGCGTGTGGTGTGATGGGGCTGGGTGCGGCGGGCGGCGCAGTTGTGCAGGCTCTGTTCGAGGTCGTAAAGATCGATCGCGGTCTGGTCAGGGTCGCACGGACACATTTGGCCATGGGTACCTTCATAACCATAACGGCGGTGAACGAGTCGCGCGATCGAGCCCAGGAAGCGATCGGGCGCGCTTACGAAGAAATCGACCGTTTGATTGCGATCCTCAGTCGCCATGATTCGACGACCGCGGTGTCGGTCCTGAATGATCGCGGACTATTACTGGATCCACCAGCGGAGCTACTGGAAGTGGTTCGTCGCTCGCTCGATTTCCATCGGCTGAGCCGGGGGGCGTTTGATGTCACCATCAAGCCCTTGGTCGATCTGTTGGAGACAGTGCGAGGGGGCGCGGCCGCGCCATCGCGCGAAAAGATCCAGGCCACGCTCGAGAGCGTTGGCTCGCAGATGATCGAGGTCGATGGTGGTCGGCTGCGTTTTGCAAGACCGGCAATGGGCATTACGCTGGATGGCATTGCTAAAGGTTATATTGTCGATCGGGCCTCGGCGACTCTCGCCGCGCACGGGATCGATAACCACCTGATCAACGCTGGGGGAGACATTCGCGCGAGGGGATGCCGATCCCAGACCAGGGCTTGGAGCGTGGCGGTACAAGATCCACACAAGAGAGGCGACTACCCCGATGTTATTCGGCTGCGAAACGGTGCGGTGGCCACTTCGGGCAGTTACGAGGTGTTTTTTGACCGGGAGAGAGTGTATCACCACATCATCGATCCACGAACCGGCTCGTCACCGGGTCACAGCGTGAGCGTGTCAGTGGTGGCCGAATCGGCAATGGGGGCCGATGCGCTGTCCACGGCCGTCTTTGTCATGGGACCCCAACAGGGAGTGGGCCTTATCGACCACCTGCGGCACAGCGAGTGCCTTTTGCTGCGTGAAAACGGTGAGCGGTTTGCATCAGAGGGTTGGGGAAATATGCGCGGGACGACGTGTTGAGCGGGAAACAGGTGCTTGAACAATCGAGACTTCGCTAGAAGTCGGTTTGTTGTTTGGTTGAGAAACGGAAGTCTTGCATAAATCGAAAAGTCGTTTGGCTTGTAACAAATTCAATCGTGGCGAGACAACCCTAATCGGTGGAGGATATGCATGCCCAAATACCACATCGTCATCGACCGGGACGCTTGCGTGGCGGACGGGCTCTGCTCGGACAAAGCCCCTGATGTGTTTGTGACGGACGACGAAGATAAGCCGATTGTCGCCAATCCGAACACCAAGTGGCCCGAAAACATTCTGTGGATTGCCAAGAACTGTCCGGTTGAGGCAGTGTCGATCTTCGATGCCGAGACCGGTGAAAAAGTCTGGCCAAGAGAGGAATAGAGCCCGTGCAAGAATCTTCCCACGTTCTTTGCGGGATACGCCTATCATGGCCAAAGACACAAGTGGCTTACCGAGCGGCCCGCTGCGTGCTGTGAAGAGCATCAAAGTGGCAAGGGCATTACGCGTGCGCTAGTAGAGACATGATGAGAAGCACCTGCGGCGTTTTACTTCTCCTGCTGGTTGTGCCAGCTTCACTCGCGATGCAATCGATGGACCGCGCGCTCGTCGTTATAGACGATCCACCGCCAGCGGCAAAAGCATCACTTCTTGCAGACAATATCATAGTCGTCGGCGACATGGATCGTTATCTTCTGGCTCTAGCCTCATCCCAGGACCTGAAGAAGATCGCCGAATATGGGCTAGATGCTCGCATCCTCGATGGCGATGTGATGGGCAATACGTACTACACAGCAAGCTCCAGGCATCTTTTGCGTGACAAGATTCGACAAAGGATCCGCATCTTGAGAGACGACGGTTACGATGCGGTCATCGAGGTTGAGCCACAGATGGCCGAGTGGCTAGCGGGCCAAGGCGTCGATATAGCGAGGGTCTTTCTTCGTCCCGTACATCTAGCGCCGCCAGAGAAACCTCGGCGCAAGGTCGCTCAGCCCGATCCCATCATCGAAACCATGGTGAGTTCCGTCTCGTCGTCACGAATCGATGCCACGGTAGGACGACTGCAGGATTTTGAGACCCGCTATTCCACGCATGATAGCTGTCAGTCGGCAGCCAGTTATATCAAAACCCAGTTCGAATCGTTTGCTATCGACAGCGTCTACTTTCACCACTGGAGCGATACTTATAAGGACAACGTCATTGCCACGCTGCCGGGTGTTGGTGACACCCAAGAAATCGTTATCATCGGCGGGCACTATGACTCGGTCACCGAGAATCCCGATTCCTGTCCGGGTGCCGACGACAACGCGTCGGGCATCGCAGGCGTTCTCGAGTGCGCCCGAGTGCTTGCCAATAAGCAGTTTGGCGCAACGATCAAGTTTATCGCTTTCTGTGCGGAAGAGCAGGGTCTTCTGGGGAGCGCCGCCTACGCGCAGGAAGCGCTGGCAAGCGGGGATGACATCATCGCCATGATCAACATGGATATGATCGGCTACCTCGCGCCCGGTGATGTTGCCGATCTCGATATCGTAGACAACCAGGATTCACGTTGGCTACGCGACCTCGTGATGTCGGTGGGCGCGGTTTATGTGCCCGAACTCCCCCTGGTTGATGCGAGCCTACCCGTGCCTCCTCAAAGCGATCAGAGGTCCTTCTGGTTCAGCGGTTACGATGCAATCATGTTCTACGAGGATAGCGGCAGCGCAAGCCCCTATATCCACACGGCCAACGACGTGGTGGGTACGAGCTACATTGCTCCACAGCTTGCCGAGCGATCGGTTAAGCTCGGCGTCGCGTTGCTAGCGACGCTGGCCGAGCCCTTTCGCGTAGTGATCCATCACTCGCCCCTCAGTCATGTCGACGATCCTCGCCAGCCGCACCGTGTGAATCTAGAGGTGCTCTCTACCGGTACGGTCGACGTTGGCGCCAGTGTTTTGCACTACGAAGTCGCAGGGCGTGCAGATACGGTGCCCCTCGAATATGTTGGTACGGGTAACTCGTACGATGCATACATCCCGGCACAGCCAGTCGGCGACGTGATCAGATATTACATCGTCGTTCAAGATACGGATGGTTACCGTGTAACACATCCGAAAGACGCGCCGACACAGGCCCACCGCATCGTGGTTGGCGCACCGCGCATCATCGTCGAAGATAGTCTCGAGTCACCGAGTGGGTGGTTGGTGGGTGATATCGACGACACAGCAACCTCAGGAATGTGGACATGGGTCGATCCAAACGGCACCTATTTTGAGTTCAAACCCGTACAGCCCGAAGATGATCATACGCCCGGCGCCGGGACGCACTGTTTTGTCACCGGCGATGCTCCGCCTTCCTCTACTCAGACCGCCCAAGACGTCGATGATGGCAAGACAACGTTATTTAGTCCGGTGTTTGATCTTGCGAGTTATGCCAATGCTTTTGTCCGTTACCACCGCTGGTACACAAACGATACCGGTGGGATCGTAGTCACGGATACGTGGGTCGTCGATGTGACCCCCGACGGTGGGCGGAGTTGGGTGAACTTGGAGTCCCTTACCTCCAGCCATCGGTCGTGGCACAGGATCGAGGAGAAAATATCGGACTACGTGCCACTCACGTCACAAGTCCAGTTTAGATTCGTGGCGTCGGACGACGAGTTCCCTTCGATCGTTGAGGCCGCGATCGATGACTTCTCGATCGTCACCTACGTTGACTCGACAACGGGATCTGTCGAACCTCCGGACATACCGCCGGGCGTTGTTGACCTCTACCAGAACTTCCCCAATCCGTTCAACCCCGAGACCCGAATTGTCGTACGAATCGGCGAGCCCGGTAAGAGAGTGACTCTCAAGGTGTATGACGTGTCTGGCAAGGTGGTTGCAACGCTTCTCCGCGATGAATTCCTATCTGGCGAGAGAACGGTCCTATGGGACAGCCGCGATGTTGATGGCAGGGCCGTTGCCACCGGGGTCTATTTCTACAGGCTCGAAACCGGTGGCCGCAGCCTGGCGCGTAAGCTGGTTGTATTAAGGTAGGCAACCGCGCGTTGGCCGGCATCCGTGGGTGCCAACGACCGGCTTCTCGGCCGAACGTTAAACGGGTCCGATAATATCCTTGACAGAGCAAGGTTTAATTTTATAATTAACCTTGGTTTATTACTTGCTATGAGGTGGGTTGTACCCCGAGGGAGAGCATCACATGGTCGGCGTGGCTATACAGGATTATGTGAAGGCCATTTACAAATTGTCGCAAAAAAAACAAAAGGTTACGCCATCGGGCCTGGCCGAGACGTTGGGGGTGTCGGCGGCGGCAGTAACCAAAATGGTGCGGCGTTTGCAAGATCTAAAGCTCGTGCGTTATGCGAAAACCCAGGGATTAAGGCTCAGCCCAACGGGCGAGAAAATCGCTTTGGAAATGATCCGCCATCACCGCCTGCTCGAGCTCTACCTGACCGAGGCCCTGGGTTACGGCTGGGACGAAGTCCATGACGAAGCCGAAAAGCTCGAGCACGTTATTTCGGAGCAGTTCGAAGAGAAAATCGAAAGACTGCTCGGCTACCCGACCCACGACCCGCACGGGGCGCCCATACCAACGCGGGAGGGGCATATCGAGCGAGCGGAGCTGACTGTGCTGTCGCAGCTAGAAACCGGCGCTCACGGTTGTGTAGAACGCGTGAGCGACAGCGACGCGCAGATGCTCACGTACCTGGGCGAGCTCGGTTTGTATCCCGGCACGCCGGTTGAGATGATAGCTCGCGAACCATATGGCGGTTCGTTACACGTTCGTATCTCCGGCCAAGACCACGCGATCGGTTTGGCGCTGGCGGACAACGTTTTTGTTTCGGTGAGGGAGGGCTCGGATGATTAGAGTACTGGTGATGGCTGGTTTGGTGTTCATGCTCGGCTGCGAATCGGGTGGACAAATGGAGACCTCGACCGGCTCCTTGAAGGTGACGACGACGACTGGGATAGTGGCCGAGGTCGTTCGCAAAGTGGGCGGAGACCATGTCAGTGTCGTCAACCTGATGGGGCCAGGTGTCGACCCCCATCTTTACAAGGCCTCGGAAGGCGACATCCAACGGCTCGAAAAGGCGGATCTCATCTTTTACAACGGTCTCAATCTCGAAGGCAAGATGGGCGAGATATTTGTCAAGATGGCGCGAAAAGGCAAACTCACATTTGCCCTTAGTGAAAGCGTCGATACCAGACTGCTGCGCGAGCCACCCGAGTTTCAAGGACATTATGATCCACACATCTGGTTCGATGTGAGCTTGTGGGCGCAGACGATTCCAGTCGTGGTCGGGGCCCTGAGCGAGGCGAAGCCTTCTGCGAGGGGTGACTTCGTTGCCAATGGTGAGCGATACGACGCGGAACTAGCCGATTTGCACGAGTACTGTCGGGATCGCCTGGCATCCATCCCCAGCGAGCGGAGGGTGCTGGTGACCGCGCACGACGCCTTTGGCTACTTCGGTCGTGCTTACAATATCGAGGTCGTCGGCCTGCAGGGTATCACGACGACCAGTGAGTACGGTCTCAAGGATGTACAAAGAATTGTTCAGCTCATCACCGAACGCAGATTGAGTGCCGTATTCGTCGAGTCTAGCGTCCCCAAGCGTTCGATAGAAGCCGTGGTGGCTGGTGTTCGGTCGCGCGGGCACAACGTAAGGATTGGCGGACAACTCTTTTCGGATGCGATGGGCGAGCCCGGGACGCCCGAAGGCACTTATCCGGGGATGGTACGCCACAATGTAGAAACCATCGTGCAATCACTCAAGTGATAAAGAGGGCAAACGTCATGGATGAGCGAGTCACTACCACCGAAGAGGGACCGACCAAGAAAAGCACGGTGACGGCCAAACCGCCGCCACTCGAGGTACACGATCTCACCGTTGCCTATCACCGACGTCCGGTGTTGTGGGACATCGACTTCGCCGTGCCCAAGGGGCGCCTGGTAGGCATCATCGGGCCAAACGGTTCGGGTAAGACCACGTTGGTCAAAGCCTGTCTTGGACTTGTCCCGCTCGCTTCCGGGTGGGTTCGGTGTTTTGGCAAGCAACCATCGGAGCAGCGCAAACGAGTTGGGTATGTGCCACAGAGGGAGTCGGTCGACTGGGATTTTCCGATCGACGCGATCGATGTCGTGATGATGGGTCGCTACGGTGGGCTGGGCTGGTTCAGGAAGCCAGGTAGCAAAGAGCGCAAAATCGCCGGGGAGTGTCTAAGGAAGGTCGGCATGGCCGATTATGCCAAGCGTCAGATCAGCCAGCTGTCCGGAGGTCAACAACAGCGCGTTTTTCTCGCCCGCGCGCTGGCCCAGAGGTCTGATCTTTATCTTATGGACGAGCCCTTCCAAGGTGTCGACGCGGCGACCGAGACAGCAATCGTCGGTCTTCTCAATGACATCAAGGCTCAGGGCAAGACCGTTCTCTGTGTGCATCACGATTTGCAGACCGTGACGGAGTACTTCGACTGGGTCTTACTTCTGAACATGAGGCAGATTGTGTTTGGCCCAACAGAAGAAGTCTTTACCAACGAGAATCTCCGCCGAACCTACGGTGGACGTCTCAATATCATCAGTGATGTGGCTGATGCGGTGGCGCGCAAGCTGCCGGACAAATCAAAGGACAAATGGACTGGCTAGACGATGCAAACACGAGGTGGGTGTTGCTCGGTTGCACGATGCTGGGCGCCAGCAGCGGTATTCTGGGTAGCTTTGCGCTCCTGCGCCGCCGCAGTTTGATGGGAGACGCCCTCGCCCACGCAGCACTGCCGGGTGTGTGCATAGCGTTTATGGTGACGGGTGCTCGGTCGCTCGAGCATTTTATGATCGGTGCACTGATCGCCGGTGTCGTCGCCGCGTTGGCCATTCAAGCCATAACCCGTTATTCACGCGTAAAGGAAGACGCCGCCTTGGGGCTGGTACTGAGCGTCTTCTTCGCCGTTGGCATCGTGTTGCTGACGCTGATTCAGCATTCGGGTCGCGGCAACCAGGCCGGGTTGGATAAGTTCATCTTTGGGCAAGCGGCGTCGCTTGTCGGTAGCGACGTGCGGGTAATGGCGATCTGCGCTGTCGTGGTCACGGTCACGTCGCTCGCGCTATTCAAAGAGTTCAAACTACTGTGCTTCGATGCGGGCTTCGCCCACGGTCAGGGGTATTCGCCCGGTGTACTGGATGGACTGCTCAACCTGCTCATCGTCGTGGTTGTGGTCATTGGCATGCAGGCGGTCGGAGTGGTATTGATGGCGGCGATGCTCATCACACCCGCCGCCGCGGCACGACTGTGGACCGACCGACTTGGTGTGATGGTGATGGTGGCTTGCATCATCGGGGCGGTATCGGGGGTACTCGGCACGATACTCAGCGCACAAGCCTTACGTATGCCAACTGGCCCGCTCATCGTTCTCTCTGCGACAGCTGTTTTTCTTTTCTCGTTTCTGTTGGCGCCCAAGAAAGGATTGCTGTCGCGTCTCCGTCGCCTGGTTTTGGTCCGCTCGATGGTCGGACGTGAGAACGTATTACGATCGCTGTATGAAATCGCCGAAGCCACGGGATCGTGGGACGTAAAGGTAACCGAAGGGGAGCTTGCGGCGCGGCGTGACACACCGATCAAGAACGTGAAGCGACGAGTGAGTCGACTATGGCGTGAGGGTCTGCTTGCCAGGCAAGCGAACCAGTTGAGTTTTACACCACGCGGTCTCCAGGAGGCATATCGTGTGGTGCGCAATCACCGGCTGTGGGAGATGTTTCTCATGCACGAAAGCCAGCTGGCCGCGGACCACGTCGATCGTGACGCTGATTTTATCGAGCACTTTTTGTCGCGAGAGATCGTCGCCGAGCTGGAGCGACTACTGCAGATTCACGGCCGTGAACCCAAGTTGCCTGCCAGCGTTCATCCGTTGCAAGAGTCAAGTTGAGAATCAAACGGGAATCCAAATATGTTTAATCTCTCTTCAGCTGGTTGGATCATGTTGACCGGTGCGTTGGTTGCTGGTTCGTGTGCGTTGCTTGGGTGTTTCTTGGTGCTGCGGCGTTTGTCTATGCTTGGTGATGCGATCAGTCATGCGGTGCTTCCCGGTATCGTTATCGCATTCGTTTTGAGTCAAAGCCGCGGTTCGCTGACGATGTTTATCGGTGCCGTCGCATTGGGTTTTCTGACCACCTTTGCAGTGCAGTATCTATCGCAAAGAGGAATAGAAGGCAACGCCGCCATCGGCGTGACCTTTACATCGCTCTTTGCAGTCGGTGTGCTGCTTGTATCCGTCTATGGCCAGCATATCGACCTCGATCTGGACTGCGTTTTGTATGGCGAGATCGCGTATTCACCGTTTGACACGCTGATGGTGCGCGGCCACTTTCTCGGTCCAAGACCGATTTGGATAAACGGAGTTCTCCTCACTCTCAACCTCCTCATGGTTGGTCTGTTCTTCAAACAATTCAAGATCTGTGCTTTCGATCCAGGCATGGCAGCAGCGGTGGGAATAAACGTCTCGCTCATGCACTACCTGCTTATGGCATTGGTGTCGGTGACGACTGTGGGAGCGTTTGAGAGCGTTGGTGCTATACTGGTGGTGGCGATGTTCATCGTGCCTGGTGCCACAGCGTATCTTTTGACGGATCGTTTGGGGCACATGTTGTTAATCGCCGTCGCCTTGGGTCTCCTGTCATCGATCGTCGGTTACCAGATGGCCCGGTGGTTGGATTGTTCGATCGCCGGGGCGATGGCGACCGCGTGCGGCGCCTTTTTCCTACTGGCGTTCCTCTTCTCGCCAAAGCACGGAGTGCTCATGCGAATGATCGGGCAATGGCAGATCAGGCGAAGACTGGTCGAAGAGGATTTGCTGCTGTGGGCGTGGCGAAGGCGCGAGCGCAGCCATCAACCTCACTTCACCGTGGGTGAGTTGGGAGAGGGTCAGAACTGGGCTGTGCGCGAGGCGCTGGTGGTGGCGCAGCGGCTGGTGCGGACAAGACTACTCGCAGTCAGTGAAGGGGCGTATCGGCTCACCGAGCGAGGTCTACGGTACACCGAAGACCTCATCCGACGGCATCGGCTCTACGAAAGCTATCTCTATGGACTCGGTTACCCGACCGATCATGTTCATGCGCCGGCAGACCGGGTCGAGCACCATCTGTCCCCGGCAACGGTGGCCGCGCTCGCAAAGGCGACATCCGATACGCCACTTGATCCCCATGACAAACCAATTCCCCCGGAGCCACCCACCCGGAAGAACCACGAGTAATCACCATGACAAGGGCCGCCGCGTAGATCTTGCGCCGTTGCTGAATTCGCCCGCGGTGGGTTGTTGGAGGTCGAGTATCCTCGCGCGTCAGGATCTGGGGCGACGCAGACGCTGCAGGAGAACACGTCGGTGGTGGAAAAGCCAGGATAGAACAGCCGGGCCGGACGTCAGAACTCCTCGAACACGAATTCTGCGCGCCAGGATGAGTCGTATAAGATTCTTCGCCTGCCCAAGAGCGCCGCTACCCGTACCAAAGATAGTCTGATCGGCATACAGGGTAAGCGCGCGACCCAAGTCGTCCGCCGGATCCAACACGAACGCCCCCCGATCGACCAGCCGCAGCCGGATTGGTTCGATGTCCTTTATCCGCAGCTCCAGGGTGGGGCCGATCGACTTGGGTGCCATCCGGTCTTCATCTCCACTCTCGCCCACGACCGCCGCTTCGGCCTCGGGGTCTGCGGGTTGAGCATCCCCCAGGATCTGTAAGAGGCCTTGACAGAGCTTCGATGAGCTCAGCTGCTTGTTGAACGGCCGCGTACGATCAAACCCCGCGACGTAGCCGATTCGCGGCTGGTAGAAACGCGACCACAGTCGCGGACTCGTGAACCCACCGCGTAGCTCGATGCCCTGCTCGTAGTAAAGTTCCGAAGACCGTCGATAAAGCTCCTCCGGGATCTGCAGGCCTCGGAAATCCGGGTGAACAGCCAGGTCACCATCGAAGGACTGTCGAACCTGCACGCCCGGTCCGATGCGAACCGGTCGCACCGCGGTGTGAAGACATCCAACGATCCGACCGTCGCACTCTGCCACGAAGATCTCCTCCGGACGGAATCCCCGACGACCTCCGTGTTTAGCCCTCCATTGCTCGAGAGTTCCCCACGGGGTCGGGTAGGCGGCGTTCAAGACCGCGACGACCCCCGCCTCGTCACCACTCTGGAAGGTGCGATACGAGATCACCGGTTTGGCCTTGCCGGTACGAGCCACGTTCGCGTCTTGCGACCGATTCATCGTCTTTCTCCAAGCGACGAATACCACGGACAGGTCGGGCTGAGAAGCCTCAGAAGTCGCACCGACGCCGGGAGCCGTCTCCATGGTTGAACACGGGCCCGTCTCAGCGCGAAGGGCCAGACTCGATGCATTCCCAGCAAAAACTCTGCGAGATCGGTCGCGGTAGTGCAGATGGTGAAGTCCACCCTCCCATCCGCGTCTGCCTGGACGCTAGAGCGCCCGTTGAACAATTCGATGCGCAGGTGGGTTTCCGGGAGTTGCGGGTACCGACCCGGAGTGAGCATGATGCGTGCGGTCATGTGAGGCAATGCGGCCACCCGGTCGCGGCGTGCGTCGAGTACTTTGGAAAGAAATCGTGAAAAGTGCACGACTCGCATCACCGTGATGGGCGAAGGAAACTCGCGGTAGCCCCGACGGGCGAGTGCTCGAGCAGAAACGGCGTCATCCGAGGCGATCATAACCGCGCATTGATTTGCACCCCGGCCTCGGGCCCACTGCTCGGCCGCGGACAGCAAAGCATCGGCAACCGCATCGGATCGCGCGTTGTCGGTCACACTCCATTCGGCCAGGTCACCATCTTGGGTTATGCCGACGACGCCGACGTCCCGGCCGTCGACCTCGGCCAACAGGTAGGAAATCGGTTTGCCACGGCGATCAACGGGTGGGGACGGTCTCGGTGCTTGTTGTCTGTCGAGCGGACCGGCGTACCCCGAGTAATGAGAGTCGAGCAGGAGATTGATGCGTTCCCGGTCGGATTCGGTTGCGGCCCGCACCCGGGGTTGAGGCTGTTGGGGAGTCATGGTGTGAAGCTAGCAAGGAGTCATGTGAGTGTCAAGCGAGCGCGAGGTCCGGCGGAGCGTGGGCGTCAGACGGCGGCCTGTAGGCGAGGAGAGATGCAAAGGACAGTCTATGTCGGCAGAATTCTATGCAAGAGCTCGATCCCGAAAATCGTATCCCACGCGTATGCCTGATCTCCGCGGATTGGGTGCAAGGGCAAGCCTCGCAACGCTCCATGTGCATCGGGATCCTCACTTCGAATCTGCGCATAGGCTACTCCCTCGGCGATGGTCGCAGGGAGTGCTTTGTCGAGTCCGAGTTCGGGATACTCCAGCACTAGCAGACCGAGGTGAGCCGTGGGCATGACGTCTTCCTCGATGCTGTGCGTCCCATCCGGATAGTAGAACTGATATAGCAGCCCGTTAGGGCCCAGCTGCTGACTCAACCATTGAGCCGCGCGTCGGGCCTCTTCGATACGGCCCAGGAGCATCAAGCCTTGGATCGAGTAGGTGTGGGCCGCTGGATGTGCCCTCAGGCCTCCGCGGACAATCTCCGATAGGTCTCGGTTCCTAAGCCCCACGGCGACCTTGCTAAGCGGCGTATGTCTTTCCAGCGGGAAGGAACCATCCGGACGCTGCTGGCGGCACAGCCAGTCCGCGAAACGCAGCGCCGCAGATCTGAAGCGAGCCTCACCCGTCGCCGTGCAAAGCTCGAGGAATGCCGGGATGCAAGCCGCGTGCATGGTATGCCGCGGCAGCAGATGACGTGTCAACAGCCTGTAGTGTCTCTTCCGTCCCAACATCTGGTAAAAGCTGCCGTCTGTGAGCTGCATCTTATCCATGACAAACGTTCCTGCACGAGCAGCTGCCTGCAAAAACCCGTCGTCGCGGTTCTTTCGATGCGCGTGCAGAAGGGCCAGAACCCCAAACATCATGAAGTTGGGTAGGAAATGCTGGCTATTCCGCCCCGTGGGAAGCGCTCCGGCCCAGTCTCGGTTTTTCTCGATGAGCAGACCGCGAATGTGTCCAGCAGACTGGAGGGCGAGATCTGGGTATCCGGCCCGCTCAAGAGTCACGACAGCCCCCGCGGTCACGCCCAGACAGGAATCACCCGGGTAAAAGTCCTCGTACTCGCGCGTCCGGGGTTTATAGATACTGCGGTACGCTCCGTCGGCACCACGCACATGGCTGCTCACCAGCCAGCGCAGCGCGGCCTGGTGTACGGACTTGAGGTCTGGCTGTGAATGGTTGTTGTGCATATCGCCTCGCGGCAGGGTCTGCCAGTGACGGTGCGACTCGTTCGGCGTCTTCACGCTCAATGGGCGCATCGTATCACAAACCAAGCACATGCGGCAGTAGCGAATGGAAGAGGTGGGCCCCCGATCACGTGACCCCCTGTCCTCGTCGGACGCGATGCCATCGCGCGACCTGGCATGAATCGTGAACATACAAGCAAGTGTTCGGCGGTTCACCACAGCTTAAGAAATCCATCATATCGCCGGTTGAGGGAGTCGGGTGGCGAAACACATTATGGTGGTTGATATTAGCTCACAGCTGTCTCTTCAAAAGCCCTTGTTTTTCACCGCCTCTCCACAAACAAAGCCCAAGACCCAACGCGGGATCTAACCCAGACGATCGGCAGATGCCCCAACTCATCGCGCGGCCCCGTCTGGTGTGACCGGTTTGTCGGTTGCAAAGCCGTTGTCGGGCGGGATCGATAAGGCGAACAAACCGTTCAGGTAGGAAGAGCAGTGGAAAATCTTCTGGGTGTCTTTGTGTGGACGGCATTGATCGTGGGGTCGGCAAGCATTCTTCTTCTTACGATTCCAGACATCCTGGTGTGGTGCCTGAGCGTCAAAGAGCACCTGACCGGGACTGGCCCGATGAGAATCGAACAACGGATGGAGGCTTCTTCTTTGACCCAGGAAAAGGCGACAGCGTTATCGAAGGAAGATGGCAGAGGGTGATGGTCGCAACGTAGGCAAGACCCGCCCTGGAGCCTGCCCCGGCATCGCCGGGCAGGCTCTTTTTTTTTGTTCCGACTCGGAAGCGGCAGCCCGAGTGTTGATGGTTGGAACGGTGAGAAGGCCCAATTGCCTGTGGCAACGGGTGGTTGTGGTTGTTAGAATACTAGGACCGCCGGATACCTAGCTTGCCACCGCGGCGAAGCGAACCGCCAGAGACGGGCGAGGCCGGCGCGCATACTCGCGTTGGTTGGGGCCAGCGTACGGATTTGGGGAGGCACCGTTCCGTTTGCCGCGCGTCCACACGCAGCAATCGTACCCATCAGAACCACAACAGGAGGGGAACAGGATGAAGAAGCTGTCGAAACCAATCGCAGCGATGGCGTTGCTATTGCTACTGGTTGCGGTGTTGGAGGCGCGGGCTGAAGTCACATGGGTCGACGACTCCTACGAGAACATCATCGAGCGGGCGAAGGCCGAAACAAAATATGTACTGATAGATTTCTACACGGTGTGGTGTGGACCGTGCAAACAGATGGATAAAGAAACGTACACCGATGAAAAGGTGAAGAAGTTTCTTGCGGACCTGATCCCCGTAAAATACGACTCCGAGAAAGGCGTTGGTATAGCGTTGTCCAAGAAATACCGCGTAAGCGCATGGCCCACGACGATTCTTCTCAACCCGGATGGCGAGGAGGTCGACCGGTATCTTGGGTTCTTGAATGCGGATAAGTTCGTCAAGGTAATGGGCGATTACATTCGGGGAATCGGTACGGTGGAACACTACCAAGCCATGGTTGGTAAGAATCCAGATGATCCCGAAGCGTGGAAATCGCTCGGTATGAAGTATGGAGATGCTGGACTGGTGCCGGAGGCGAAGGAAGCGTTGAACAGATTCACCGAACTCGCTCCACATGCTTCGGTGGACGAAAAGGCAGAGGTTTTTTACAAACTCGCGAAAGTCCACTACGAGGGTGGTTCTTACACGGACGCGGCACAAATGTTTGAGGAGCTGATGGCTAAATATGCGGGGTCGGAGTATATGGACGACGTGACGACGCTGTTGGCGCGTTGCTACCACAAGCTGGGCGATGCTGATAAGTGTGTGGCTACCTATCTCACTTATGTCGACCGTCACCCTGATGACCCCAAGGCGATGAATTCGTTCGCCTGGTTTTGTGCCACCAGAAAAGTTGGCCTGGACGAGGCGCTGCCACTAGCCAGAAAGGCTGTACAGCTTAGCGATCGTCATCCGGGCTACCTTGATACACTGGCCGAACTACACTTTGCCAGAGGCGAGTACGACAGCGCGATAGAGATCGGGCTGGAAGCTGCCGAGAAGGAGCCCGGCGATGCCTACTTCGCCGACCAGGTGAAGAAATTCAGGAAGGCAAAGGAATAGGCCGAGTCGCGAGTGCAAAAATGAAATCGTGCAAGCGGTGGGACGTTTTAAGGAACAGAGCCTCTACGATGGAACCTACCTGGCGTATACAACCATATTGAGTAGAGCGGCTGGTGCGGCGAGTGCGAAGGTGAGGGGCCCATTGTGCCCAGATTTCCTAAAATCGCGGAGAGAACCAATCACATAACCGGTTCGGTTTTTGAGAAATTTCGCTCGAAGGTAGAGGCGCACGGAAGCGATCTGGTGAATTTGCACATCGGTGACGCCTACGCGCCACCCCCTTATGCTATTCCCATCGATCCACGCTTCATGAAAATGTATCCGCGTTTCAACCGCTACACGGACACTTTTGGGGTCTATGAGCTGAGAGAGGCCCTCGCCACCAAGCTGCAAACGGAAAATCAGCTGGATGCCCGACCAACCAACATCATGATGACGGCGGGCGCGTGCAATGCACTGAATGTCAGCGTGCAGACGCTGGTCGACCCCGGCGAGGATGTGCTACTGCTTTCCCCCTACTGGCCTTTTTTCCGCGGCATGGTAGGACTGGCTGGCGGCAGGGTGATCGAGGTTCCGTTCTATACGCGGCTCTACGAGGAACCTGACCTGGATATCGCGGCCTATCTTGAAGGGTACCTTACAGCGAAGACGGTGGCGTTATATGCGAACACGCCGAACAATCCCAGTGGCAAGGTGCTCAACAAAAGGCAGTTGCGGCAAATCGCCGATTTTGCCAGACAAAATCGTCTATGGATCATATCGGATGAGGCGTACGACGGAATGACGTTCGATGATCACGTGCATTTGTCGATCGGCAGTCTTCCGGAGATGTTTGAGCAAACGCTTTCCATTTTTACCTTCTCAAAGGTCTATATGTTTTCGGGTCTTCGCTTGGGCTATGTGGTGACTACTGACGCACTCTTGAAAAACCTGAACAAGATCATGGTGCATCAGCTCTACAGCCCCGCGACGGTGGCGCAGCAGATGATGGTAGAACCAGTGAAAACCCGATCCCTGTGGAGTACCAGGTTCGTCGAGCACTTCTGGGAGATTCGGGACATGTTTGTCGCCAACCTCAAGATCTCACTTCAGGTACCCGAAGGAACCTATTACCTTTTCTTCTCGATAGAAGAACATCTGCGCGGTCGGGAGTATTGGCAGGTGATCGACGAGTGCCTGCAGGCGGGAGTCACCGTGGCGCCCGGCGAAGATTTTGGGAAGGACTATGCGCAATGGATCCGGATCTGCTTTGCGGGCGAGCCACCCGACCGCGTCGAGTTAGCCGTTCAGCGACTCAACCGGATTTTCCCACCTTAAGGTTGGACCTACTTGAGTGGGCCTTTCACCACACGAATATCATCGATCCACGCGGTACCCTTACCATCGATGACGACATTCAACTTCACGTTATCAGGGTTTTGACCACTTTTTAGAAAGAACGGCGTCTCCTGTGTTGTCCAATCGGTTGTGCCGGTCAGTGGAGCGTGCAGAGAGCGCGAGAAATACTCTCCCTTGCCGGGAAAATGACACCACATCTCCAAGTAGGCTTGTCCCTGGATATCTTCCGTGCGAACGCGTGCCTGAAAGAGCAACCGTGCGTTCTCCACGTCGACGTCGCCGGTTTCGTACAGGCGAACGGTTCTAGGTGCATCGGCGAGGATTTGCAGCGAGCCGCGACCGTCGCTGGTGATCTCGGTGTCGATGGTGACGCCGGACGTTGTCAGGATTCCAGCCATGGCGTCCACCGGGTAGGTCTTGAGTTCGACCACCTGGGCGGCCTGTTTCGAGCAGGCCATGGCGAGAATTACAATAATAGCAATGACATAGAGCGCCGTTCGCTTTTTGGTCTTCATAACTTGCCTCCCGGAACTTGTCACATGGGGTTAGCAAGGCGTTGTTTGCAAGAGACAGGCCACGCGGGGGAAGAGTTTATAGCAACAGCCAGGCTCGTATCAGGAGGGTCGCGAAGAGTCGGCGGCGTTTGGGTCATCCGAGGAATCGGCGAGGGTGTCGCGATGCCATCTCAATCTGCTGTAGTCAAAACCGCGCTCGAGCGTCGGTTTGATCACTGCAAAATAGGGTGAAAGGTCAAAATCACGTGGCGTAAAACGCGTGTGATGACGCGCGCGCAAGATCTCTTTTTCGCTTATCTCACCTTCATCGTCGACACATTCTATACCCCGGCGCGGAAGTATGGGGTATTTGATCGCCTGGAAAGCTTGTGCAAGCAACGTCGAACAAATCGCGCGTGTTGGATCACTGCTGCCGAACTCGAGCAGGCGACGTCGAAAGCGCGCTGGCACGGGGGGTTCGGGCAGCAGGAAGCGCAGGAGATCGAGCACATTCTTGAGGTCATATTCGTGGCCAAGCTGAGAAACGACGAAATCAATCAATTGTCTCCGGTCTTGGTGGCTCAGCCCCACGGGTCTAGCGATTCTCGAGTTGTGGTGGACGTACTTGCTGAGTGGCACGGCAATCACGCCGTGCTCGATATCTGCCTCGATCAGGTCAAGTCGCCGATCATTATTGCTACCGAGCACATCGCCGATGTACATGCAGGCGTGTGACCAAGTGGACTGAGTGAGATACTTGATCGCAACGCTTATGCGCCGATCCCCTTCTACGAGAAGCACATCGCCGGGTCGTAGCAGAGCCCTGTATTCATCCTCCTCGATGACATCCAACCGCTCGTAGTGTTTCAGCGGTTGATTGAGAAAATTGGCTAGACGACGGCCCAGGTGTCTGGCCACCCAATTCAAGATGTCTCCCTCGTTGATCGTGAATGCACTATGTCACCCTGGAGATCCCGCCAGTCTCGTGTCGGTTAATAATCCGAGGAGTCGCTTTCTTACAGATAGAACAGTAAAATGCCTTACAGTCAACGAAGGCGACCAGCTTTAGGGTTTAGCTCTCAATAACGCTTACAATTTGAACATTATTCCCATGTTCATTATGTGGATGGTGTCTTTGTCCCTTGTATCCTGGCGGATGTAGCTGGCCACCAACTTGACTTTTTCAGTGACGGGAATACCGGCACCCAAATAAAAGCGGTTGCGATTCAAGAAGACCTCTGTGCTGCCTTTGTCGTCGCCAAAGGGCTCGGTCGCGATAAAGGGATCGATGTGGAGTTTCTGGAAACGCAGTTTATAGGTCACACGCACGCGAAAGCGATAACGGAGGTGATCTTGGACTGTTTCCTCTTCAAAATTTCTCGATTCGAATCTGAGACGGGTATCAAATGCCAGATCCTCGGCCAAGCGCATCTTCCAGCCGCCTTCGTATGTTACGCGATTCTCGTGGCTTATGAACGAGCTTTGAGTCACTTCCTCTCTCTTGTAGCGGACCGTGAGATAGGCATTCGCAGGCAATTTGTACACCGGTGCGATCTGTAGGTTTCTAAGGAACGGCGTTCCGTAGTACACTGCTGAGCCATAGCGACCCTCCCACGAAAAGTCAAAGCCGACAGTCCGTGTTACGGCAAGCGAGACTCCATTGTTGATCCAACCCTGCGTCTCTGCCGAGGCCAAACCGCTCAAAAACAGCAAGAACACGACTGCAAGCGCCACTGCAAGGGCACGACACTTCAGTTGCATGGTTGAGATACTCCCGCCATTGTTTGGACACGGTCGTAGCGACAGTGCCGTCTTGTCACGTTCAGCGCTTTCGAGTGGAGGCATGCATCAATACGCCACCCTCCCCTCACCAGGTCCCGATCTTATTAGGCGTCGCGGGTAAACCAGGACACACAGTACCCCTTGGGGTTTATCGGTCCCTTGAGAAGCTGACACCCACCGCACACGCCTTCGCCTGCGGGCGGTTGCCAAAACTTGCAGTTGTCACACAGCTTGTCCGAATCCGGCGACATACTTGAGCGTCTCATTTCTCATCTTGACGTCGGCTGCGGTGAGCCCGGACACATCGGTACACCGGTCGCTTGCCGTGGTCTTGGAGGTCTTTTGCGTACCCTTGGCATCGCCGAGGTCTGTTCTTGCTGTTTGCGCCGATTCCTCTGTCTTGCCACAGCTCGCCAGCAGGCCTGCACCGGCGCCAGCAAAAACCAGCAAAGAAACCAGCTCCTGCAAAAATTCCTTTCTAGGCATTTCTCTCTGCATCATTTTGTTTCCTCTCACCCTTTGCCGACTTCGTAAGACCCGACATCACGACATACGGCCGCTGGTTTGGCGTCCTATTCTATGCGGGATGGACTTTACGGTCAAGGGTGGCCGAAACGATTCACGACAAACCTTGGTCGATTGCCATTTACGACACCAGAGTGGCTGTAACCACCCAACCCGGTGACATCGCGTGTCTATTAAGGCCTTGGTATTCGCAGTCATTGCGAGGGTGTGCGGGCGAAACGCGTGAACTGAGTGCCGACCAACGCATCAATAGCTCTTGGCGATCAGCGCTCTTAGCTGTTTCTGATCAGTGTCGAGCAGGTCTTTTACCATCGTCGTATTTATACCGGCTACGATGATCTGCCCAATCTCGGTCTTTACATCATTATAGATGCCCAAGGCTCTCATTCCTTCGGTCTGCTTCTGGTTATCTTCGGTGGGAGTGACGTAGTGGACCGAGAATATCTTGTATCGGTGGATTAAGAACAAATGAATCAAGGTCATCAGCCGCTTCTTACGAAATTCCTTTGTGAAGGTTGTCTGATCTCTGACCGATAGAATATTCCGGTCTCTACGATCCTGTATGGTGGCAAATATTACCTCTGCCACCCGTGTTCCCGCCCGGTCCACAACCCTCAGTTCCAACAAATCCGAGCCGGCCGTATGCGGCCGCAGCACGACGCTCAAAGAGCTTTTTATTCCGTTGTGTTCTGCCCATAAAGTCAGCCAATCCTCCAGAAGCCTGCGCGGAACCTCGGTCTGTATCAGGTGCTGAAACTGGGTCGAACCTTTGCCCATCGCCTTGGTGGTGGTAGTGCGTCCCGAGGAGGCCATGAGCGCGCCATCGATCCGTGGACCGCCTACATAGGTCTGAGGCGTCTTGTAGGGAGAATTGAGCAACCTGAATTTGCGTTGTATACGAGCCAGGGCGAGCATCCCGTCCTCCGCCAGCGCCGTTGCGAATTCCTCCGCCGCCAAGCCATCGATTTGATGACCTCCATACGTAATGAAGTTGAAGACGTATCCCAATTTACCCAACTCCTTCGGGAACTCTCTCATGTTTTCATCAGTCATGCCGGTTGTATCCCAGTTAAACGAGGGAGATAGATTATAGGCCAACATCTTGTCTGGGTATTTGCCGTGAATAGCGTCGGCAAACACTCTTGCATCTTCCAAGTTGGCTGTTTTTGTCTCCATCCACAGGATGTCGGCGAAAGGCGCGGCGGCAAGCGATGCAGCGATGGCGTACTCGATTCCACCCTGGATTTGGTAATAACCCTCCGGTGTCCTGGGTAATTCACAGTCCCAGGCAACATTTATTCCCATGGCCTTGGCCTTGGCCCGTGCCTCCGGCAATGAGACTCGCCGGGCGTACTCGTGCCATTGTTCAACCGTCATATCGAACGGTGAACCTTCATCGATATTGAACTTCAAGACATCCGTGACCGCTTGCCCATAGGTTTTGAGTCCCGCCTCCATCTGCCACGTATCCAGGAATCCTGTCGTGACCCTGCCCAAGGCTGTATCGATACTCGCTTCTTTGCCGTTCTTAATCGCTTGAATATTCTCATCTGTAAGAGCGATGACGCCCGCGTGCTCGAGCCAGGCGATTGCGTCGTCGTATGTCTCATCGGATATTTCGTACAACAAGTGCCCATTGACGTCCTCGATTCCCTTCATATAAAATCTCTTTAAGATCGCAGTGAAAGCAATCTTGAAACTTGGCACGCCCGTGTTGGTGGCACCGAGAATGAAGGGGTGATCACGCTCATCGCCACGGCCATCCAGATACGTTGCCGCTTCGGCGTCCGTTCGAGCGACGATGATCCCTGGAACCTTCATTATATCGAGCTGAAAACGGGCGGCATTTAGTCTCTTGATCTGCTCGTCGCGAGGCACCAGCACTTTGCCGGCCTGATGACCGCATTTTTTTACGCCCGGCTTTTGATCTTCGATGTGATAACCGGGCACACCCGCTTCGACGAATCGACGGATGAGGTTTCTGACATGCGCTTCACCCCCGTGTCCCGTGTCGGCGTCCGCAATGATGAACGGATGGTAGTCGACGCTTGGTGTGCGCTTGCGCTCCTCTTCACTCATTCTCGATCTGGCAAATTGTTGATTCCTATCCGCGGCAACCAGAGCACGCACCAACGTTGCTGCCTCGTCCGGCACCTGGCTAAGGGGGTAGCTGGCCAAGTCGGGCCCCGGATCCTCAGCATCCGAGCCCTTCGCGGATGTGGCCCATCCTCCCAAATAGATACCCTCGATACCCATGCGTTTCATGGCCACCGCCTGTCCCGGTGAGTAGGGGCCAAAGGTTGTAATGTGTTCGCGAGCGGAGAATAGTGCTGTCAGTCGATCATAGAATCGCTCTGCCGCTATTCTCGCGAGCGTGTAGTCCCTCTGAATCGTCCCCCGTTGCTCGACCACCTGCCGGGGTGTATAAAGACGTGTGATCCCCCGAAAGCGGGGGCTGGAAAACCATTGCTCGGTTTTCTTGACCTCTCGGTCGAGAAATCCCATTTCGTCCTCCGAGGCGATCGCCGACGACTGGTCCCCCGCAAAGTCCAAATTCTCCGTTATGCGGGTGCCATCCTTCTTGAAAGCTGTCATGTACAGGTCAATCCTTTCTACGGCCCGTGGCAGATCGTGATTATTCAAATTGACATTCAACAGGTCTATATACCAGGGAGCCTTGACATCATCCATTACGTATCTGTCGACAATCTCTCTGGCAATGGGTAGCGTCGTTTGCTTGGATACATTGTGAACGTCCTTATCCTTCGCCTTGAGAAGTTTGTCGTACTCCTCTTTCAACAACCGTTGAAACATGTCGGTGCGAAAAACGTCTCCACGCTTTAGTCCGGTATCCGCATCGTTCGCGGTTAGTTTTGCGCCCTTGTGTATCCACTCCCACAGGATGCTCAGCCGGATCTCTCCCGTCGCCATATCCTCCATCAGATACAGTATGTCGTCATCGCCAAAGAAATCGGCCGGCTTGAGAGCTGCTGCCTGGAATCCCTGCCCAAACGCATTGCCGTATTGCAGCGCGACACTGATAAGGTTTCTGGCCCCTCTAATGGTTCTGGGAGCGTCTTCGAGCAACGTCAAAGCGTCGGCATCCGCTTTTGTGTAAGTCAGAGGCGGGAAAGATCTCCCCAGTTGGTTTTTGTGGCCCATGGTTTCCCACACGGGGCGCACGATGTGAACCATTTTCCAATGTGCCACCCACTTGCCGCTGGCCCCCTCCCTCTGTTCGCGTTCCCCGCCGGCAACGGCCTTGACCATACTGTCTGCCACGCCTTTCTTCGAGCCGACAGGGATATTGGGTTCCATGCCCCCTTGCCAAAGCGCAAAATTGCCGTTCATGTCGGGCGTGTTTACAGCCCGTCGCACGCGATCTTCGTAGGTTCTCATGTACCCGTAGGTCATAGTTATGGCTTCGATATTGGGATTAACAAACCGTTCATCCCAGGCCATCGCGTCGGCCACGCTGTTTATGTAGTCCCATCGACCCGTATTGAACCCGACGAAGTGCCTGCCCAGCGCCGCTCTTATCTCCATCAACTGAAAAGTGGCTTCGAGTTGTTCAACGAGAACGTAGGCTTTTATGGTTCCCTGGGTGAGACCGAGGTGTTGCTCGAGCGCCGACATCATGTCACTCCACAAAGCCGCCTCTTCCGCCGTCTGTATCTTGGGAAGATACAGAACCAGCGACGAGTTTGTTTTCTGTAGTTCCCGGTAATTATTAACGATGTAGAGCGTCATATCGACGATGGATGCCGAAAATCCGCGGCCGTTATGATCACGAGTGTGCCTATCGTCCAAATGCAATCCTCGGGTGCGGAAAATCTTTGTGGTAAAGTCCAGTTGCTGGCGCCAATCTGCGATGATGTTTCTGCCAAAAAACTGCGACGACCATCGATTCATCTCGCGGGCCACCTGCTCGGCGGCGTTCATAAAAATGGGATCCTTGCGGATGGCCAGTTTGAGGTTTCTCTGATTATCCAAGGACATCGTTGTTATCTGCCCCAGAGCATCCTCACCATCGAACATCCAGCCATCGGCGCCTGACAGCAACGCATAGGCGACATTGCGAATGCTCGTGTCGATCGGGCAATTCGGTTTTGCCCCCGGTCCTGTACCCTGGATCCACTGTCGCTCCAGGTCCCCAGGAATGTCCGCACCGACAAACTTGCCGTTCCTTGCGTCCTGGACTTTGAGGCGGGTGCGGGGGATGTAATCTTTCGGATCGAGAAAGGATATTTTTTGACCGCGGCGCATCCGTTCCGCCCGTCTGGCGATTCTGGCTGCCATGATAAGTTTTCGTTCTTCATCGAATCTGGCCAACGAGGCCAGTGCGCTCATCACGTCCGCGCCAAATAGGTCTCTGTAGGAATTTCTTAGGTTGTCTCGAATCTGCAAGGGTTCACACCTCGTCCTCTGGGTGCTGGATTGATTACTGCCGTCACCGGTGCTGGTCACTCGGCGATATCCTCATGTCGGGTTTGGGGTTAGAGCAATCGGCCTCTAATCGGCCGTCGCATTCGTCGATTCTCGACCCGCGGGCTTGACCTTGGTCGGTGTCCCATCCGCCGCTTCGTACCTCCGCCCGAACCCGGTTATCGATGCGATTAGCATAACGAGTGCCAGCAACCAACCGTGTAGCACATAAGGCCACACTTGCGTCGGTGCGACGACGGTGATGAAGTCGTACTCACCAACCAGCCCACGTATGGTTGCGTAACCGATCAGAACACCACCACCCCAAGGAAAGATGTAGCCCAAAGCCGAGGTAACGGCGTCTAGCATGTTCGCCCGGCGATAAGGGTGCAGCTTGAAGCGCTTGCCAAGACTCGAGACGACCGGCGCTGCGGCGATCTCGGCGGCCGTGTTGATGGTGATGAAGACGTTGAGCGAGAAGACGATGCTCCAAATCGCCATCTCTGCGCGCGCCACAGACTCGCCGGCGATGCGCA
>JAOTUR010000234.1 GCA_029863805.1 Candidatus Krumholzibacteriia bacterium | reverse complement strand
TGCTTGGAGGGTTCCCATCGGGCAGCCGGGGGGATTGCCGTGGTTCGCGTACGTTGACACCATGGACGGAGAGCTGTTGTGGATCGAGCAACTGTTCGTTACCTAGCTACTTCGTAACACCTTTACACGCGTCGCCTTGGCACTATACCGCCCCGCATGGCAACTTTGCCTGTGACAACACCCTGCACATCGACTACAATTGGGCATTCCAGTCCTGGTTACGGACACCCTGGAAAGGGCTGGATTATCCCATGCCTCAGGAACTAGCACACTATTCGGTGATAGAGAAGATCGGCGAAGGCGGCATGGGCGAGGTGTACCGAGCCCACGATACTCGGCTCGGACGCGACGTCGCCCTCAAGTTCTTGCCGGATTCACTCGCCACCGACACCGAGCGGCTCGCGCGTTTTGAGCGCGAGGCCAAGCTCCTTGCTTCACTGAACCACCCGCATATCGCGGCCATCCATGGTTTCGAACATGTGAACGGCAAGCGATTCCTGGTACTGGAAATGGTGGAGGGCGAGGACGTGGCGCGGCGGCTTGCGCGGGGCGCTATTGGCTGGCAGGAAGCGCTAGCTCTGTGCCGGCAGATTGCCGAGGCGCTGGAGACCGCCCACGAAGAGGGCATCGTCCACCGCGATTTGAAGCCAGCCAACGTCCAGCTCACCCCGGATGGTACGGTCAAGGTGCTCGACTTCGGCCTGGCCAAGGCCTGGGAATCCGAAACCACAAACGCAAACTTGTCGAACTCGCCTACGGTGATGGCGAGCAGTCCCACCGTGGCCGGCGTGATTCTCGGTACCGCGGCTTACATGAGCCCCGAGCAGGCACGTGGCCAAACCGTCGATAAACGAGCGGACATCTTTGCATTCGGCTGCGTCCTCTACGAAATGCTCACGGCCAAACAGTGCTTCACCGGAGACACGCTTTCGGACACACTCGCCGCCGTCCTTCGCGCGGATCCCGACTGGGATGCCCTGCCCAAGGACATGCCCCATGCCATCACCAGACTCCTTGGGCGGTGTCTCGACAAGGACCCGAAGCAGCGTCTGCGCGACATAGGCGAAGCGCGTATCATGATCGATTCGATCCTGCGAGGTGATGCGGCCGACGAAGCGTCGGTCGAAGCGCCGGCTGCGGCCACGCCACAAAAACGCACCGGCGCGATGACCGCGTGGATAGTGGCCGGTGTCCTGGCCATCACAACGGCGGTCTGTGCGATCGCATTCCTGCAGAAATCCCCCGAGCCCACGCCGGTCCTACGGACATCGATTTTGCCACCGGAAAAGGTGCGCTTCAACCTACGTGGCATTCATCCGGGACCGGTGGTCATCTCGCCCCAGGGTGAACGAGTCGTTTATACGGGACGTGCCGCAGGCGGTGCGTCGCTTCTCTACGTGCGTGAGCTCGAAGCCGTCGACAGCCGTGCGCTCCCGGGTACGGATGACGCGGGTTATCCGTTCTGGTCGCCCGATGGCCGCAGCGTGGGTTTTTTCGCCGGCGGCAAACTCAAGAGGATCGACATTGCCGGCGGGCCACCGCTTACGTTGTGCGAGGCACCGGTGGGAAAGGGCGGCGGCTGGAACCGTGACGGCACGATCGTGTTTGCGCCTTCCTTCAACACGGTGCTGCACCGCGTGTCCGATGTGGGTGGACGTTCGACCCCCATTACCGACTTACGCACCGATGAAGGCGAGAATTCGCATCGCTTTCCCCAATTTTTGCCGGACGGTGATCGCCTAATCTACTTCGCGCGAGTCGGTAGCGAGGCGAGTGTTATCCGTACCGCTTCGCTTTCGGGTGGTGAGGACAAGGAGATCCTGCGCGCCAATTCCAACGCCGTCTATGCGTCGGGACACCTGCTCTTCTTGCGACAGACGACACTTATGGCGCAACCCTTCGACCCGGCAAAGCTCGAATTCACCGGTGACCCGGCGCCGATAGCGGACCCGGTACGCTTCATACCCGCCGCGATGTGTGGTATTTTTGACGCCAGCGAAAACGGCATGTTGGTGTACCAGTCGGGGTTGAGCATACCCGGTGCACAGCTGGTGTGGCGCGACCTCAGCGGCAAAGAACTGGGTCGGCTGGGGGATATAGTGCAGCAGGATTCGCCCAGGGTCTCACCGGACGGGAAGTTCGTCGCGGTCGACGTCTTCGACCTCGCGGGGGGTACAGGTGACATATGGATCTTCGATGTCGGTCGCGGCGTGCGCACGCGTTTCACTTTCGACCCCGCATCCGACGAGGATGCGGTGTGGTCGCCGGATGCCAACCGCATCGCCTTTGCCAGCGGACGCGATAACCGCTCACAGCTGTTTATCAAGAACGTGGGTGGTGCGAGCAATGAAGAACCACTGATCGAAACCGAAGGCCTTGCCTTTGCAACAGACTGGACCCGTGACGGTCGTTTCATCGTCTATTTTGTGAACGACTCGACCAACACGGGTAACATATGGGCGGTGCCAGCGGACGGTGCTGGCGAACCGTTTCAGGTGGTCGGCACCAAGTACGGTGAGTACAACGGCACCGTGTCCGGTGACGGGAATTGGATCGCCTACATATCAGATGAGTCGGGTAGCTTCGAGGTATACGTCACCTCCTTTCCGGCGGCGGGCAGGAAGTGGCAGATCTCGAGCGGTGGCGGCTTTCAACCGAATTGGGATCCAAGCGGTCGTGGCATCTATTACTTTGGAGCGGACAACACCTTTTATTTTGTCAAGACCGAGCAGGACGCGAACATGTTTGCCATCGGTAAGACCACACCGCTTTTTGAATCCAACGCGGAAATCTCCTACGACCTTACACCAGACGGTGAGCGTCTTTTGATCCTCGAGGACGCTGACGAAGGAAGTATTTGGCCGCTGACGTTGGTGACGAGTTGGGTGAGCGACCTGGAGAGCCGTCAGCGAAGGTAGGCCGCCGCCCTCGAAGTCGACGTTGGCCGGCTGCGCGCGCGTCAACCGGAGGCATGGGCTCATGCCCGGAAAACTGCCGTGATCGATTGCAACGACACGCGGCCGCCTATCGCAGGCGGATGATGCCCCCGACCAGAAGCGCTGCACCGGTGATGGAGAATACGAGACCCAACCCCAGCGCTAAGTAGGACGACCTCGAAACCCCCGGCTCCAGGACGGCGACTTCAGGATCTGTGGGATTGTAGTGCACCTCCACTTCCTTGCCCTCAGGATAACGATGCACGACGTCACGGGCGTGCTCGGGATCATCGCTACCGTACTCGCCGAAAGACACGGTGTCGGATGTGTATCGCAGACCGTCCACGTCGTACCGGTACGACAGGTTTGCCCAGTAGGTCACGGTCGTCCGTTGACGGCCGTTTCTCCTGGACTGGTGACTCTTTTTCGTGACCTGGGAGGTCACAATCTTGCCGTAAGCTGCCGGCCAGGTGGCGCTCGCTTTCGCGTCCCCCAGCACGCCCTTTCCCCGGATGGTCATTGCTATGCCAGCCGCCACAAATACCACGCTAACCAAGAAATAAAGACCGCGTCTCGCCATAACCAGCTCACCTCACTACGGCGTCTGAGCCTGACAGGTTATCGTTCCATCCCGTTTCTAGGGTTGGCTGCCTCCATGTTCTCCCGCCGGGCCTTTCGCCGTCGTTCTCATCTGCAGTCTCTTTTTCCAGATGCGGATGACTTGATGAGTCACGGCCACCCAAAAGAGAAAGAAGCACACGAGCGCCAGATACGCCGATATTCTCCATGTGAGGAGGACGAGGCCGAACAGCGCAAACGGCGTCATGCCGGATTGGGCGTGTCTCTTGATGATACGTTCACGCTGTCTTAGCCAGCCGGCGATCGCACTCAATTGTTCGCCCGTCCAACGCCCGAGTTTTAGGAGTCGTCTTCTATTCAGGTACATGATCCACGCGATAAGTCCGACACCCAACCACTTGAGAACTCCCATAACCCACAACCGCGTGTAGATCACGCTAAAAGACAACGGATCCTCGGGTCTGATGATGGTCTTTGCAAAACGGTAGACCTGTCCACTCGTCGGCACCCGAATTTGAATCGGTAGCACACCGGTCGACACGCTTCCAGAGATCGGAGTCTGAGGCGCCTCGTTGCTGGCCAGTCCCTCCAGCCGGCCGCTGAACTCGAGTTCGGCATCCATCTGGTCCGACAGCTGACCTTCTTCCAAGGGAACGTTACGGAAATAGCTCCGGTAATCTTCGCCTTTGTAGACTCTCTTCAATCCATCGCCAGATTCGTCCTGTCCTAATCTAACCTCTCTCATGGCCTTCTCGTCGTACTGTCGGCGGGCGCTGGTGAGTACATTTACTCCGCGGATGATCTCCTCTTTCTCCAATGTGCTCTTGAAATAGACGTAGGCGTAGTCGTTGGGGAGATACACCGACCAGATGAGCTGGCTGATCAGTAAGTCCACGGCGGGCAGAGTCGATGCCTGCGAACCAAAGGGAGCAAACTTGTCTTGCACCGTACAGTAGATGACCTCGACCGGAAACGTGTTGAGCTGATTATCGACCGAGCGCGACCGGATGAGCGGTACCAGTAGCTTGCCTTTGCCGTTCATGGAAGACTCAACCGGCTGGTTTCCCACAAACACGCTCCACACATCGGCCTGGTCCGGCACTTGAATCTCCAAAAACTGCTTGGCGCTGTTTCTAATCTGGTATACGACACGATGGACAATTTTGCCGTCTTCTGTGAATAGCGTGACCACACTCGCGGAGTTGATGGTGGCCACAGGAACAGCGATCTTCTCGTGCTTTTTTATGTCGAACACCAGGCTGTATGGATGCTTCAGATATTTGAAACCCTTGATGAGCGGTCGGCGCGACGTATTGACGAGCCGTGCGGGGAGCTTCTGCACCACGACTTTTTCCAAACCGTCGCTTTCGGTCACGATAACCTCGGCGCTGGTGGCCAGCTCAATCCCGATAAACCCAGTCTCGCGGACGGTATCAAGGGTTCGTAGTCCGGAAAAAGCGTTGGCCAGCCCCGACTCCGAAAACGTCGTTTCCGTGGTGACGTTCACGATGGCTGTGCCTTTTTTCCCGTACGTAAAGGGAATAATCAGAATACGCGTATCGCCTTGCGTCGTTTCCTGCCACTCTCCGATGCCCTCACCGGAGACGGTAAGCACGTTCACGTCATCGGGAATGGCCAGTCGCACGACATCCACTTCGCTGTGAAGAATCGTGTAGTTGATGGCCGAGTTGGATTTGAGCGCGTCGTCTTGGATGGAAATAAGATGGTGTACCTCGCCATAGAGCTTTGGGGGCACCTTGTCGGCGACTGCGACCTTCTTTCGCCAGCGGACACTGATAGCCGTCCCCTCTCCGATCACCGCGGAGACCAGGGTCGCCTCCCCGCGCTTGCTCGTCAGCACCTGCTGAGCCTGCGGGATCTCCACATCGATGTCCTCGAGTGGCATCTCGAGTGTCAAGAGTGTGATCGGCGTTTGCTGGATGGCCAGATCAATCTTGTGTGGGCCTTTGTCCAGCGAAGATTTTAGCGAGTAGGCTGCCGTCACTACATATTCGCCCGCTTGCGGCAGAACGATGTTGTGGTAACCGTTTTCAACCACCACCAACGCCTGCTCGCCATCGACTTTCATATCCGCCAGGGCAATGCTTCTGGGCAGGATGGGGACTTTTACATAAGCATCTTTCTTCAGCACGTGCACGTTGAAAACCGCTGTAAACGCGGTGCTAGAGGCTCGCATCTCGCCTGAGTACATCGCCTTGGTGATCAAGTGGTCAAACGGCGGTGTCGCACCCGGTGCTGCCGGAGGCTTCATCTGCTCGACGAGCTTGTTGAACTCCTCACGCGTCATCACCACGTTGCCATCTTTTAGAACGTGTGAGGGTGTGGTCCGCGTACCCGTCTGGGCCAACAGTTTCTGAAATGTCTCCAGGGAAATGACGATCTCATCCTCATCGAGGTTGAGGAGTTTTTTGAACTCAAGCCAGGGGACGGTCAACTTGCCTGCATTGTCGG
>JAOTUR010000056.1 GCA_029863805.1 Candidatus Krumholzibacteriia bacterium | reverse complement strand
AAGCAGTCAGGGCCGAGGAGAGGCAACCCGGTCGGTCACCCGCCACCGCAAGATCACCCGTGGAAGCGCCTGCCTGCCGTTCATCCGTAGCCGCTTCCACAACGAAAACCGGACATTTCTAAATGTGTAAGAACCGGACATTTCTAAATGTGGTTTACACACAGCGCGTAACTCCCTTGACCACTTGGACTTTTCGTGATAAACTCACGTGACTTTTCCAATCCAGTCCAGCACAGCTCGGAACGCACAGGAGGATGACGAAATGAAGGCGTACAGGTATCTCCTAATTGCCGTGGGTGTCCTTGTATTTGCGTCAGATGCCCCGTTAGCTGAATCCCTAAACGAACATTTTTACTACGTTTCACCCGCGCCCGGTGCCCAGCTCGTCCCGGCGGCAACGACCATCACACTCCGCCCCCGCGCCGCGGAGCGGGGAGCACCTTGGACCTCGACGATCGAAGTCGACGGACAAGTGACCGGGCGTCACTCCGGAGATTGGATCATCGCCGACGATTCAAGGACGTTTATATTCAGACCTCATGAACCGTTTGCGCTCGGTGAGCTCGTCACTGTCTCCGTCGACATGGGGTCCACAGGTGAGATCAATCAGAAGCCGATCCCCTTTTCGTTCGACTTTAGGACCTCGCCAAGGAGGAACGACTCACAACAGGACTTCATAACCGATCTAGTTATCGATCCGCAGCCCCGCGAGGACCTATCTGTGCCGGGCGGAAAAAAGGACGTTCCTTTGCAACGAGCATATGGCTCGGCCAACGATTATCGGCTGCCGACCGATTTTCCGCAGACAACGGTAGCGGTGTCGGATGATCCTGGGGATGGCTTTGTCTTTGTCAGCAACATCAACTTTGGGCCCGGCAGTGATGCAGTGAGCCCGTACTTGATGATCTTGGACAACACGGGTTTTCCGATATTTTTTAGGAAGATGTCGGCCCGGTCGTTTGACTTCAAGAAGCAGCCCAATGGGCTCTTGACCTACAATCACACGGGGACATTCTATGCGATGGACAACACGTACACGGTCGTCGATAGCTTCAAGGCTGGAAACGGCTATTTGGCGATAGACCTTCACGACTTTCTTTTGTTACCAAACGGCCATGCGCTCTTTATGATATACGATGCACAGCCAGTGGACATGAGTCAGATCGTCGAAGGTGGTGACCCGGAGGCCATCGTCGTTGGTCTCGTTATCCAGGAGTTGGACCAGTCAAAAAACGTCGTGTTTCAGTGGCGCAGCTGGGATCATATGGAGATTACTGAATCTACTCTTGAGGGGATTTTGACCCGCCCCACAGTTGACTATGTGCATGGCAATGCCGTCGACGTGGATTTAGACGGTCACATCTTGCTATCCAGTAGACACCTGGATGAAATCACAAAAATCAACCGGCAAACGGGTGAGATCATATGGAGGATGGGTGGGAAGAAGAACGAGTTTACGCTTGTGAACGATGATACCTGGTTTTCGCGTCAGCATGACATCCGGAGATTACCCAACGGCAACATAACCATGTATGATAACGGCTGGTTCCAGGATCCACCACAATCCCGTGCCGTCGAGTATACGGTGGACGAAGTCACCAAGACCACCACTCTCGTTTGGGAGTATCGAGAACCCGGCACATTTGGCTCCGCCATGGGAAGTGCGCGGCGACTGCCTGGTGGCAACACCCTGATCGGTTGGGGGAGCACCACTCCCGCCGTTTCCGAAGCGCGCCCGGATGGCACGAAGGCCTTCGAAATGGCTTTTCCGCCGGGAACATTTAGCTACAGAGCCTTTCGGTTCCCGTGGCAAGGGGTCGCGGCCAAGCCCTATCTGTGGGCGATAACCGAAAGTCAAACGTTGAGCCTGCATTTCATGAAGTTTGGCGACGACGACGTCGAGACATACAACATCTACCGGGGTGATTCTCCAGCGCCCACGACGCTCATGGGCTCGACCCCACAGAACTCCATGGTGATAAGAGATTTTGTCGGCGGCGAAACCTTATACTTTCGTGTCACGTCTGTCGACGGTCAGGGAAACGAGAGTCCCTTTTCGAATGAAATAAGCGTCACGCCCGACTTCACGAACATCGCGGCTGTCATCGACGTCCACCCAGAGACTCTGAACCTGAAGTCAAACGGTCGCTGGATCACCGCCTATATCGAGTTCTCCGACAACAGCCAACACTCCGTGGCCGATATCGATGTGAGCTCGGTTCGAGCCAACGGTTCTATTTCTGCGGCCCATCATCCCGCATCCATCGGTGATGCAGATGACAATCACGTTGCCGACTTGATGGTCAAGTTCCCCAGAGACGAAATCCAGGCCATGTTGCCCGCAGGCGAGACCGTGGAAATCCGGGTTAGCGGATCCATGGGGGTAGCTTCCTTTGACGGGGTCGATTTCATCCGAGTGATCGGGCCAGGTGGTTCGACGGTGTCGAGGCAACCCGGTGAGATACCGGCTCCAATCGTCCTCCATCAGAACCTCCCCAATCCCTTCAACCCCGTGACAACGATTCGATTCGAACTGCCGCACACGGCGAACGTCCGCTTGACCATTTACACGGTGGAGGGAAAGCTGGTTCGTAATTTGGTCCGGCGGGAGTTGTCACCAGGTACGCACGGCATTAGTTGGGATGGAAAAGATGCACGGGGGAATGCGGCGAGCTCTGGCGTCTATGTGTACCGACTCGAAGCGGGGGATAAGGCGTTCTCGAAGAAGATGGTTCTCCTAAAGTAAATGCTTTGGGACACCACGTCATGGCAGAACCTGGGGCTGGCCTAGCCGCCAAAAAGAACGCCGAGCCGCTCGATTTCCGCCAGCAGGTCGGCGACAAATGTGGTCGAGGCCGGATTCTGCATGTTGCCTCCGAGCAGTCCAACCTGAGCGTTCGCTTGGTCGTATGCGGACAGAGCGAAGTGTGATTGGGCCAGAACCAGGCGGACGTCCCTCCAGTCCAACTCGGTATCGTGTGCAAACTGATAGACCGAATCGATGGCAAGCGCCGCACCGGCCGCATCGATAGCGGCGGTGAAATCCGGTGGTGAAATGTCGCGAAGCACGATGGCCCTCCCCACGTGTGGGTCGGCACCGGCAAAACCGTTGACCAGTGCCTCGTCAAAACTAGTCTGGGCATCCTGCAGGTTACCCAATTTGAGCGACGACCAGCCAAATCCATCACGAGCCTCGGCGTTTGCGGGGTCGTCGGTGATCGCTTGCTGAAACTTGTTGGCGGCCACAAAAAAGTCGCCGTTTTCGAACGCTTCCCAACCCTGCTCGACCAGCGAAGGCGGCGGTGGTGGAGGCGGTGGAGGTGGTCCGGTGCCATCGTCACCGCATCCAACGAGTAGTGGCGAGGCACAAAGCGAGGCCACGATCCACAGGGTCACGATAGGTCTTCGCAGCATCTCGATTTCTCCTACTTGACGAGGATGAGCTTTCTTGTGGCCACGCGATGCTCCGTTTGCAGACGGACAAAGTAGACCCCGCTGGCCACGGCATCGCCGTGATGCGATGTGCCATCCCACTCCACTTGGCCGACCCCGGCCGGCAATCGCCCATCCAGCAACTTCGCCACCAGACGGCCCTTTACGTCATAGACGTCGATCTTGACCCGCTGCATGGTCTGCACTTCGAAGCGGATCGTCGTCGACGGGTTGAACGGGTTGGGATAGTTTTGATCCAGCCGCAGAAAATGGTTGTCGGCGGTTCTCGTCACACCCCGGGACCCAACCCGCAGACGATACTCACCCAGCTCATCGCCCGTCGCGCGGATTACCCTGGCACCCCTGTCAACGTACGACACGAGCGGCCCACTGCCGACGTGTTCAACATACAACTGCGACAACTCCACACCCTCGGGCAGATCCAATGTCGAGTATTCGAACTCGACGGTAACCACTCCCCGCTCTAGCAGGCGTTGCGGACTCACCGCAAAGGAGGATAACACTGGATTGTCTTCCTGCGTCACAAGAGGTCTTACCGGCAGGGACAGAGCGAGTCCGTTCTCACGGCTCGCCACGACTGCGGACGGTACGATCAGTATGTAACCTTCCTCTTTAACTATCCCCTCCGAGATGCGAACGGTGAAGGTGCGATCGGCGCTTTGCAGGCGTACACGCTGCCCCGGCGCCACCGGCTGAGCCGTGAGTGAAATCAACTTACAGGTCGAACTCCCCAGGGCACTCGTCGCACAGACTTCGATCAGGATCAAACCACCACCCTGAAGTTCGTAATCAGCCCTCCACACATTTTCGGTGGCATCCACCAGCGTCATAGGCACACTCTCGGTACCGACCTGCAATGCCATCGTCCCCGGAGCCAGCGCCTGGTTGGCCACCGTATATATGTCGATGAACTGCGTGAGATACGGGTTCTGCAGGATGCCCAGCGCGAGCTGCAAAGGTGCCGCGCCCTCAATCTTCACATACGCCTGCGCTCTCAAAGCAGTTGCCGGATCGGTGACCTGCACCATAAACTCACCCACGACGCTGCCAGCGACGTAGCGCCCCGCCGTCACCGTTCCACCCGTCGACGACCACACCTCCGCAAAATCCATCTCCCGATCAAACTGGTCAAAACCTCTCGCCACAAACTGCACGGCCTCGCCCGGCGCCACTCGCGCCGAGTCGGGCAAGATCTCGACCTTGTTGAGCACGGGTAAATAGGGCAAAACGACGAAGGAATCCACGACGCTCGTCGACGGAACGGTCTGCGATGTCGCGGTGACTCGCACCACGTCTTGGGCCGTCTGCGATACCCGGCCAACAGAACCGTCGATGGCAGGAGCCGCTGATGCGGGAACATCCAATTGGATTACCGTGCCGGCGCCTAGATCCGCATCCAGCGGCAACGAGAACGACGTGGACGAAGTCACCCAGCCCAGATCATCGGTGACACCCACATCCACGGATTCGGTGGTATTTAGCCAGTTGCGAAACCCGGCAAGCGCCACACCGGAGTCACCCTCGGGGATGCGTACGGTATCCAGACCCGCGGAAACCACCAGCGACACCATGGCGGTCTGCCAGTTGGCAAAGTCGACTCCGGTGCTGACCTCGTCACCGGCGCCGGGGCCGGCGCCACCCGGCCCGCTCGCATCACCCCACCAGTTGCCCTGCGCGTTGACCGTGATTGTCCCGTCGACGTTATTGAGCCCCAGGCCCTGGTTGTCGCGAATATTGTTGTCCTGAACTCGGGGGTTGGCCCCGCTGTGAAGCCGGATGGCATCCCCCAAGTCATTGGTAAGACTGTTGCCGCGCAGGCTACCGTTTGCGTTGCCGAGCTCGATCCCCGCGCCACTCTGGCCGTTGGCCGTGCCCTGGTTGGCCTCGATAACGAGGGAACCGTCGCCCGCGATCGCGACCGAGTTGGCCTGCAGGTGATTGTTCATGAGCGCGGGCTCTGCACCCAGCAAGCGGATGCCGACCGTGTTCGACTGCAAGCGGTTCCCCGCCACGTAATTGTGCCCGGTCTGATCGAGCAAGATTCCCGCGTCGTTATGGTACGCGATGAAATTCGCAGCGGCTGCGGTTCCGTTACCGATCATATTCTCGCTGGCGCCGTTTCGGATCTCCACCCCGTCATCCCCGTTGGCAAGCGGCTGCGTGCGCCCGGGGTCGGTGCCAACGATATTTGCCTCGATGACATTGCGACGCGATTTACTACCCGCGATCACAACGCCGTCCTGTTGGTTTCCCGATATCACGTTTCCCGCACCCGCGTCGGTACCCCCAATGGTGTGGCTCGTTGAATTGACGATGCTGACGCCAAAAAGCTGGTTGCCCTTGAAAGACGTGCCCTGCAGTAAACTGCCACTGGCATCAAGCCCGATAAGATTTCCCTGCACGGTGTTGCCAAAGGAACTGGCATCCGGAACCGATCGGATTACGAGGACGCCACGTTCGTTACCCGATATGACATTTCCGGGCGGATCACCCGGCGTGGTGGTCAGTCCGCCAATCCGGTTCGCAAAAGCGCGTCTGAGTTCGATCCCAATTTCGTTGGCAAGACCGCTGGCGCCGGACGTGTCCACACCGACGAAATTGCCCTGCACGCTGTTGTCCTGTGAAAACACATCCTGGAGCCGTATACCCGCACTGGTCACATCCGCTGCGTTATTGCGATTGGCCGAAACGATATTACGGGCGCGAGTGTCGCCCCCTCCGACTGTATTGCTGGGTCCCTTGACGAGTATTCCCGCCGCGGCGTTTCCCGAGAAATCATCGTTCCTCTGCGGGTTCAAAAACGGCCGCTCCGTTCCGTTTGCACCGAGTCCGATCAGGTTGCCACGCACAAGATTGCCACCGCCTTCGATCAACACGCCGACACCGGTATCCTCGACCGGCGTCAAGGTGGCTCTTCTCACACGATGTCCTGAAATCACGTTCCCCGGTGGCGCACCTACCTGATCGGCTAGATCCCCGACATGATTCAAACTGGCTTTCGACCCGACGAAGACGCCGATTTCTCCACCGATATCACCACAGGCCAGGCTGGGGTAATCCAGACCACTGGCTTGCAACCCGATGATGTTTCCGAAAACGTTGTTGTTGGTCGCCGAACCGCTGATTTCAACTCCGATGAGTTCGTTCGCGGAAATCACGTTGCGTTCCGCGACCTGCGCCCCCCCCACACGGTTTTCGAACCCGTCACGAATGCGGACTCCGATCTGCTGGAGCCCGCCTTGCAAGCATTCTCCCAATGGATCTGTTCCGCCGCTGTCGAGTCCTATAAGATTGCCGATGATTATGTGTTGGCTCGCGAGCGATCCTTCGATAAACACACCTGTCTGCCGGTTGCCACTGATGACGTTGCCCGGTGGCGCACCGGGCGCGCTGGTGGCCCCGCCAATCAACACGCCGGATACGTCGTTGACGCGCACTCCGTTGCGATTGGCCATGCGCACAGTGCCGTTTGTGCCGATGAAATTACCCTGGATCTTAATTCCCCCAACATCCGAACCCGTGATAACGATGCCGTCGCCGTCGTTGCCAGCAATGATGTTTCTAGAGGGCAACAGGTCGCCACCCACGGTCGTCGTATCCGCGCCATCGATGTGGATGCCGTCGCCGCTGTTTGGCAAAACCGCGTCAGCACCCGCCTGCGTGCCGATCAGGTTGCCTTCGATACGATTGCGTCTCGCCACCTGGCTCGACTGCTCCTCGACGACAACACCATGGTTGTTACCCGCGATGACGTTTCCCGGGGGATCACCGGGCGTCGCCGTCGGTCCGCCCACCTCACTGGCGGAGGCGTTCTTTACGCGAACGCCAGAGCCACCGTTACCAAAGCTTTCCATGCCGCTTACATCCGTACCGATGAAGTTGCCGATCACTCTGTTGCCCGTAGCGGATACTCCTTCGATCTCCACGCCATCACCCGTGTTGCCGGAGATATAGTTGCGAGTCTGCGTGCTGTCCCCGCCAATCGTGTTGTCCCGTGCAGACGAGATGAGAACCCCTGTGCCATTGGCCAGGGCCGGGTCTGAGGGAGGTGTTACATAACCAATAACATTGCCCATCACGGCATTGTTCGATGCACCGATATCTTTGATCTCAATGCCAATGACGTTGCCCGCGATGTGGTTGCCAAGCTGCGTGCCCGGCTCGTCGGTCGGCCCGCCGACCATAGACCCGGACGTACCATTGATCACAACCCCACTGCCGCGATTGGGCAAAGGTGCGCCAAGCGATGTGACGCCGATGCGACAATTGCGTATGTGAACGCTGTCCCGCTCAACAACGATTCCGTTTAGCCACTGGCCGACCACCAGGTTCATCACGTGACTCGACCCGTCTTGCTGGGCGGGCGCGCTTGCCGGGGGTGCCGGTGCAGATAGACCGAAAACCAGCCCATCGGCGCCTACATCAGCCAAGCTGCCATCGAGCACTATCACTGGGGTTTGTGCCTGCGTCGGCGTAGCCGTTGCGAGCGCGGGTACGAAGGTCGTTGCCGGCCCATCGATGACGACCGCATCTTCAATCGCTGGCAGTCCGGCTCCCATCGGCTTGATTGCCCACGTCTCGGTCGGCGGGTCGTAGTTCGCATCGGTCGTGGGTATGTCGAACCGGATCGTATCCCGGCCCGCCAAGGCATTGGCCTCCATGATGGCCGCGCGCAGTGAACACTCGGTTTCTTCCGAACCGTCACGCATCACCATGCGGCCTGTGTCACACAGGCCATCGCCGGGGTTGAGATCGGGAAGATCCGCGGTCGAATTGACGACCATGACCTGGGCCCTGACCTGACCCACGACGGGGAGCAAGAAAAAGACACAAAGAAAGACTAAACCGCAGGAGCGGAGGAGATTATTCGAAGGACGCAAGCAGTATATCTCCTGCAGGGGTAAGATTGTATTTTGATCGCCGCACACACTACCGTCTGCCAACCGGGACCGCGGGCACACTTTGCGCGGCTGTTCAACGTATCAACGGATTTGTGATAACACTAGTTGCCTCTGGTAGAGTATACCGTACTTCGCAAATGGGTGTCAACGACCTGAGACAGGCGCGGAAGTCAAGCGGATCAGAAGGGGATCCAAAGAACTGTCTACTGGGTCGAGGCGCCTTGCAACTGCGCAAGCCTCAACTTCGCTTCCCGGAGCATGGGCAAGTCAGGGTCTGCGTCGTGCCACAGCTCGAGGAATTTGCGGTAAGTGCGAATGGCAGATTTGGTGTCGCCGCCCTCTTCGTGACCCTTGGCCAGCAGAAAGTAGCTCGGGGGGTAGAAGAACGGACGCGAAGCCGCGTAATGCTGCTTCTCCTGCAACTCCTGCAACGATGCCATCGCGCGGGTAAGGTCACCATGTTCCATCCGGCTTTTCGCAAGAAAGTACAGGATCGCCGTCTTGTCATAATCCATGTCCCGAGCCAATAACGAGTCCGCGACGGCCTGGGCACCCGCGTAGTCACCTTCGCCCCACAACTCGAAGAATCGGAAACGGTCATAGAATACTGGATGATCTTTCAACTTCTTCTCCGCGATTTCCCGAGCGCGCTCTACATGTCCGCCCAGCAGATGATACACGGTCAGGTTCGCCCAGTAATCCTGCACGACATCCTCTTTAAAAATCGATGCGTCCGCCATCTCATAGACCATTCTCGCTTTTTCAAACTCGGCCGCGGCGCTCTTCGAGTCGTTCCAGCCCCACAGATAAATAATCCCTTTTAGCTGGTGCTCGAGCAACACGGTGGCAGAGTCCCCCGTCTCCCAGGCCAAGTCGATTCCGCTGTCGGCATTTGCCAATGCCTCACGGTACTTACCCATGTAGAGATTGGCACCACGCAGGCTACGATAACCCTCCTTACGAAAGCTAATGTCCTGCTCTTCCGATACCAGCGAGTCGAGGATCGACCTCGCAACGGTAAACTCGTCGTTCAAACATCGCACCGTCGCTACCTGACGCCGAATCCATGGGTTCTCCGGCAAATCACGTCTCGCCTCCTCGATCACCCGCAAGGCGTTTTTGGTATCACCGCGCGAAGCATAGGCTTCCGACAGCCTGATATAGGCTTTATCTGATTTGGTTAGCTCGGTGTAGCGCTTGCTCATCTCTATCGCCTTCGCCTGGTCTTTCATCGCCATGTAGGTGAGCATCAAGTGGTCGAGCGCCCGGACGGAATTCGGGTTTGTTTCGAGCACCCTTTGTAGATACTCTTCGGCCTGTTCGTACTCCCCGGCGTGAAATGAAAAATCACCGATGTTGTAGATCATCTCTTTCTCATCTGGATACAACTCTTCCATCGCCTTTAGCATCTTTATGCCCGCCGGGTACCCATCTTCACTGACCGCGTACTGTGCGCGGAGAAGGTATCGATACTTTTCGGGCAACCTGTCGCTAAGCGCCAAAGCCCTCTCCAGCTTGGCGCGTTGAATCTCCTCGCCCTCTCGGCCCCACCAGCTCGCATACGCGAGCCGATAGTGGGCGAGCGCAAATGTCGAATCGAGTGCGATCGCCTTGTGGTAAGCCGCCTGCGCATCCTCGTACTTCAGCTGATCGAGGTATTGGTCACCAAGAAAAAACTGCTGGTAGGCATCGAGGTTGGTCGTGGTTACATCGGCGATCTTGTCACTGCTTGACTGGATGTGAGCGGTTTTTTCTTTGAGGCCCTTCCTGGTTTTCTGCGCGATTCGATCGATCATGCCCGGTACACTTGCACGGCCCGTCCCCTCTTCACTCGCCGCAAACAGGTGGCCTCGCTTGCCGATTTCAAATGCCTTCAGGTCGATCGAGTAGAGTTCGTCAAACTTGCGAATCGACGCCACCACCAAAACACGAACGTTCGCCTCGCGGCAGATCTCACGACCCAGTGCTTCATCGATTCGAACAACACCCTCTTTACCCATGTTCTCGAGCACGTCAAACATGCTAGATCGTGTGAATACAGAAAGGCGACGCGATTGCTCGAGAGCGGTGATGAGCATACCGGACAGACCGTCCAACTCGCGCTCGCCGGTCGTGTTTTCGAAATCGGCCACCGCGATGGGGACCTGGGCACCCTCCGCCTCGCGGAGACCCGAACCCAGATAAACAATGAGTAGCGCCGCGACGGCGATGATCGCCGCGGGCATCGCGATCCTCCTTGCCAGACCGCTGCGCGATCGCCCACCAACACCGCGGCGAGCGAGGAGCTCTTTGGAATCGAGGTCGGATTTGAGTCTCTTGAGATCATGCACCAGGTCTTCCATGCTCCGATAACGATGTTTGCGATTCTTGGCCAGGGCCTTTGTCACTATCCGTTCGAAGTCCATGGGCACACCGGTCCGAATAGCGGTAAGTGGCTCGGGCTCCTCATTGACAATCGCATATATAACCGATTGCTCGTAGTCACCCCGAAACGGCCGCAGCCCGGCCATCATCTCGTACATCACCACCCCCAGGGACCAGATATCGGTTCTTCCGTCGACCTCGTCGCCACGCGTTTGTTCGGGCGACATGTAGGCCACCGTTCCCATTGTCGACCGTTTTTCGCCTTCACCTGTTATTCCGATCAACTTTGCCAGGCCGAAATCGGTGATCTTGACTTGACCGTTCTTCGCCATCATGATGTTTGCCGATTTGATGTCACGATGAACAATTCCTTTTGCGTGAGCGGCCATCAGTCCGTCCGCTATCTGAATTGATATGTCCAGCGCGCTCTCGACCCGCAACGGACCCTGCTCGATCTTATCTTTCAGACTCACACCGTCGATGAAGGCCATCGATATATACGTTTCCGAATCTTCGTCGTTGATTTCATAAACAGTGGAAATGTTCGAGTGGTCGAGCGCAGCCGCCGCGCGCGCCTCTTGGACAAAGCGCGCCTTCTCGTCTTCGGTGCCCAGTGCGTCGGGCGGGAGGAATTTCAAGGCGACGGTTCGGCCGAGTTTGGTGTCCTCCGCCTTGAATACGACACCCATTCCACCCTCGCCGAGCTTGTCGAGGATCCTATAATGAGCTATACGCTTACCTATCAAGGGATTTGCAGAAATGTTGTAGGGTTCAAGAATACGACCGATTTAGGAACGGCTTAATCTATTATACGCGGCACAAACAGATCAAGTTTCGCGACAGCACCAGATTTAACCCATTCAAAACCCAACCAAGACCATTTCACCACTCCGTTGAGAACAGTTCTCAGTCGCAATTTCGGTCTGTGGAATTTTTCACAATATCCGAACTGTCACACGAGCCCGTGGCGCCGGGCAGGCGGCTTCCATACGCGCAAAGCGCACCCGCCTCGAGGGCCGGGTGCGCTTCGAATTATTCTTGGTGCTCCTACTGGCCAAACATGAATACGAGACCCACACGAACGGGAACGTGACCGGTCGACTCCTCTTCGGTGAACCCGATCTGATACTGGCCCTCGAAAAAGACGTTCATCGCGTCGCCAACCGCGACGTCAACGCCGATGCCGGCGTTGGCACCCAGCACACTCTCGCTCTCGAACTCGAACGTTTGCGTGACGCCACTGGAGGTGATATCCAGATCCGACGCCGATAAGCGATAGTAACCCAGGCCGCCCACGACATACGGCCGCGCCGACCCCTCCTCCATCAGGTAGAGCTTACCACCGGCCCAGACGTAGAGAACGTTGATCGCGCCTCCGTCAACCGAGACGGTGTCCGGAGATATGCCAAGAGGGAGTGATCCCTCTTCGTCCAATCCCACCCGCGTGAAATTGAAGTTGGCGGTCACAACGACTATGGGGAGCAACTCGATACCGATGCCAACGCCACCACCGAATCCGACAGCGCTCCATCCATCGGTGAACGATTCGGGGGTGGTCGGAAATCCGAGCTCGCCATCCACTAGCAGCTGAATCTTGGGGCCGGTCTGAGCGTGAGCACTGAATGTGCACACGGCAAGCAACAAAACGACGACGGCAAATGTTCTCAAGGGCGATACCTCCTTTGGTGTAAAACGTTTCGCAAAACGGGCGCCAAGCATGCAAAGCCCGGCCTGCCCACACACGTTTGTGGGTGGCCTGCCCGTCCTGTCGGGCCATCAGAGCACTTCACGGGGTGTCCGTCCAGCGAAAAGCGGTCCGCGGAGGGTTTTTTGCGGATATCGCCCTTGACTCGGCACCCCCCATCTCTCTTATTAGTAGTAGTCTATCTACAGCGAGTTGCGGCGAATGGCCGCCAAACCCCACGCCTGGCTATTACCCCACGTCCGAATCCAGCATGCCCTCGAAAAAGGGGCTGAGTAGGTGGGCCGCATAGCGCGGTCATCATTGAAGGGAGACAAGTGCCATGGGCATTCGGCGATTTCCGTTCGTTGGACTTATTGCGTGCTTCACGTTGTTATTCTGGCAGTCCGCTACAGCACGGTACCAGCCGGACAACAAGAAAAATAAGGACAAAACCGGTCTCAGTCGTGTCCTGGTTCAAGACGGCACCAACGTGCACAACGTGGGTGAGTTGCATATGCACGTGGGCAACTGGGGTGAGTTTGGATCACGGCCGGGATCGGCCGCCGTCTTTTCCGAATCGCCATCGGCGCAGTGGCCGGCGGGCAGCGGGGTCGAGTATCTTTTTACCGCCGGTTTGTGGATTGGGGCGCTAAAGGGCGGGGTCCCCGCGGTGTCGACGGCGGCGTTTGCCCGCGAGTTTAGACCGACGCAGGATCCGCTCGAGGTCCTCTATCGGACCGCCGAGGGGGCCAAAGGGGGCAACCGGCTGCCATCGCCGGATGTGGACGATGACAAGGATGGCCTTGTCGACGAGGACTGGCTAAACGGCCGCGATGACGATTTGGACGGGCTGGTGGACGAGGACTTTGCCGCCGTCTCCAAACAGATGTTCAGCTGCTGGTACACCGACGACCAGCCGGTGGCCTTGCAGATCTACCCGCAACACAACCCCCTCAACCTGCACATCCGTCAGGAGAGCTACCAGTGGGAGGAGGACCGATTCGACGACTTTGTGGGCATCGAATACAAGATCACCAATATCGGCAACGAGGTGCTCGAAGACCTCTACCTCGGTTTCTTTGCCGATTGCGATGCCGGTCCCCGCGATCGCGACAACTACTGGGAAGACGATGCGACGGGTCGCATCTTTATCCCGGTGTCGTGCACCGACCTGGGGCCGGTGCAGGTGGATATCGCCTTTACCTTTGATCCCGATGGCGATGAGGGGCAGACGACCGGCTACTTTGGCGTGATGTTTCTGGGGCACACCACCGACCCGACCGGGGAGATGGCGCCGGAGCGGGTGGGGATCAGCACCTATGCCAACTTTTCGGGCAGCCAGGCCTTCGAGGACGGCGGCGACCCGACCAACGATTTCGAACGCTACGAGCTTTTGTCTCAAGAGGTGATCGAGCGCGAGCAGCTCATCCCCCGGGACTACCGGATGCTGGTCAGCGCCGGCCCTTTTGCCGAGCTCTTCCCCGAGAGCACCCTGGTCTTTCAGGTGGCCTTTGTGGCGGGGGCGGGCACGCAGGCCATTGCCAATGTGGCCAGCGCGCAGCTGACCTACGATGGGGCCTGGTTCAACCTCGACGGCAACCGCATCACCGGCATCGATGGCCGCGAGACGCCGGTGGTGGGTCCGGCCCAGAACGTGGCGATCGACACCTGCCGGGTCGAGTTGCGCAATCCCATTTCGTTTGTGCCTCGCGGGACCACCTTATGGATCAACAACGACTGCGCCAAAGAGGCGCTCTTTGAGCTGGCCTGTGGCTTTGCCTCGGAGGACTCGGCCAAGTTCCGCACCGGTATCGATGGCAAGGAGACGCAGATCAACTGGATTGTGGGTACCGCACCCCCTCCCCCCAACATGCGTATCGACGATCACAGTGCCGATGGGGTGGCCATCTATTGGGACAACTTTAGCGAGACCATCCCCGATGTCAAAACGCTGATTTTTGACTTCGAGGGCTACCGCATCTGGCGGGCCGACAACTGGTCACGGCCCATCGGCAGTTCGATCGACAACGGTCCGGGGGCCGACTTGTGGAAGCTTCTCTTCGAGGTCGATCTGGTCAACAACTTTGGCACCGACAACGGGGTCGATCAGTTCCGTTACGAGCCGTTGACGAAGATGCTGTCGCCTCAAAAGAAGCGCGATTTTATCAACACCATCAAGCAATACACGCAGGAATTTCCGCTGGGCGAGCCTCCGTGCCCGCAGGGGGTGACCCCGGAGGTGTGCGACACGCTCAAGGCGATGGCCCGTTGGGAGGCCGGGGTCGACGGGGGTCGGCAGTACTATCGCTATCTCGACCGGTCGATGCACCTGGGGCGTCCGTACTTTTATTCGGTCACCGCCATGGATCACGGCTTCGATGAAGGGGGCCGCCTGATGGAGGGTAAGGTCGGGGATCCCTCTTCGAACTTTACGTTTGTCGAGCCCAAGAGCACTTCCCAGCCGGCCTATGACTACCGGGAGGGTGACATCTATGTGGTGCCCAACCCGGCCACGACCGAGTCGATGGCGGCCTGGGCGCTGGCGCCCAACAACGACGATCCCACCGGCATCAAGGTGGAGTTCAGAAACCTGCCCGCCTCGCCGGGCAACATCCGCATCTATACGCTAGCCGGTGACCTGGTGGAGACACTTCCATTCGATGGTCGCACCGGCGTGGGCACCGTGGAATGGGATCTCGTCAGTCGCAACGGCCAGGACGTCACCAGTGGCGTTTACATGTACTCGGTGGATACAGACGACGAAGACTTCGATCGCTTTATCGGAAAGTTTGTTGTTATCAGGTAAGTGCGGCTCCCGCAACGCGTCCTCGTGGCAACGGGGTGCAAGAACCGATCGGTTACTCGCACCCCGTTTGCTTTGTCCCCAAGCACGGTCGCTCAAAATTTGACATGGACTGAGTTACCAGATATTATCTTGCTTTCCTGCCCGGGCCCGTACCATAGCAAAAAGAAAAGGTCGCGATGTGAACGATGAAAAAGATTATGTAGTGGTAACGGTTTCCGGACGTGACCGTCCCGGTATCACGGCCTCCTTTGCTCGCATCATCGTCGACCATGGCGTAGAAATAGTTGATATTGACCAAGCGGCTCTCCACGACTTTCTCGGTCTGTCCTTTCTGCTCGATCTGGGTGGAAGCAGCGGGGCCAAAGACAGTGTGCTCAAGGACCTGCTATTCGAAGCAAATCGCATGCGTATGCAGCTTACTTTCCAACTCCTTTCCGAAAAAGAGCTCCCGGACAAGAAAAGTCAGAATCTATTCGTCCTCACTTTTTTTGGTGGCACCAGCGTTTTGGCCGAAATTGCAGCGATACTCGGCGAATACGGCGCAAATATCCAGAAGATCAGTAACCTTTCGACCGAATCGGTGCGCTGCATCGAGCTGGTAATCGATGTAAGGCAGGTGCCCAGCGTATCGCAGCTCAGACGGCGGCTCATGCAAAGGAGCCACGAGATGAACATCGACATCGCGCTTCAGAAGATGGAGGCATATCGCAAGAGCAAACGAATCGTGTTCTTCGATATGGACCGCACACTGATAGACATGGAAGTTATCGATGAAATGGCTCGTGCCGCTGGAGTTTATGATGAAGTTGCCCGGGTTACACAGAA
>JAOTUR010000145.1 GCA_029863805.1 Candidatus Krumholzibacteriia bacterium | reverse complement strand
GAAGGCGATGCGAGGAGATCTCGACTTCGAAGACTCGTTGCGGCAGCGAACCGCCTTTATGAAGGGTTTGACGATTAGCCATCTTGCAAAGATTCGAGACTCCATGCAAATCTCGGCGGGGGCTCACGACTTGATAGCGACGATAAAGAAGCTTGGATATAGCGCGGGGGTCGTAAGCGGTGGCTTCACGTTCTTCGCGGATCACCTCAAACAACAGTTGGGGCTCGACTTCGCATATGCGAACGAGCTCGAGATCACCGACGCTGCCTTGACCGGGCGGCTCAAGGGCCAGATCATCGATGATGCCGCCAAGGCGAAGCTCGTCAACCGGGTGTCCAGGGATATGGGAATTCCCCTGGACCAGTCGGTCGCAATCGGCGATGGCGCCAACGACCGTCTCATGCTTGGACAGGCGGGACTCGGTATAGCCTACAACGCCCATAAGGGGCTGGAGAGCGCGGCGAGCATGAAGCTCGGGCACAACCGGCTGATGAACATCCTCTACACTCTTGGCATAAACGAGGACGATATTTCCCCCGCAACCTGAACGATTCTGGATCGTAGTGTAAACTACCTCGCCCCCGTGTTTTTGGGGCCGTTGCCGACAATCAAGGAGACCATCGATGAAAGATTTTCTAAGAATGTTCGTCGCGTCAGTTCTCGCGCTAGTGTTTCTGTTCTTGGTGACCGTCGCGATCGCCGGCATTCTTGCCAAACAGAAGCCGAAGGTCGAGAGCGGGTCATATCTGACAATAGACATCTATGGCGAGATATTACCCTACAATCCTCCGGACGATATCGTGGCCGAGATTCTTGGCGGTGAGCCCGAGACCCTGCAAAGGATACTCGATAGCCTCGAGAAAGCTGAGGTAGACGATCGCTTAAAGGGAGTGATTCTGAAAATCTCGGCCAACAACACGCTGTCAGGAGCTTCAACAGAGGAAATTCGGGGAGCCATAAAAAAGGTACGTGACTCGGGCAAGAAGGTTTATGCGTTCTCAGATGATTTGAATCGACGTGCGCTATTTTTGGCCTCGGCCTGCGATTCAATTTTTATGCCGGTTACCGGCAACGTCTTTTTCGCAGGGGCTGGAGGCACTCTTATGTACTTTCGAGGACTTCTCGACAAGCTCGACATCCATCCCAACATCCACAAGATCGAAGACTACAAAAGTGCCGCTGAATCGGTTTTGCGCGATGACATGTCTCCCGAAGCGAGAGAAATGTACACGTGGTTACTGGAAGACCTGTGGGACACCGCTATGCAAGCTATCTCCGAGGATCGCGGAGTTGCCGCAGAGCAACTCGCGGCCATGATGGAGCACGCGCTTTTTACGGCCGAACAGGCTAGAGCGGCGGGCCTTATCGACGACATACGGTACTGGGACGAGGTCGATTCACTCCTGGGCGGCGACGGCGATGGAAAACTTCGTACCGTCACCCAATCCGAATACGCCGAGGTTGAACCAGGCTCGCTCGGTCTGAAGGGCAAAAAGAAGATCGCGGTGGTTCATGCTTTCGGTCTGATTGGTGGTCGGCACAGCCGCGTGGATCCGATGCTGGGCATCGTAATGGGACACGAGACGCTCGCAGAAGAACTGCGCCGGGTGGGCAAGGACGACGATGTTGCCGCTGTGGTCTTCCGCGTCAGCAGCAACGGCGGAGAGGCGCTGACCAGCGACCTGATCGGACACGAAGTCGAGGTTTTGAGCAGAAAGAAACCAGTGGTGGCATCAATGGTGGATGCGGCTGCCTCCGGCGGGTACGACATATCCTACAGAGCGACCAAGATTGTAGCCGACCCGATGACCATTACCGGGTCGATCGGATCGATAAACGGCAAGTTTAACGTGGCCGGCATGTACAACAAGTTGGGGATCACTTTTGACCGTGTGTCGAAGGGCTCCAACGCCTTTATCTGGTCGGAATTCCAGGACTTCACCGACGAACAGCGCCGCCGCGTCGAGGAGAATCATTGGGACGGTTTCAACATATGGCTAGAGGACATCTCCGACAAACGCGGCATTGCCATGGCTGAATTGGAGGAGCTGGCGATGGGACGCGTGTGGACGGGCCGACAGGCGGTAGAAAACGGCCTTGTCGATGAGATTGGCGGCCTCGATCGCGCGATCGAACTGGCGAAGGAGTTGGCGGACCTCCCGACCGACGAAAATGTCACCGTCGTACACTACCCCAAGAAGAAGGGCGTCCTCGAAATGATCATGGGTGGTGGCGCTCCAAAATCGGCCATGCGTTGGATGCTATACAGATTCATCCGTGACGACCTCGCCGAGTCGATCCGGTTGCTGACAAGTAACGCGAACCTCGTGATTGAATGAGCCTAGCCACCGTCGATGAGGTCCGAGAGCGGGGCAGGCGTGATGCAAGCGGGGATTTCGTACAGGTGACGTGTCGTCTTCCTCGGAAAGACGTTTTCTGTTAGCCCCATGTCTATGACGTCACGTTTCGTCGGGTTCGTTTCGGGTTTCCATGACTCGAGCACAATCTCGTCGTCGTTGAGATAATCCACGCAATAACAGGGTATCTTGTTGCAGCCAAGCACCTTGCTCGCCCTCACGCGATGGTGACCGTCGAGAACCACGTTGGTGGCGGAGTCAACCAGCACCGGCGGGTGAAAGTATCCGCTCGTCTTCATCATGGCGGCAACGCGGCGGACTTGGGCCTCGTCAACAGCCTCGTGACTATGGAGTTCCTGCGGATCGATCAGTTTAAGCCTGCGCATTTTGAGCCCGTTCGGCGACAAAGGTAACCAATCATAACAAAATGGGTTGCCCGTTATCAAAGGAATACTAGCCCCCCGCCGGCGCGGCGAACCCGCTTGCGCCGGGCATGGTTCGCACTTATCTTTGTAGTTAATATGGCAAAATGGAAGAGTCCAAAGTCGCTCGTAAGCCTCTTGGTCGGTGTTGGCCTGATTGCCATACCCAACCAGGAGGGGAGGTCTTATCCGTCGGATGGTTTGGTCACCGCGGCCCTGGTGGCCGAGGTGAAGTCGGTCCAGCCCGGAGAACCGTTCTGGGTGGCGGTCCGGCTGGGCATGCGTGATGGCTGGAAGGTAAACTGGGTCAACCCGGGCGATGCCGGTCTGGCGCCCACCGTTACGTGGAGTCTTCCCGAGGGATTTGGTGTGAGCAGCCTGCTGTGGCCGTATCCGGAGAAGTTCTCAATTCCGGAGCTCGCCATATTTGGCTACGAGGGTGAGGTGCTTTTGCTGGCCGAAATAACTCCGCCAACGAGTCTCAAGCCGTTGGACCGCGTGACCCTGGGAGCTCGTGTCGACTGGCTGGCCTGCCGTGAGGCGTGCGTGCCCGGTGGTGCGGATCTGAAGCTCGAACTGAGCGTGAACCACGACGTGGCAATCGCCGACGGCGAGTTGGTGGAAGCGTTCCGCCGGACACGGGAGGCGTTGCCGGTCACTCCCCGGGGATGGGATTTTAGCGCCCGTGTAAGCCGCGACAAGATCTCCATCCGTGCCGTGCCTCCCGCAGGAGAAACCCTCGGGCTGGACCAGGTCACGTTCTTCCCTATCGTCCAGAACGTGATCGAGAACTCATCTCGCCAGGAGCTTCTCAAGAAAGACGCCGTGTACCAACTCGACATAGAGCGATCCGATATGAGCATGACCAGTCCGTCACGGATCAAGGGTGTACTGGTGTCGAGAGAAGGCTGGGGCAGCATCCCCTACAAAGCACTCGCGATAGATGTGCCGGTGGACGAATAGAACAACTCGTCCCCGGTTGCTAACCCCCAACATCAGCTGAAAGGACCGATCGTGAAAAGAATCTCTATCGTGCTGGTTACCATGGTCTTGATTTCCTTTGCGGCCAACGGACTTGCGTTGGCCGGTGACACCGACCACAAAACGTCCAAAGACAAGCAGGCGAAGATCGGCGAGGCCACGCCTCTCTTTACGCTGGCGGACTACGATGGCAAGGAGTACTCGCTGCAAGACTTTCAGGGCAAGTACGTTGTACTCGAGTGGACCAACATGGATTGTCCGTTTGTCAAGAAGCACTACAAGAGCGGCAACATGCAGAAACTGCAAAAGAAATATGCCCAGGAAGGGGTCGTGTGGTTGCGCGTTTGCTCGTCCGCACCGGGGCAGCAGGGACACTTCGAGGCAAAGATGATCGCAAACCGTATCAAGACGGACAAAGCCATGGCCGCCGCGTATCTGATAGACGAAAAAGGGACGGTGGGCAGGATCTATGCAGCCAAGACGACCCCGCACATGTTCGTCATTGACCCAAAAGGCGTGCTCATTTATGCAGGAGGCATCGACGACAAGCCGTCGACCAATACCGCCGACATCGACGGCGCGACCAACTATGTGAGCCAGTGTCTGGATGCCGCCATGAACGGCGAGCCCGTCAAGACCAAAACGTCGACGCCCTACGGGTGCGCGGTCAAATACGCCAAGAAGTAGCGCGTCGGTCAAGCGAACGAGGGTGGGCCAGGCGCATCGCCCGGCGGCGACTTCCGCAGCGCGATTTCACCTTTACACCCGTGGGGGACGCGAAGCCTTCGATGGACATCGCCCGACGCGCGCGAGGACTAGGAGCCGCCGGGCGATGTCCATCGAAGGCAGCAGCAAACCGGTTTGTCTGTATCACGACCGGTTCAGACGGGCCAGCCTCAGACGCGCGTCCTCCACTGCGTCGATGCCCGCATCGGCGTCTTTCCATATATCGAGAAACTTCGTGTATTGCTCGATCGCTTTGCCCGTCCGGTTCGACGCTTCGTAAGCGAGTCCCAGGTAATAGTGGGCTTGCACCGCCAGCAGCGGTTGCTGAGCGCGATCCTCCGAGTAACGCCTCAGCATCACCTCGTATGCGGCAACCGCCTCGGGCCACCGTTGCGTCTCGAGGTAGGCCCTGGCCCGCAGGCAGTCGAAGTAAAACCACGGCATCTTTGTCGAGATACCGTCAAAGCTCTCACAGGCGGCAGTGGCGTCACCCTCTTCCAACAACATCACGCCCTCCGCGACCTCGTGTACCTGCATCTGCGACCGATCCGTGTTTTCAATGGCATTCTTCAGCCGCTCCAGCGTGTCTCGCGCCCTGTCATTGTGGCCGGCCATGGCGTGTAACCGCACCAATAGAGCCAGCCACCGCACGGAGTCATCCGGATCGGCGCGAAGGTTTGCTTCCATACCACGTTCGGCGATGGCGATGGCGCGACCGAGGTCTTTTTTGAGCGCATAGACTCTAGCCTTGTAGCCTAGCTTCGCCGTGTAGTTCTGCCCCCTGTAACCCTCCTCCAAGTCCGCTTCGACCCCCAGGTCCAGCGCCGCCAGAGCGTTGTCCAGCTCACCCGTGTAAAGCGGTACCAGCGCTTGCAGAAGCCTGCCCCGTGATCTCGTATCCGCATCGCCGGCGGTAACCAGTTTACGGTATGCCTCGCTCGCCCCCTTGTAGTCTCCGTTAAAAAGGTGCATGTGCCCCAACTTCTCCTGCGACGGGTAGAAGTCAGGTTTCTGCTGCAAAGCCTTCTCGTAAGATTTCGCCGCTTTGTCGGTCTTGCCACTATACGCGTACAGATCGCCGCGAGAGTCATACGGGTTAGCCTCATCAGGGGCCAACGACATGTACTGGTAAATCGCCCAAATATAATTGTCGATATCGCCCAGGCCCTGGTACTGGTAAGCAAGAATGTTGTACGAGCCTTTGTCCATCGGATCGATCTCGATCGCCTTGCGATAGTAAGAGATCGCCTTCTCCAGGTCCGTCGTGTTGAAGCGGTAAATGTCACCCAGCGCTTTGTACGCGTCCTTCTCGTTTGGGTACTCCTCGAGAATGGTCTCGAGTTCTCGGATTGCGGTACCGGTATCACCGGACAGTTTGGCGCTGGCGCTACGAATGTAATGCCTCTCCTTTTTACTCACGCCGTCCGAGTATTCGACGGCCTTGACAATCGCCCGTTTCTTCTTGGCCCAACTGCCCGAGATGAGATCCGCCGTTTGCCGCAGGTACACCATGGCAAAAGTCGAGTCGTATGACAGCGCTTTTTGAAAGCTCGCTTTGGCCTCCTGCCCGTAGTACTTGTTTAGATAGTCCACCCCCTCGACATAGTGTCGATACGCCTCTGTCGAGTGCGTAGTCACCTCCGCGACGGGCGCATCCTCTTCGCGCGACGCCGCCGCAGGGAGCGCGAGATCCTGCTTGATATCGGCCGTCAGTCTGTCGACAAGAGAGAAGATCTTCTCGCCCTCCCCACCGGTGACTCGTTGCGAGGCCGCCACTGTGCCGGTCTCGACATCCACCAGCTGTGATGTGACGATCAGATTTGGCTCTTGTTGCAGAATGCTCCCCAGTAACATCCACTTGGCGCCGGCGTGCGAGGCCACCTCGGTGGCCGTGCTTCGGTCGATGATCTTTTCGCCCTCTTTGCCCTGCAGCTTGAGAATGTCGTAAAGCCGCTGACCAGACACTACGTCCATGTACTCGGACTCCGACAGATCTGTGATCAACAGGTTAGTAACGATTTCGCCCAACCGCTGGGGGTCGTCGCGGTTGACAACGTTGTCAAAATACATAACGGCGAGCGAGTTCTGTGCGGCCACCGCCCTGTGGTCGGGGCTGATCTCGAACTTGAACGGTTTGAAAATGATCATCAGCACAACGGCGAGAAAAACCGCGGACGTGGGCAATAAAAACCTGAACAAACTTTGCTTGGGACGCGCGATGGCGGCATCCAATCCCTCGGCGAACCGGTTGAGATCGCGCCTGAGCTCAGACACTTTTTGGTATCGGTGCGCACGGTCTTTGGCCAACGCTTTGAGGACCACCCGATCCAGCTCGCTGGGAATATTGCGGTTGTAAAAGGACGGTGGCTTGGGCTCCTCGTTCGTGATCGAGTAGATTATCGCCGCAGAGTGTTCGCCTTTGAAAGGCAGCTCACCGGTCAGCATCTCGTAAAGCAGTGCTCCAAACGAGAAGATGTCGGAGCGGCTGTCAACGTCGTCCCCCCGGACTTGTTCGGGTGACATGTAGTAAATCGTGCCAAACGTCGACACTTCACCCGTGATCTTGCTGGCGCCCCCGATCTTTGCCAGGCCAAAGTCCAGAATCTTCACGCGCCCGCTCGACTCGAGCAAGACATTGTCCGGCTTGATGTCCCGGTGGACGACACCGGCGTCGTGAGCGCTGGCAAGCCCGTCGCAGATTTGGTCCGCCATACCGAGCGCCTTTTCGACGGAAAGGTCTCCTGCAGAGATAATGCCGCCAAGCGACTCGCCTTCGATGTACGCCATCGCAATGTATGGCCGGTCATCGTGCTGCGCCACTTCGAAGACGGTTATGATGTTGGGGTGATCGAGAGCGGCCGCCATCTGCGCTTCGCGCTTGAACCTGGCCAATCCATCGGCATCGGATGCGTACTCCGCCGACAAGAACTTGAGCGCGACCTTGCGCTTCAACTCGGTGTCCTCGGCAAGGTACACCTGTCCCATTCCGCCCTCACCGAGCTTCTCGAGGATCCTGTAACGCGATATGGTCTTACCGATCATGGTTTGTGGCTTGGTCTTGGTATCTTGGACTCGGGGGCGCCGTGTTTGGTTGGGTGCCCAACGAGCGTATTGGCTAAAAACGAACCGAAAGACAGGATAGGCCACCGTCGGCCTTACGAAATTCGGACATCGCGCAGGCGACCGTTTCGAAACCGCTCTTCTCGATACGCATCTTCGTCTTTGGAAATCCCTCGGCGACGAGAACCTTGCCGTTGATCGCCAGCGAGTTCGCGCCATAAGCCTCCTCGGCCGGTACTTCGATCCGCTCATAGTCGGCGAATACCGACTCGTCCAAGTAGCCTGGACAGAGGAGGATATGACTGTCTCCCAGATAGGAGCAGACGGCCTTGAGATGAATGACGTTATCGAGCTCGACTCCGACGACCTCGAAGCCGTCGTCCGCGACCAGAGCACGGAGCGCCTCTAAACCCTCACGATTCGAGCGTTCGGAAAGCCCGACGTAAAGCCTCGTGCCGATGCGCAGGACGTCTCCACCCTCGAGAGTGGCCGGTGGCCGAATATTCACGACCCTCTTGTGCGCTGACAGCGTTCGTCCGATCAATGCCCCCTCGCCAGCACGCGACGGCGCCCCCATACTCAGAATGATCGCCCGATCGTCGATCACCAAGACTGGGTCCTCGACAAAACAGCAATCCGGGAGCGTATCGTCGGCCGCCATCCGAGTCACAGTAATCTTAAATGTGCTCAGAAGCTGGCAATACTGATCGTGCTGCATCTTCGCACGATCGACATCGATGCGGGCGAGTGTGTCTTTTCGAAGACACCGACCGAAGGTCGCGGGAATACCCCGAACGATCGCTTGGCGGGCCTCGGGAGTCTTTCGCATCGTAGATATTCTTTCGGGTTCAAAAAAACGGCAAATTTTGTAATACTGGATATCTATCGATGTAGTTCTCGTCACGTATTATACGCCGGATGCCGGTGACAGGATGCATAAGTTTGCCATAATTTTTGCCCTGCTGGCGTCGGTCGCATGTAGCCTGAGTTGTGGCCGATCTGCTCACCAGGACGCGCGTCCGGCGATCCGGGCGGTACTAGAGGGCCAGGTCAAGGCCTGGAACGAGGGCAACATCGAGGAGTTTCTCGACGGCTACATCAAATCACCGGAGCTCTTGTTTGCCAGTCGCGGCACATTTTCGCGAGGGTGGGATCCCCTCCTCG
>JAOTUR010000233.1 GCA_029863805.1 Candidatus Krumholzibacteriia bacterium | reverse complement strand
GTGGGCGCCGCGCAGGATGTTGCCACCACCAACGACGATGCCTATTTGCGCCCCAAGGGACCGCACCATTGCTATCTGTTTGGACAGCCCCTTCAGCCTGCGAATACTTATGCCACGACCGGCCGGTTGCCCCAGAAGCTCACCGCTGACTTTTAGCAACACCCTGGTGTATCGCAGTTCTTTCACCTTCGGCCCCTCGCTACTGCCCGATTTGAAACCTGGCGAATCGAGTGATCTTGATATTCTCTCCGAGTTTCGCGACCAATTCGTTGACGAGTTCCCCAACCGTTTTGCTATCGTCTTTGATAAATGGCTGGTCGAGAAGCACATTCTCAGAGTAGAACTTATCGACGCGACCGTCGACGATTTTGTCTATGACCGCATCAGGTTTCTTTTGCTCTTGCGCCTGTGTGCGGTATACCTCACGCTCCTTGTCCACGATCTCTGCGGATACGTCTTCCCGGTTCAGCGCAATTGGAGATGTGGCCGCAATTTGCATAGCGATATCCTTGCCAAAACCCTGAAACTCGTTGGTTCTGGCGACGAAATCGGTCTCGCAACTGATCTCTACCAAGACACCGATTCGGCTTCCTGGGTGGATATAGGAAACGATGGCCCCTTCCAAAGTCACACGGCTAGACTTCTTCTGTGCCTTGGCAAGTCCTTTTATCCTAAGGTACTCGAGCGCTTTATCCAAGTCGCCCGAACTCTCGATCAACGCCGCCTTGCAATCCATCAGCCCGGCGCCCGTACGTTCCCTCAGTTTCTTTACCAGAGATGCGGGTATTTGCATCAAAACCTCCGTTTACGCGACTGACTCTTTCTCTTCGGGGTCCTGCTTAGATTCTCCTAACCCCGCTGTCTCCATTTCCTCGAGGTACTTGGCCCGCCCTTCCAAAACCGAGTCGGCCACCAATTTGCAGAACAAGCGAATGGCCCGCATCGCGTCGTCGTTCGCCGGTATGGGGTGGTCAATCTCGTCAGGATCCGCATTGGTATCGATCAGGCCAACGATCGGTATTTTCAGCTTGCGCGCTTCCCTTACCGCGTTGAATTCTTTGATCGTATCCACGACAAACACCAGCGCCGGAAGCTTGTCCATCCGGCGTATGCCACCCAGCGCCTTTAGGAGTTTGTCCTTCTCCTTGGATAAGCGGAGCGCTTCCTTCTTCTTGAATTGCTCCATCTTGCCCTCGACTTCCAGAGACTCGAGGTACTCTAGCTTTTTCAAACTCCTGCGGATGGTCTCGAAATTGGTCAGGGTCCCTCCCAACCACCTTTCTGTCACATAGGGCATTCCGCAGCGATCCGCTTCTTCCTTGACAGCAGTCTTGGCCTGCGTCTTGGTGCCGAGAAACAGCACCGAGTGCCCTGCCTCCGCGAGCTTACGAATGGATTCCCGCGATTTGTTGGCGGCCTCGAGTGTTTTGCGCAAATCTATAATGTGGATTCCGTTCTTCTCCATAAAAATATAGGGCTTCATTTTAGGATTCCACCGCTTCGTCTGGTGGCCAAAATGAACCCCTGCTTCCAACAGATCCTTAAGGGCGATCTCACCCATGCGGATACCTCCTGACGGTTTGGCCTCCACTGTCTGAGCTCCCACCTCCGTTACGAGGCACCGAGGACGCCCGATTTGCGACAGTGTGTGTATTGGTGACCACCCGATACCGCCCCTCACACGGTTCGGGCGTCTACAGATTGGTCTCGCAATGGCGATCCCAAACAAAACTAGCGCTTCGAGAACTGGAAACGCTTGCGTCTCCCCGCAAGGCCGTACTTCTTGCGCTCTTTCATTCGGGGATCTCGAGTCAACAGACCCTTTGATCTCAACGCGCCGTGCAGTCTATCGTCGATACGCACCAGGGCCCGCGCTATGCCGAGCCTCAGAGCACCAGCCTGCCCGGCCACACCTCCCCCGTTCACGGTAGCCTGGATATCATACTTGCCCAAGCTCTCGGTGATCTCCAAAGGCTCGCGAACTTGCATCACCAGGACTTCGCGTCCCAGATACTCGACAAGGTCCTTGCCGTTAACAGAGGTCTTTCCCGTTCCCGTTTGGATATATACCCGGGCAACGGCTTCTTTTCGTCTTCCGACGGCGGCTATCTGGTTAGTTTTTTCCATGCATTCTTTCCTTGCGAATAACTTGCAGCGAGAAGATACACGCGGTCACTGCTCTAGCCCGCGTTCACTTCATCAAGTGGGAAGATCAAATTCCTTTGGTTTCTGTGCTTTGTGCGGATGATCGGGGCCGGAGTAAACCTTGAGCTTCTTCAGCAGCCTCGCACCCAGACGGTTCGAGGGCAACATCCCCCTGACGGCGTGCCGGACGACCCGTGCCGGATCGCTTCGCATCAGCTCGTCGAGACGACGTATCTTCAACCCGCTTTGGTAACCCGAGTAACTATAGTACACCTTCTGTTGATTCTTCTTGCCACTCAGATAGATCTTGTCGGCATTGACGACGATGACGTGGTCACCGAGATCTAGATGCGGAGAATACTCAGGCCGATGCTTGCCCCGTAAGACCTTGGCAACCTCGCAGGCGAGCCGTCCCAGGGGCTTGTCCGACGCATCGAACAGATGCCACGCCTGCGAGATATCTTCGCCCTTCACCGTATACGTTCTCATAATCATCCTTTTGTTTTTTTCGGAAAAGTCTTAATTATATAGCAGTTAGCGACACCTAAAGTCAAGGCCAAAAATAACACCCGCACGGCCGCTCTGGAGCCGCCTGATCGCGTCCCCTCGGGGGCCATCAAGGGTGGACGTATGCACGGAGCTAGCCCGAGGGGGCACGAACCGACCCCACCCCACCGGGGTCTGTAACCAATTGTGGCATAAAGGAGTCCCTGGTCCGGAACACCAACGTCACCAGGACGATCATCGCGAAAAACTCGATACCGACGACGACCGGGTTAACGGGCACCACCGGGGTGATCAGGATAATCTTCTCGATGAAGAGCCCGACGACAGAGCTCAAAACCACAAAAAGCATGCCGGCGGGCATGGTCTTCAATTTGCGGGACAGCAGGGCCAAGAAGGGGATGGCGAAGATCAATGCGAGGGCCAGCCGGGACAGCCCCCAGTATGGCGCGGGATCGACTCGCTTGAGAATAAAACTCACCTCTTCAGGAATATTGCCATACCAGATGGTCAGATACTGGGCAAACAGAAACCCTCCCCACATAAAACTGAATCCGAACATCATCTTGCCGGTATCGCGCAACGTCTCCGTAAGGCCGGTGACACCCACGCGCGTGCGAAAGAATATGACAACCGCCGAGAACAGCAAGCCCATCAGAAAAGACTGGATAAAGAAGTGTCCCCCAAACAACGTAGAGATCCAGGGATACTCTAACGACATGATCCAGTCGAAAGCGACGAGCGACTGAGAAGTCACAAAGAGCAGTATATACAAGACGGCATACGTATTCTTCTTGGGATCACCACGCATCACAGACCTTGCCAGCAGGTGGGCCACCCAGAAGGCGAGCATCATGACCACGAAGTTACGGACGATAAAAAACCGAGCGTTCAACCACGCGTTGGGGTGTGCCGTCCACGGATAAATATCCATACGCATACCCATTAGCAAGTACAGCAGCGCCATAAAAAGAAGCAGCGGATACAGACACAAAAGCTCCCGCTTTATGGGAATCAACCAAAGACCCTTCGCCGTCTCTCCAACCGCCGCCAGTGAAACAGCGCCCTGCACTAACATTGTCCAGAAGGTCAGCGTGAGAAGTAACGTCCCGTCCGAGGTTTGGTTGACAAACGTCTCCAGAACAGCAATCACCATCCCGAACACTATGAACAAGACGATTAGATTGCGTGGACTTAGATGCTGATCTTTCATCTTCGCACCTCGTCGCCCACCTCAATGATAAACTTCTGGCTAAACTCCTCCTTGGCCGAAAACATATTGACGATAACCGGCATTCGGGTCAGCGCGAAGAAGCCGACGAGGGCCGTCAGGCATCCGAAGAGAATCGTCAGCTCGTAACCGATCACCAAGAACGCCGGTAGCGAGATGAGCGGTTTGCCACCGGTAATCAGGGGCCAGGATAGAACCGTATAAATGGTAAACGCGAACCCAGTCGCAAGGCCGGTCACCGCCCCCGCACCAGTGAATGCCCTTACCCCACTTTGGCTGGCATCGAGCAACTCCTCCGCTTCGTGCACGAGATACGGGGTGTACGTATTGATGCGTTGTTTTTGCACACCGCTGTCGACGAGCTTTTCAAGCTTCTCTACAAACCCGTGCTTATCGTCAAACTCGTAACGTTCCACTACTCGTCAGCCACCTCCTTCAACTCCGAGATCGCGACCACTGGTAGGAATTTTGCAAACAAGAGAAACAGAGTAAGAAAAAAACCAAAGCTGCCCAGGGTAATGCCTGCTTCCACCAGACTCGGCTTGTACAGCCCCCACGAATACGGATCAAAGTCCTTTGACAAGGAAGTGACGATGATGACAAAACGCTCCAACCACATGCCGATGTTCACGAATATCGAGAGCACATAAAGAAACGCGAGACTGCGACGCCACTTTCTTACAAACAGAGTCAGCGGAATAATGGCGTTGCATGACACCATCATCCAGTACCACAGCCGATATGGGCCAACGGCCCGATTGATAAAAGCGTCGGCCTCGAAGACGTTGCCACTGTACATCGCCAGACAGAACTCGACCAGGTACGAGTAGCCGACGATTATGGATGTCACAAGGATGATCTTTGCCAGGCTCTCAAAGTGGTCGATGGTGATGTGCCGCTCCAGTCCGAATATCTTGCGCATCGGCACTACCAGCGTGATCACCATCGCCGTTCCAGAGAAGATGGCCCCGGCGACAAAGTACGGGGCAAAGATGGTAGTGTGCCACCCGGGGAGGATACTCATCGCAAAATCCCAGGAGACGACGGAGTGGACTGATACGACCAATGGCGTGGCAAACGCGGCCAAGAACATGTATAGCTTGCCGTAATGCTTCCATTGCTGAAAAGTGCCCTTCCACCCCAGGGACAGGAAGCTGTACACCCATTTTCTGGCGCCGTTATGAAACCGTTTTGCGATCGCAAAATCGGGAATCATACCCACATAGAAGAACACCGAACTCACTGTGAAGTAGGTCCCTACGGCGAACACATCCCACATCAGCGGCGATCTAAAGTTGACCCAAAGCAGGCGCTCGTTGGGATACGGAAATAACCAGAAGAAGAACCAGGACCTACCCAGGTGAATCAACGGAAAAAGACCCGCAGTCATCACGGCAAAAACCGTCATTGCCTCTGCCGCTCGATTGATGCTGCTACGAAAACGGGCCCGGAAGAGATAGAGAACAGCCGAAATCAACGTGCCGGAGTGGGCAATACCGACCCAGAAGACGAAGTTGGTGATGTATACTCCCCAGCCCACCGGATTGTTCAGCCCAGACACACCCATGCCCACCAATATCTGATACAGCCACAACCCCATGCCGAGCGCAAAACAACTACCCGTGATCAATAACGCGACGTAATAGACTATCCCCGGTTTCTTCATGGCCGACAACACGTCGTGCTCGACAGCCTGATGATAGTCATTCTTCTTGTGCTCGACCACGTCGTCTACCCTATCCATGATTCTTGTTCCACTTGTTTTTCAAATAGTGAATACCCGGCGCAGTGCCTAGATGTTCGAACACGCGATAAGAGCGTTCCGATTGCACCCACTCGTGGATTTCCGAGTTCTCGTCTTGCAGATCGCCAAAAACGATTGCCTTTGTCGGGCAAGCCTGCGCGCACGCCGTCGTCACTTCGCCATCTTTGATCTTGGTACCCCTATCCTTCGCCGCATCGCGACCAGCCCTCACTCGTTGCACGCACAGCGTACACTTCTCCATGACGCCCCGACCACGAACCGACACCTCAGGGTTGCGGGTCGTGTTCATGGGAGTCGACCGTTTGTAGTCGAACCAGTTAAAACGGCGGACCTTGTAAGGGCAGTTGTTCGAACAATAACGCGTACCCACACACCGGTTGTAGATCTGGGCATTCATGCCCTCCGGGTTGTGGTAGGTCGCGTACACCGGACACACCGATTCGCACGGCGCGTTGGTACAATGCT
>JAOTUR010000232.1 GCA_029863805.1 Candidatus Krumholzibacteriia bacterium | reverse complement strand
TACCCATCTCGGCCATGAGGCAGGTCTCGACATCCCTGGCGATCAGCTTGGCAGGTTTCTTCGCAGTGGCAACGACATGCACCTCGGAGATTTCACCGGCATCATCGGTGGATATCCGACAGGACGACACCCCATGGATCTTACCGACCACGGCCTCGGCCCGCGCGATAATATCAGGCGTATATCGTTGTGCAACCATAATTTATGGTATGTGTGGGTGATCGGCCCGTGTGCCCGTGTAATCGGTGAATTATATCACATCCACGGGAGAGCCTCAGCAAAAAGCTCTCCACTCCTCGTCTTCTGGGGCGCAAAATAGCACCTTCCCAGGGACGCCTCGAGCCGGGCGAGGCCTGGGGTAACAGGACTGGCTGGGTCAGCTAGGAATATGTGGTCATCGATTCGAGGAAATCGCGGCGCAAGTCGATGGTCGTCTGGCTATGATCGAGCAGCCCATCCACGGAGAACTTCTCGACGGCAAAGCTCGCCATTACTGTGCCATAAATCATGCCTTGGGCAAGCGTAGCACGGTTGATGGCCCCCGTTCGTGCAACCGCCCCCAGAAACCCCCCGGCAAACGAGTCGCCGGCACCGGTCGGATCAACAACCTTTGGCAGCAAAACCGCAGGGACGAACAGGCAAATATCGCTGCCAAACAAGAGCGAGCCGAACTCTCCGCGCTTGATCACAACATAGCGCGGGCCAAGGGCGAGGATCTCCTCGGCCGCATTTAGCATCTGCGTTTCACCGCTCAGCTGCGATGCCTCTTCATCGTTGATAAACAGCAAATCGACTCGGCCCAGGACACTCTTAAGATCGGCCAACGCGCTCGCGATCCAGAAGTTCATTGTGTCCATACCAACAAATCGGGCATCGCGCACCTGATCTAAAACCTTTGCCTGAATCTTTGGCTCTATATTACCCAGAAAAACGTACGACGCGTCGCGAAACTCGTCGGGCACCTTGGGATCAAACCCTTGAAAGACATTCAGGTCGGTCGCCAGGGTGTCCCGATCTTGCATATTCTCGTGATAACGCCCTTTCCAGTGAAATGTCTTGCCTTTCACTCTCTCCAGACCGCTGACATCGACGCCGCGTTCGCTCAGCTTCCGGATATGTTCATCGGTAAAATCGTCTCCAACGACAGCGACAACGCGAGGCGAGGCAAAGTAGCTGGCGGCGAGCGCTGCATAAGAAGCTGAACCGCCCAGTGCTTTTTCCACGGAACCCGTCGGTGTTTCCACCGAGTCGAACGCCACTGACCCGACGGTAAGGATGGTTGCTGCTCGATCCTTGCTTGTCATCCTACGCTACTCCTTTGGCTGTTTGACTTCTCAATTGATAACCCCGTCCGAGATGCCTCTGCAGCTCACCAGCCTACATGCTGTTGGGTGCGTCCACACCGGTCAGTCGCAATACATTGCTGAGTACTTGCTTGGTCGCTTCAACGAGGTACAGACGTGCGTTTGACATCTCTTGATCGTCGGTGACGATTCGATGCTCGTGATAGAATCGATGAAAAAGAGTTGCTAGCTCCCTCGCGTACGTGGTCAGTCGATGTGGTTCAAAGGAGAGAGCAGCGGCCTCGACTTCAGAAGGAAAAAACAAGAGCTGAACCATCAGGTCACGTTCTTCCGGGCTATCCAGTCTACTTAAATCGATCGATTCGATCTGCTTTTTCTGCAACTTTGTTTTTGCAAAGCGGATGACATTCGCAATCCGCGCATGAGCATACTGAACATAGTAGACCGGGTTCTCATCTGACTGTTTTCGCGCCAGCTCCAGATCAAAATCGAGCGGTGTGTTTGACCTTCTCATCAAAAAGAGGTATTTTGCGACGTCCGCACCTACATCCTCTATGAGCTCCCTCATCGTTATGATCTCACCCGAACGCTTGCTCATACTCAGCGGCCTGTCGCCTTCCAAGAGGCGGACCCAGCCAACGATAAGGGTCTTCAGCCAGTTCTTGTCGCCGGCCAGCACCGACGAGGCGGCCTGCATCCTGGGGATATGCCCATGGTGGTCGGGGCCCAGGATATCGACGACCCACTTGTATCCTCGGCGGTACTTGTCGAGGTGATACGCTATGTCACCCAAAAAGTACGTCGGGTTGCCATCGCTTTTTACCAAAACGCGGTCTTTCTCATCACCGAACGTCGTGGTTCGAAAGTACAGCGCTCCACTATCTGAATACGCGTGACCGTTGTCTTCGATGATCCGGCGGGCCTCTTCTACGGTGTGGGGATGCAGAGTTGACTCCCGAAAAAAATTATCGAATTTTACCCCGAACAACCGCAGATCCTCTTTTATCACAGCCAGAAGATGCTCGGTGGCGAAATCCCCGTAACCGGCCGTTGCAGTGCCGTTGTCGGCGTCCCACCCCGCCGCCTGGCTCGCGGTTACGCGCGCGGCGACTGCCTTTAGATAATCACCCGGGTAGGCTCCGATCTCTTCGCCCGCGCCGAGGTGCCCCAGTCGCTCTCGCAGGCGGAACCTCAGGCTTTTCCCCAGAGCCTGCACCTGATTGCCGCAGTCGTTCACATAGTACTCACCCTCCGCTGCAAAGCCGATGCTGCGCAGTAGATTTACGATAACCGAACCGACGGCGGCGGCTCGGGCCGACACGACTACGAGCGGGCCCGTCGGGTTTGCCGATACATACTCGATCTGACACCTGGCCCCTTTTCCGATATCAGTCGCCCCATAAGCGTCTCCTTCTACCCGGCACTCCCGCACGTTGCGAAGCAGCTGATCGTGCGCCACGCGCAGATTGAGGTAACCGGGTTTGGCGACTTCGATCTTCGATACCTCGTCCTGTGCAAAGTCCAACTCGCGGGCAACCCTCTCGGCAATCTCCATGGGGCTCTTTTTCAAAACCTTGGCCAGCGATAGCGCGATCGGGGTCGCAATGTCGCCGTGCTCCTTGAGCCTTGGCCTCTCCAAAACGAGCGGCACATCATCTGTTACGTAACCGCACCTGTGCAGCGCATCCTTGAGGCGATGACCGATGACTTCTCTGAACCTCATTTCACCGCTTCCTCATCCTCGTAGCTAAACTTCTCTATCGTCGCATCCCCCCAAAGCCGTTCGAGCTGATAATACTTGCGTACTTCCGGCTGGAACACATGCAACACTATGTCCACGAAATCGACCAGCACCCATGTCAAAGAGTCCATCCCTTCCACATGATAAATCTTGATCTTCTTCTTCTTGCAACCCGTTATAACCGCGTCGGCAATGGCCTTTACCTGGACATCGGAGACTCCGGTACAGATGACAAAAAAATCGGTGACGCTTGTGATCTTGCGCAGATCGAACAGCATGACATCTTCGGCCTTCTTGCTCAGCACGAACTCAATGATCTTTTTTGCGGTTGTTTTTGGTCTCCTACCCAAAAATGTCTCCTCCTCCGGGCCAATTAGTTATTGCCATAGCACCGACGAACTCCGACAAACACTGACTCAAGCTCTGTCAATATCTCTGCGCGCTCTATCACGTTTTTTTCTCACCACCACCAGGGCCACAAGAATGCTGGAAATATACAGCAACAATATTGGCAACGCCATCAGCAGCAACGAAATCGCATCAGGAGGGGTCAATGCCGCCGAACCGACAAAGATGATGAGCACTCCATACCGCCATTGTCTCAAGAGGAACCTCGGCGTGACGATACCCAGCGAGCTGAGAACGAGCACAACGATCGGTACCTGAAAGACCACCCCAAAAACAAAGCACAGGCGTGCCACGAAGCCAAAATATGAGCTAACAGAAAGCAACGGATTCAGGTATTCGGTTCCGAAACCAATCAGGAATCTGAGCACAATTGGGATCAGAATGAGATAGCAAAACAAAACTCCGATATAAAACAGCAGCGAACTACTGACCATCAGCGGGTAGATACGGCTTCTCTCATACGAGAAAAGCCCCGGGGCAATGAACGACCAGATCTTAAACAGAATAAAGGGAAAGGCCAGCATCAAACCGAGGATGAGACTCACCTTCATCCTCACCATAAATGCCTCCAGTGGCGTCTGAAAATAGAGACTATCCACCGGAAGATCCTCCACCAAGAAATCCAGAACTCGACCGCTAAAGACCCAGACGACGATCGACAAGCCGAAAAGGACAATAAGAGATTGTATGATCGTCCGACGAAGCTCGGTCAGGTGCTCGAGAAACGACATTTCCTTCAATGGCTCTTTGTCGTTCGGCTTTGTGTCCGGGAGGGTTTTCACTTTTTGTCGCTTATAGCTGTTTTCTTCTTATCTTTGTCCACCAGGATCCCCTTGATCTCTGCCATAAACTCGTTAATGTCCTTGAACTGACGGTAGACCGAAGCAAAACGCACGTATGCCACCTCGTCGAGAGCTTGCAGCCGATCGATGATTTCCCTGCCCAACTCGTCCGACTGAACCTCGTTCTTGAACTTGCCAAACGTCGCGCTTTCAACATCTTCTACCATTCTCTCGAGTTGCACGCGGGAGACAGGACGCTTTTCACACGCCTTAATCAACCCGGTTAGCAGCTTTTCCCTGTCGTACGCCTCACGCCGGCCATCTTTCTTCATGACCATCAGCGGAGCCCTTTCGATGTACTCGTACGTTGTATACCTCTTGCCGCACTTCAAGCACTCCCGCCTCCGTCGTATGGCTTCGCCCTCTTTGGTAGTTCGCGAATCGACGACCTTATCCTCGAGATGGCTGCATGCTGGGCATTTCATTCATACCTGCTTTCGACGATAGAGATATAACGAGGGGAGTGGATGGTGATTCTGTCCACGCGGGGGGCGTAGGCTACCGATTCAGCGCCTGTATTCCGCATATAAGGGAAACTTCTCACAGAGTTCGCTCGTCTCCATACGCACCTGATTGGCGACACCTTCGTCATCAATATTCTCGAGAACCCGGATCATTAGACCGGCAATCGCGAGCATCTCGGGTTCCTTCATGCCCCTGGTGGTGAGAGCGGGGGTGCCGATCCGCACCCCACTCGTAACGAACGGACTCTTCTTATCAAAGGGCACCGTGTTCTTGTTCACCGTGATGCCCGCGCGCTCCAGTGCTTTCTCGGCCTTCTTCCCCGTCAGTTCCTTGGAGCTAAGGTCGAGTAGAAACAGGTGCGTGTCGGTACCTCCGCCGACAACGTCGTACCCGTTGTCGATAAATGCCTGCGACAACGCCCTCGCATTGGCTACCACTTGACGTTGGTACAACCTGAACTCTTCGCTCATCGCTTCCTTGAAACACACGGCTTTGGCCGCGATCACGTGCATGAACGGCCCACCTTGCATGCCAGGGAAGCTCATCTTATCTACTTTCTCCTGATGCCCGGCCTGACACAGGATGAACCCACCCCGAGGGCCCCGCAGCGTTTTGTGTGTGGTGCTGGTGACGACGTCCGCGTAGGGGGCTGGGTTCGGATGAACCTGCGCCGCGATCAAGCCAGCGATGTGGGCCATGTCGACCATCAGGTAACACGACGCTTTGTCGCAGATCTCTCGCAGTCTCGCGAAGTCGAGCGTCCTAGCGTAGGCGCTGGCACCAGCAACGAGCATCTTGGGCCGTTCCTTGAGGACCTGTTGCTCGAGCACATCGTAGTCGAGAACCCTCGTATCGCGATGAACCATGTATGGAACGACTTCAAAAAACATCCCCGAAAAGTTTACAGGATGGCCATGGGTTAGATGTCCGCCGTGTGACAGGCTCAGCCCCATGATCTTGTCGCCGTGCGAGAGAAACGCAAAATATGCAGACATGTTGGCTTGGCTGCCTGAGTGTGGCTGTACGTTGGCATGGTCGGCGGCGAAGAGCTGCTGTGCTCTCTCCCGCGCGAGCACCTCAACTTTATCCACCTCGCTGCATCCGCCGTAGTAGCGCTTGCCCGGATAGCCTTCCGCGTATTTGTTGGACATCACCGAGCCGGTCGCCGCCAGCACGGCGCGGCTGGCAAAGTTTTCGGAAGCGATCATCTCCAGCTGACCATGTTGCCTGCGCACTTCGCGCCTTATGGCATCGGCCACTTCTGGATCGGTTTTCTCGAGGATTTCGAAATCCTGCTCGGTATAAGCCTTTTCCGGCACACTTTTCTCCCCGTTGCTAGACGATCGTGAGCCAACCCGACCCGTC
>JAOTUR010000231.1 GCA_029863805.1 Candidatus Krumholzibacteriia bacterium | reverse complement strand
GTACGGCGCTACTCCGCGTTTCCGCGGTGACTTTGACAGTACCGGTACGTTGGTCAACCTCCGGGGCGATACGTACTACACGTCCCGCAAAGGCCTGGTCGGGATGACTGTCCGGGTGGATGGAAACGATCTGTCCGATACGGATATCACTCAGCTCGTTCTCGGGCAAATACATGCGGATGAGAAGCGGATCCAGGTCGGCCAGCTCGAAGACCTGGCTGCCAATGTTGAGATTCTGTCCCCGTTCCACGTAGCGTTTGGTCACGACGCCGCCAAACGGAGCTCTGATTTTTGTGTACTCGTATCGAACGGCAGCAGCGGCATATTTGTTTTCGGCGATGTCGTGCAGGTACTTGGCATCCGAATACTCCTTGTCGCTGATAAGCTTTTCCTCGTGCATCGAGCGGATCCGTGAAAACTCTCGCTCCTTCTGCTCTTTGTTTATGCGAGCCTCATCGAGCGCGACTTTCAACTCGCTACCCTCGAGCTGACAGAGAAAAGCCCCCGCCTTGACCACGGTTCCTTCTTCGACGTGAATCTTTGTGACCTCACCGGTGATTTTCGCGAGAATGTTGACCTTTCGCTCCGGCTCGAGGGTGGCCGTGGTGTAGTAATACGAGGAAATTTGACGGGGATTGACGAGCGCGATTTCGATGGGCACCGGGTCCGGCTCTTTTTTCTTATCCTTGTCGTCCTTATCCTTATCGTCCTCTTCTACCGGACTATCGACGCCGGCCACGGTGCTATCCGCCGTACTATCGGCAGCCGACTGTCCCTTGACCGATGAGCGCTTCGCGGCCATTCCATGGTTGAACGACCGTTTAATGAAGTAACCGCCTGTCAATATGACAATTACAGATAATATAATTATACTGAGAAGCCCTCTTTTTCGGAATCGAGCCATACTCTCCCCCTGGAAGATCACGTGCGGTGGGTACGTCCACAAGGTACGCGGCGGAGGAAGGAATTGTTTCAATTACTTCTTAGGTCGCGCGTTCGTTGCCCAAGTATAACTCTCTGACAACAGAACGCCAAGCCCATTGTTTTCAACAGTTTTTGTGATGACACGGTGAAGAAACCGTTGCGGCCGGGTGATACAACCATGTATTTTAGACAACGGAGGGGTGAGAATCAATAATGCGCTATTCCGGCTACGAGAGACGTCCCAACTGGGGCAACTATTTCTCCAACAATATCGTCAACAAGCTGATACTGGCCAACGTGCTGGTCTTCTTGCTCGAGTTTATATTTGCGCCTCATTTTATTCGCATATTTGCCCTGACTCCGAGGGATGTGGTGCAGAAGTTTTATTTCTGGCAGCCGCTGACCTATATGTTTCTTCACGGGGGGTTTTTTCATCTCTTCTTCAACATGCTGATGACATGGTTCTTGGGGCACACGTTGGAATCGGTCTGGGGAAGTCAGAGATTCCTCAAGTACTACATCCTGTGCGGTCTTGGCGGGGCGCTGTTCTCGGTAGTTTTCAACTTCAACAGCGCAGTCATCGGCGCGAGCGGCGCCGTGTTTGGCCTGTACTTGGCTTATGGCGTGCTCTTTCCAAACAACTACGTTTATATCTACTTTCTTTTTCCGATCAAGGCCAAGTACTTCGTAACCTTCATCGCTCTTTTCCAGCTGGCGCATGGCATCTCCGGTCCCAGCGGCATAGCGTATTTTGCGCATCTTGGAGGCATGGCTGCCGGGCTGGTCTTCTTCAGACGTGAGATAATGAGCACGAGGTTTTGGGTACGGACGCGCCGTAAGTGGGGAGACTACCACAAGAACCGGCGCGAGGAGTGGGAACAGCAGGAATCGACCAAGATCGATTCGATCCTCGACAAGATTGCCTCCAAAGGTTACGAGAACCTGAGTAGCACCGAGAAGCGAATTCTGGAAAACTACAGCCGCAAGCACAAGGAAGACTCCGAATAGAGATCGGTCATCCTACCGCTAGTCCGAAAGCGGGGTCCTACCAGGAGGTGTGGGATCTCGCCTATCCTGCCATAGTCACGATGGTCTCGCAAACCATCATGTGGACCGTCGACTCAGCGATGGTCGGCCATGTTGGAAAAACCGAGCTCGCCGCCGTGGGCTTGGGTGGACTGTTGGTCTTCACCCTTTACTCCTTTTTTATTGGCCTCAGCTATGGCCTGAATCCATTTGTCGCACAGAGTTATGGGGCAAAAAGATACCTCGATTGTGCACGCTATATGTGGCAGGGCCTGTATCTAGCCGTGGCATCGGGACTGGCGATCTTGATAATCCGCCAGTTCAACCCGTGGACTGTGGATCTTCTCGGCCCAGCACATGAGGTGAGAACGCTTTGTTTAAGTTACATCAACATCCGGATGGCCAGTGCGCCCTTTTTTATCATCCATTACTACTATTCGAATTTCTTTCGCGGGCTGGGCAACACTCGCACCCCAATGAAGGTCGCGATCGTGGCCAATATAGCCAACATCGTGCTCGATTACTTTCTGATTTTTGGCATTGGCCCGTTTCCGACCTTGGGTGTGGTGGGAGCGGCTGGGGCCACGTTCATCGCCAATGTTCTCTCCGCCGCCATTCTCGCCGCCATCTCTTTGAGCGCAAGCCATCGCCGACGCTATGAGACGCACCGCCACTGGCGGTTAAACCCGGCCAAGATTCGCTCACTGCTCAGAATCGGCACCCCCATCGGTGTGCACTACTTCCTGGACATCGGGAGTTTTCTGATCTTTTCCGCGTATATCGGCCGCATGGGCACCGAGCAACTTGCCGCCAATCAAATCATCATTCAGATCCTCGCGCTTTCTTTCATGCCTTGCAATGGTTTCTCGGTTGCCGCGACGACTCTTGTCGGTCAGTACATTGGAGCAAGATCGCCACACCTGGCAAAAAAGAGCGCATACAGCACTCAAAAGCTCGCGTTGTTTTTTACCGGGGCTGTGGCGCTGGTCTATGTGCTACTTCCCGAATTCCTGATCAAGATTTTTAACAACGATCCCATTGTTGTATCGCTTGGAGAACAGCTCATTCTCCTGGCAGCGGCATTTCAAATTTTTGATGGCATCCAAATCGTCGCCAGTGGTGCATTGAGGGGTGCCGGGGATACAAAAGTTCCTATGATGCTCGTGCTGGGTGGCAGCTGGTTTTTCTTCTTGCCGCTGGCCGTCTTATTTGGGACGGTCCTCGAACGCGGCGTGGTCGGAGCATGGGGTGGGGCGACAATCTACGTCGTATTGCTGGGCATGTCGATGTTTATACGGCTCAAAAAGGGCAGCTGGCAACGAGCCAACCTAATATCCCGCAACGCCGACGAATCAACATGAGCACTCAACTTTGGGTTACAACCTCACGTGTCAGCGCCTCGCTCATCGCGCGACTTTCCTCCTCGCTAAGCTTGCGAAACGCTTCGCCATCGTCAATGGTTACCGCATAGCTTCGCGTGGAATGCTTACCGGCGAGATACGTCAGTAACACGCCGTTTTTCTCCGCATCGAGAATACATAGAGAGAAACTCTGCATTCCCCGAATATCATCAAAAGCGTCGTATCTCACAAGCCCGACGTGCCTGATGAATGTCTTGCTTTCATCTAGATGAGAACTCAGTCTATCTTCGAGAAGCGTAATATTGGACTCGGTTCTATCGATCGTATGGAGAACGGCGCTAAGAAGTTCCGACGGATCTTCGCTTTGCGTCTTGATGCGCGAGTACGGCCGTGTAATCGCCCGAATTCTCAGCAAGAGGAAACCCGCGACAGCCGTGCAAACCATACTCAAAACCAGTGCTACGGCCAAATACTGTGACACGTATTCGGCGAGATGGACGGATATCTGTTGCCACAGGCTCATTGTCAAACCTCTTTAGTAACTAATCCGCACGGTGTCACACACCAGTCTGCTGGGCCAGGCAAACCCGTCAATAGCGAATGCGAACCGAGTAGGTAAGTTCGGCCGAACCTTTCTTGTCTACTGCAACATCGAAGCGAACCCGGCTTGAAGATTCCTTGGCGTAATCGTGAGATGTCTCGACAATGTCCCAATCACCCGGAATCACCTCGATGACAGACACGACCACCCGCTCGTCCTTGTGATTCCTGATGTCGATCTTGTAGGACGACTCGTATAAGTGTCCGCTCTGCAGAACCTTGAACCGTGTCTGTACTCTTTCACCCACGATATCAAACGCCTCACCGACTTTGACGCGAACCATTTCGTCTTCGGGCGTGTGGTCGATGGCATCCTCACCGACAAACTGAAGAGCCTCATCGTCGTCTTTTTTGTAGACCCTCACAACGCCTTTGGGAAGCGGCATACCCATGCTATTTTTTTTCGAATTGTCGAGCGAGAGAAAAACCCCGACCTTGGTACTCTTGTCTGCGCCCGACATGGCGCTAAACCAGTAGGGGAAGTGCGGCGCATAGACATAAGACTTTTCGACCGAGGCGCCTTCGGCGTCGAGCAGCTTTATTTGTTTGGTCTGATTGTCCTTGATTGTGCTGGGCCGCTGCAGAGCATAGAGATGATACTCGAAAAATGCCTTCTCCTCAAACTGTGCCTTGGACTCAACCATGTCGAGTGTGACCTGCCTGCGCAATCCGCCGCGAGCTAGCTCCTGAGGCGCACGATGAACGTCACCCGCCACCAGCTTTATCGCAGCATTTTTGTAAGTGGCACCACTCTTGTTGTCGATCGTAACCCATCCCGACAGGTCTACCTTCTTGTCATCCCGAGAAAGCACCATCACGTAGTTGGACTTCCAGTTTATGCCACCGGTCAGATAGCTCGCTTCCACCGTGTGCTTGTCGCGACCGTTCTCGAGCATCCACACCAGTGTCGGTTTTGATATAAGTCCTTCGGGCAAATCCGGCAGCACCACGCGACCCGGTGGGTTTATCGCAATATTCCCCTCGATCTCATAAACATACCCACCCTGGTTGCCAATTAGAGTGGCAGAAGTCCTGACTTCCTTCTCGTCCTTCTCCCGCAACGTAACCAACTCAACGGTGTGTCCCAGATACTTCTCCATCAGTTTGGCGGGGCTGATCAAGTCATATTCAAAATTCTGTTCCAGAACTGCCAGATGGTTCGGGTGATTGAGCGACCTGATGTGTACGCTGGTCGGATCGATCCGAGCCGACACGCCCTCAAACTTGAGCGCGAGCACGCCACGCTCGATACTCACACCCCTCACATCTTTGACCAGCCCAAGATCGGTGTTGTAAATCGTTATGCTAAGATCTGTTTGCTCCTCCGGAGTGCTCTTGAAAGTCCGCCCCGCCGCTTGCGTTTGAGAAATCCCGCCAACGACCGGTAGCGCGGCAAAAAGAAATACGGCCGTGACAAAAACGCAAATTGGGCGCTTCGCACCCAATCTGCAAGAACGGGCGAGTTTATGCCAAATGGGCGACTGATTGGGGTAATACATCATCCACCACCTTGTGTTTCGCAGAGAGACAACGCCGTGTCAACGGCAAGAATCATACCTATAACAACTTGTACAGATGGTCGCTACCGGAATTCCCGGTAATCATCGTCTCAAAAGGTAGGATCGGTGCAAACGGAGAAAACATCAGAAGCCCGTGAAGTGATTTTGGACCAGGTTGGTGCCGAGGGCGGGACTCGAACCCGCACAGACTTTCGTCTACTGCCCCCTCAAGACAGCGTGTCTACCAGTTTCACCACCTCGGCAAATCCTGCCGCCCACCAATTACTGACTGTCCGCCGGTAACGTGTCGAAGGAAGCCGTTCCGAGGATATCCTCGATACTCTCGCCGGTGGGTATCACGTTGCTCTGACTTTGAGCCGCATCGCGCATGACGCTATCGGGACCGGCGGCCCTGCGGTTCGAGGCCAGCAGCGCCAGCACCAGAGACAGCAGCATAAAGCTCACTGCGAGGTACGTTGTCGCTTTGCTCAGGAAGGTCGCTGTCTCGTGACCGCCGAATACGGTCTGATCGCCGCCACCGCCGAAGGCGCCCGCCAATCCCCCGCCTTTGCTGGATTGCATGAGGACCACTATGATCAGCACAATGCAGGTCAAAACATGAAGTGTGAGAACGATGTTGTAGATCATAATTCCTTCCTAACCCTTGCAAACCAAGTTAGCAAATGGCGCCATCCAAGTCAAGACACGCTCTTACTGCCATACGCTCCCT
>JAOTUR010000230.1 GCA_029863805.1 Candidatus Krumholzibacteriia bacterium | reverse complement strand
CCCCGTCCCCGACAACGCAAACAACTTTTCGTTTTGAACTTATCGCGCTGCCGATAGCAGTAGGAATTCCAATGCCCATAAACCTGCCAATCGAACTTCCCTGAAAATCAGCAGGTCTCTGAGCCTTCCAGACAGATTCTCCGATCGTGCAGAAAAAGCCGGTGTCAAGCACTAGGATTGTATCGTCCCCCAGCAAATGCTGGACATGCCTATAGATGGGGCCCGGTAACCACTCCGACGTCATGATGCTGGCGTCTACGCGCCCCCAGTACTCGGCAATTTCCTGTTCCCCCCAGTCCTTGCCACGCAGAACGTCCCGGACTAGTCCGCTCGTGCTACGAATGTCGCGGCACCTGATCACCCTGGAGGGAGCGAATCCGCCGTGGCAGGCGGACGTCAACTCATCGAACATAACAAGAGCCACCTGGGGAAACTCGGGGTTAATCATCTCCGTGTTGCGCAGACCGATGCCGACCACAAGATCCGCGGACTGATACGCGACCGAATTCTCAGGAGACAGCTGCGATATCTCTCCAGTTATAATACCGCCGGCGAACGAGCCTTTTTCGCTAACGGCACCTTTCGCTGCCGCGGTCGTAAAACACGGGACGCGCAGCTCATTCCATACGCTATCTAGGCCTCGCCTTGCTGCAAGCGAACCCAACACGACGATTGGCCTTCTACTCGCGTTTATGTCCTGTAAGGCTTCGGTCAGCTTTTCCTCATCATCGCTTGTTGTTCCGTCAATCTGCCCTGTCACATAAACATGCTGGTCTTGCTCCGGCTGGGCACACAAATCAATGTGTACCGGGCCCGGGTACTCCTGCCGTGCCAAAGTAGCCAAAGATTCAATTTGCGACTCCGAACCATCGCATTTGGCATATGCTTTCGTCAAAGCCGACGCGATTGTCGTGTGATTGAGCCGTTTGTGTGTACGGAACGAAGGCGAAGTCGAATTGTAAGCTTCGCTAACGCTTATGGTTGGCCGGCCTTCGTACATATTTGCGAGCATCCCTGGCGCAAGATTGACGTAACCAGGTCCCTTGATGGAAACCGATACGCCTCTGACATGACCGTCGTTGCAAGCCCCTGCCATCAAAGCGCCCGCGCCTTCGTGTCCGACGGGATAGTACGTAGTCCCCAGATCTTGCAGTCGCTCGATAAGTTGTAGGCTAGAGCCGCTTCCAGTGACTCCAAAAACATACTTGATGTCCTGTTTGCGAATACACTTCGCCAAGTTTCGGATATGTTCGCTAACCACTTTGCTGGAAATATTGGTAAATTCTATGACTAGCAAACTCGACGACCTTCGCAACCGCATCTGGAGAGTAACCACCCATGTGGGGGGTTATAAGAACATTGTCGTGCTTCCTTGCATAACTCCACAGGTCGCTTTGTGTTATATCGGGCTCGGATTGCAGAACGTCCAGGCCCACGGCCCTCAATCGTTCTGAAGCTAGAGCGTCAATCAGGGCATTTTCGTCGAGAATCTCACCTCGTGACGTATTTACAAGCACGGCGCCGTGCTTGGCTTTGTTTATCAGTGCGCGATCCACCATTCCACGAGTGGTGTTGTCCACGTGAACATGAAGGGTGATCACATCCGAAGATGCAAAAAGGCCTTCGAGGTTTTCCATTCGTTGACCAATCTCAGCGTTAAGAACATTGGGGTCATAAAATAACACCTGCATACCAAAGGCTGTTGCGTAACGCGCTACCCATCCGCCTATTCTGCCCATACCAACTATTCCGATGGTCTTCCCATTGAGCATCAGACCAGGAAATTGCTCGCGATCCCACTTTCCTCTTTCGACGTGCTTTAGAGCGGTTCTCAAGTGGCGTGCACATGCCAGCACCAGCGCCCACGTCAACTCTGCCGCAGGCGTCAACTCCTGCAAAAGCTCGTATTGGCCCTTTAACGTGAATAACGTCACCCCCTGCCGCGATAGCGCTTTCTCGTCGATGTGGGTGCATCCAGTGGTCGCCGTCGCAATGAGCTTTAGATGCTTTGCTCGTTCAATCTGTTCTCGCGTAATTGGAACCTTCATCGAGGCGTCTAATAATGCCGTGCATCCTTGAAGCGCGGGATACAAGCTGTCGGGGGTTGCCTCGACGCAGCGTACCTCGAACATTGCTCCTAAAACACGCTGGACGATTTCGGTGCAGTGTGTCGGCCCGATAAATACCACGACTTTCGCTGTCATTCGAAATCGTCAAAGCTTAGTAATTGCGTCGCTGATTTGTCTACACGCAAACGCCGGCCGACAACAGCATTTCTTTCCGCGAAAGCAATACCGCCAGCCGGTTTTTTCAGGGTCAGGTGGTTTTGGTTGATGACTGACCCGGCGGCCATATCGTGCGTTAACGCCAAACTGTGCCCGAATATGTTCTTTAGCGGTTCAATTTGAGGCGGCAGCGTCGTTTTATCTGGATTTGCGCGTAATGCCGTGTGCACAAGACGGACACCTTCGACGAGTTGCCTTAACTCGGCGATCGTTATTGAAGAGCTGACATCAGGGCCGAACATTTGCCGGCTAAAGGTGACGTGCACTTCGATAAAGTTTGCTCCTAAAGCGGCTGCGGCCAACCCCGCATAAATCCCGCCGGAATGATCCGAAAATCCGGCGGGGCATCCAAACGTTTGGCGAAGCACCTCAACGGTTTGCAATCCCCACAGTTCTGGAGGACAGGGGTAAGAGGAGGAGCACTGAAACACACCGTAGGGGATGCCTCGCAAACGCGTGAGCTCGATCAATTCGGCCATCTCGCTGAGATCGGTCATCCCCGACGAATACAACACGGGACGGCCGGTAGACCATACCGCGTCCAACAAGACCGGGTTGTTGGTTTCTCCCGAGGGTATTTTCCAGACACGCACATTGAGTTTATTCAGAAGATCCACTGCATCCGTCGAAAAAGGAGAACTTAGGAATTCAAGATCGCGCTCCCGAGCATGGCGCGCCAGTCCCGCCCACTGGTCGGGCGTGAACTCCATACGTCTCCAATACTCGAAACGCGTCTCATCCTGCGGGCTGAACGGTATGCGCCATGGTTCTTGAAGTGTGCTTTCCGCCGATGCGATATGGGTTTGAAACTTCACCGCATCGGCGCCGCTGTCGCCTATTGCGTCGATATATGCATGCGCCTGACCTAAGCTACCGTCGTGAGCTTGGGCGACTTCCGCTATGACATAACAGCGATCTTCGGGTAGACCTAGATCTTTCATCGAAACTAGGTCTGCTGTGTTTACGGTATTTGTCATTATCGTCCCGAGCCAGGCTAGTTGTGAGAACTCAGCAAAGTCCTGAAGTAGCCTTCTTTTCTTTCGAGCTCTGAGAACGTACCGCTTTCTCGTATTCTTCCAACCCTTATGGCATAAATCATGCCAGCCTTCCTTGCTAGAGACAGTCTATGGGTAATAATCAGGATCGCCGTGCTGGTTAGATACCGGCCAAGAGCTTCATGAATTCTATTCTCGTGTTGGCTATCCAATGCGCTGGTGGCCTCATCCAGTATCAATAACTCAGGTTTTCTGATGATTGCCCGCGCCAGCGCTAGCCGCTGAACCTGCCCTCCCGACAAACGTATGCCCGACTCACCGATCTCCGTTTCGAGTTTTCTCGGAAGTTTTTCGATAAAACCGGCCGCTCCGGCCACCCGGCAAGCCGTCCATAGGTCTTCGATTGTAGCTTCAGGTTCCGCCCAAAGCAGGTTTTCCCGAATCGTGAGATCAAAGAGTACCGGTTTTTGCGGCACAAACCCGATCCGTTGTCGCCAAGTTTGTATGTCGAGAGAAGACAAAGGGATCCCATCAATCAGTATCTTCCCGCGATCGGGTTCTTGAAGACCCAGAAGAAGATCCACGAGAGTCGACTTGCCGGATCCGGACTCGCCAACCAGCGCCGTCACTCGTCCTTTCGGGAGATCCATGGAAACATCGGTTAACGCCACGTGACCGTTATTGTAGGTATAAGATACCCGTTCGACCCGAACCCCGCTCACCAGACCGTGGAATAGTATACGTCCGCTATCATGCTTGAATGATTCCGCCAGGGCGTGCTGTTTGCGTACCTGTTCCAAACTCGGTAGAAAGTTGTCCAGCTGGTGCTTCAAGTGAATGACCTGCTTCAACAATGGTATTGTTCTGATGATCCCCCACAATACGACGGTAATCGCAGATAGTGGCAAACCACTTTCTCTCGCATAAAACAGCACTATGAGCAACACGAGAAAACCGGCCGGCTCGTAAATCTGAGAAGAGAAGAACGCCGTTGTCTGTGCTTTTACCGTACTATCCGCATAATCTTCGTAGATGTCGTTTATCTGTTTAATGGTCTTCGCTCGTCGCCCAAAACCAATTACCTCCCGCGCCCCCTCCAGGCTCTCCTTGATCAACGAAGAGATTCGATTGGATGCCTTTACCTGTTTCTTTCCATAGCGATACGTCCATCTGCCCATCAAAAGAAAGGGTACGAGTACTATCCCGGTACCGACGATGCAAACTAGAACTAACGTGGGTTCCATAATAAATGGAACTGACAGAAATGCGGCGATACGCACCACGTTTGCAAAAGACGAAGACATCGCAAGGAACGCTCCGCCCACCTTGTTTATTTCGTTTATAAATATATTTATCAAGGCCCCTTTGTTGGAACCTGAAAAGAATGGCCATCTGGTTTGATAAATGCGCTCAAAAGAGTCATTGAGCAAAGTCCTCACGACCTCGAATCTGATGCGCAGCGTGCTCCATCTTGTAAGCACACTCACGATGCTCATGCCAAGCATAGAGAGCCAGACCAACAAGGCTACCGATACTGCGGAAAATGGCAGACCGCCGCTCTGGTATAAGGCGTTAAGACGTTCCGTTATGCCGAACCATTGCTCTTGCGGCTTGTCCAGTAGCAGATCGGCCAGTGGCGCGATCGTTATGACGCTTAGTGCCGACAATAGAGCGTCGACTATCAAAAGCGCTGTGGCAATGGCCAATAGCCTTGGGAAGCGTCTAGCTAGACGCCAAAATTCAACGATTGAACGCAAAATGTAGGACTGTTGGTCGGTGGAAACGCGCGCTGCTCAATGCACCGCACACAGCGAGGTTCATCTTCCCATTGCGGAACAGACAACTCGAACCGTTCTTATGAAGATATACAGATCCAGCGCCAGAGAGTAATTCTTAATGTAGTAAAGATCGTATTCCAACTTTCGCCGAGCATCTCCAATGGACGCACCATATGGATACATAACCTGGGCCCAGCCTGTAATTCCGGGCTTTACCAGATGTCGTAGATCGTAATATGGAATTTCGTTTTCTAACTGCTGTACGAAATCTGGCCGTTCCGGGCGCGGGCCAATAAAGCTCATGTCTCCGATCAGAACATTCCAGAGCTGAGGTAGTTCATCGGCACGCAGGGCACGGAGAATCTTCCCGACCCGCGTGATCCGGGGATCGTCCGGCTCCGCCCACCGAGGAACACCTTGTTCCTCGGCGTCCTTGACCATTGTTCTGAACTTATGAAGTCTGAAGTCGCGGCCCCTATGTCCGCACCGTGTTTGGCTGTAAAAGATGGGCCCGTGGCTGCTTAACATAACACTAATTGCGATCGCGACTAGCAATGGCGACAATAGGCACAGACTGATCACAGCCAGCACGACATCGATGATTCGTTTTATTTTCATTTCGATATCGTGATGAATGAGACTGAACCCTTGCGTCAAGGCAAACCATCCATCCTGTAATTGGAGAACGGGAACGCGCAGCAGCTTTTGCTCGTAGTAATCAGGCAAATCGAGTATGGGAACGCCTTTGAGCCGTATCCCCATCAATTGTGTGACGAACGTTTCAGGTAGTACCTGATCATCCGCCAGCACCACGCCGCTGATCCTTCCTGAATAAATATCCCTGGGCGGATTGGAAACCCGGATGTCGTCACGATCATACTCCAGGCGCAGACTTGCCAAATCTTCACTTTTTACCGAGAGAAAATCGAGCGATTCAGACAAAGATGTAGCGGCTTGTTCTTTTCGCAGAAGCTCAGCGCGTGGGCCGCTGCCGATTACCAACCATCGCGGCTCCCGAACGAAACGTCGCCACACGGATGTGACCGCATATCGGACCACAATCGCCCAAAGGGCGAAAATAAGCATACTCAACGGCAGGTTTCCACGCCAAAAAA
>JAOTUR010000228.1 GCA_029863805.1 Candidatus Krumholzibacteriia bacterium | reverse complement strand
GGGGCGCAACTCGTCAATCACCCCCTTGATTACGTTGCAGCACAGCCTTTCAATGCTCAGCTCTTCTCCATCCCGCTCCGACACGGATGTCTCTTCCCCCAAAGGGCAGGGCACCAGAATGAAGCCAAAAGGCATCTTCTTTGCGCCCGTGATCGAACATCGAAAGTGTTTGTACGGATCTTCCTTGACCCACAATTCGATCGCGTCGCATCCCGAGTGTTCCTTGATCCTTTCGGACACCATAGGGAGGAAGTCTCTCCTCAGAAGCCCCCGAGTCGAGTATGTTAGCAGCTCATGGGATAGCTGGCGGAATCGTTCGACATCCTCGCGGGACGAGGAATCCGGGGTTGCTGAATGCTTGGTGTACTTGGCGTTAGTTTCGTCAGTCGGCATAACTTGCAGAAGACTCGATCCGGACCGCGATATGTGAGCCCCAATCGGTTATCGAGCCAATTCTAACTCTCTCTCACCGCCGCGTCCAGCGCCGGTCGCGGCGGTCTCAATGACCGACAGGCGGCGACCTGTCGCTACCAACAACTCCGTCGCCGTTGCCCGGTTTGCTCTTGCGCTGGCTAGAGTATAGCATGGTCCGATGCTATTACTCATCCTGCGCACGGTTTTCTCCAGCATGAAGTCTCACCGCTCGCTGGGCCTGGAGAACCTTGCACTTCGCCACCAACTCGACGTGCTTAAACGAAATGCGAAAACCCTGCGCCTGAAGAACCGAGACCGGGCGCTCTGGATCGTTCTCTCCCTTTTCTGGCCGAATTGGCAGACTTGGCTGGTAATTGTCCAGCCCAAAACCGTCGTCATTTGGCATCGACAGGGGTGGCGACTCTACTGGCGGTAAAGGAGTCGGGGGCGCGGCCGACCGGCGGTGCGAGCGGAGGTCCGGCACCTGATCCGCAGGATCTCGCGGGAGAACCCACTCTGGGGCGCACCGAGAGTCCATGGCGAGTTGTTCAAACTCGGAAATGGTATTATGAAATCGGTGGACCAATATACCGGCCTGTATCAATGGCCATGAAAATCCTAGTTGCCATAATCACTGCAATAGTTGTCTTCGAGGTCATTGAGCACGTTGTCGTACCGCTGATATGGCTTATCGTCACTCGAAAAAGGCGATCTGTCTCCGGCGCGACGGGATTGCTGGGGGAAGTCGTCGAAGTCAAGCGCTGGAAGGAAACTGAGGGATACGTATTCGTCAGGGGTGAACTGTGGAAAGCCGTCAGTAATGATCCTCTTTCTGTCGGTGACAAGGCGGTGGTTCAGAGTGTGGAGGGCCTGACTCTGAAAGTGATTCCCCTGGTCAAAGCCTGAACTGCCCCGCTACCACGTTCACCCGGCCGCTCGCCACATCGCTGACAAGCCGAGCACCAACAGAAATACAATGCGCGATGTCTCTTTCAAGGGACATTTAAGACCGGGGGTCTCATACGTGTCAGGCGGCTGGTTTTACTTGCGGTTGGACCAATAGTCTTCCGCCTCCGCTTCCATCTTTGCCAGGCGCGTATAGTAATCAGGGAACTCCTTGAGGTGAGCTAACGCAATCTTACCAGTCACCGCCAAGTCATCTTCGGTAACGTCCGTCTCGGGGTCATGCGCACCGTGCTCGAGCTCCACGCTCAAACCCATGCGAAACTCATCGATCGGGATCCTGCTCCAGTGGACCCCAATGCCGTCACCGATTTCTTTGGCTTCTTCGTTGCTGAACTTCCTCTTGCCCATCTGACTATTCCTCCAGTGGTATTTCCGGCAACAAGCGCCGGGCTAGCTCGCCTGCCTCCAGCCGCCTGTTAGGCATCCAAGGCATTCTCCGTTTACGAGGATTACGTACAGTCCGCTATCGTGTTGCCATTTATCCTCGCGTTGAGTAACCACCCATGCACTCAGCGATGCTCGCAACAATCACCTTCAAGTACATGTCGTCAATCGTCGAAGCTCCTGCGTCGAACGATTGGCTTTCTATCACAGCCCATCCAACAAATCTGCCCCCTCCCAACCTGTCGCCTCCCCACATCAAATCTATAGAGAGTTCACATTCCACCTCCTCTCCCTCACTGAACCAGTTTGCTATGAACCGCTTCACCCTGTGGTATGCCTAGCACTTACTCATACTGTAATCTCCCACGCCGTGCCCGCTGCATAACTGGATCACCCGGCGAGGCCCGGATCGGCTACCGCGTTGCGGCCCCTTACCTTCCGCAGGCGGGTTGCCTGCACCGGTCGTGCTATACGACGGATTATACCTGCAGGACCTCGCTGCATAATCGGATAAGACGACGCTGGATGGACGCGTGTGATACCGGGGTGCCGGTTCGTGAAGGAGGATTGGAGCGTCCTGCCCCAGTAGCACGCTCGCCGCCACGCGCCAGTTGGGTGCTGTTACCCAGGCCCAAAGGTGCACATAACTAGCACACGACGAAAAACGCCGCCCCGTGGGGCGGCGTAAGTCGTTGATTAATATGGAGCCGATGAGCGGATTCGAACCGCTGACCTGCGCATTACGAAGGCAAACGAGGATGAAGAGGCAAGTGATTGATATGACCGTAGTTGCAGAAACAGCCGTCAGTTGTCTCGGTCTTGTACCGTCTACTCAGTCCCCTCCTGTCTTAGTAGAACCCAACAGACCCGATCTGTAGTGGCAGAAGAAGTGGCAGATGGCAAGCCTCGGACCGTCGGGTGTGTCCGCTCGAAGCGCTCACGGCCTGACCTGGCGTCTGCCGGCGAGGACCACCAGCATGCCATGCCCAGGGTCCCCCGCTGTCGGTAGTCTCGGGTCAACCAAACACATCGAGAATACGCCCGTCGAACGGCCCCGGCGCCGGCAGCCCGACGGCCGCAAGCAGCGTCGGCGCGAAGTCGGTGAGGGAACAGTCGGGAAGCTTCACTCCCGGCCGAATGTCCGGACCACTGAGCACCAGAATCCCGCGCTGGTCGTGCATCGCCGAACGCTGCCGGCCGGCCCGCCGGGCGATCTCGCAGAAGGGGAGACGCCGACCATTGTACTCGACGTGGAGCGCGTCGAGGTCTCCAGCGAGGTACCGCGGGACCTGCTTGCTGATCGAGAATTTGACGATGATCTCGTCGCTCCCATGCTCGTAAACGTTGAATAGCGGCAAACCGGTTTCCACGACCCGAACCTGCCGGAACCGGCTCACCGCGTCGGACGGAAGCGACTTGCCTGGCGGTGAACGATAGGAGATCCAACGCGCGATCGGAGTGTCCACAAGTTCCGTCGCGAGGCCGATGAGGGCTGATAGGCGTGGGCCCCGAATCATATACTGCCACTCGCCGACTTCATTACTCGAAGGCTCGGGTGCCATCCCGTGTTCCGATACGACGGCAATCATGGCATCCCGAGGCGCTACCCGGAGAAGCCGACCGAGCACGCGATCCGTCCGGACATATGCGTCGTCGACGGCAGAGGCAAGTCTTCCCTGCATAGGCGACACCCTTTCGCCGAATCGAGCCGGATCCCGGTAGCGCCAATACCGGTGCGATACGTTGTCAACCAGGAAGCTGTGGAACGTGCCGAGATGGGGCCGCCAGCGCTTGTACAGATGCAGGAACATCGCGGCGGAGACCTCCAACTTGCCGTGTCGCAGGGCGAGCGCGCGGCTGGCGGGGTCGCGAGCCAAGAGGAGACGCCCAGCGCAGGCGCCCAACGCCGGAATCGCCGAAGGGCGGATGCCATTCCTCCATAGGTGCAGGGATAGGTCAACCCACTCGCGCCGCCCAAGGGATCCGCTCGCTTCCCGTCCCTGTCGAGCTTCGTGCTGCTGGCGTTCAATGCGCTTGACGGAAGCCAGTTCGGGCGGCCACGTGGTATCGTTTCGAGCGTGGTAGCAGGGGATGACAAAGCCGTCCAGCGGCTTCGGTGGCCAGGTGAGCGGCCACGCGAAAAGTCCCACGCGGCGGCCATGCGCCTGAAACGCGTCCCACACCGTAACGCGGCGGCAGTCGTCGGCCGTCTGGTAGAAAGTGGTGACACCGTGGTGCTCGGGGAGACATCCCGTGGCGGCCGTGACCCACCCGACCTGTGGCCGATAGTGCCGGTCGCCAGCCACGCGCACCGACAGCATCGTCGCCGAGCATCCATCTGCGACGAGACGCTGGAGATGGGGGAGGCGACCGGCCGCCAGCAGCGGAGCCGCCACGTCCCACGTCGCGCCGGAGATGCCGAAGACGATGGCGTGAGTCGGCCTGCGGCCGGGCTTATTCACGGACAGCCCACCTCCGCGGGCGTGTAGCCGTAGAATGTCGCGAGCGAGATCACCTGATCGAACACGTTGCGATCCAACGCGCGCACGACCGACCAGTCGAACGGCTGGGCCGCCTCGTACACGCGTCGATCCACGAACCGCTTCCGGATGAACGCGGGGGGATCACGACCGATTCGTTCGGACGCCCGTCTCACCAACGCCGGGAGGCCACGATACGCCCGGCTGTTGATGTTAACGCCGACGCGCTCCAGCACGGCACTGTCGCACGGAACCCGCGCGCGTGTGCAGAACTCGGGGAATACGCTGTCCAAGTCCTCGATCCGGTATCGCCAGTGGGCAATCTCATCGGCCAGGAGATTCCAGTGATACCAGAGTTTCGCCTCCCTCAACAGCCGGGGCTCCGCCGGATCACACGGCGTGTGCGCGCAGATGAACTCCCACGACACTTCCTCCATCGTCGACATCGATGGTATGACGAACCTGGGGTTTCGCACCTGATGGAAGATGACTTCGAACGTCTGGTGCTCCTGCCGCGCAGGACCCCAGGGCGCCTTGTCGGCGGCGACGGCCATGCACCAAGACGCGATTCCATCTCGCTCCAGTTGCTCGTGCCCGATACGGCGACCGAGTTCCGTCAGCAACCGAGCCGTGTACTTCGTGCCGCTCCGGGGGCAGCCTGTAACGAGGAGATCCCCGATGACCTCGACTTCGCGCTGGCCAGTGGTCGTGCGTCTCGGCTGAGCTCTCATTCGAAACCTTCGTTGTATATCTCGACGCCTTTCTTGAGATGAGAATACCCGATCTGATCGAAGACAAGGCTGACGACGAGTCCTTTCAGACCGATATAGACCAGATCGTGATTATCAGACCCCGTTCCCCAACCGAGCACGCCCGCCGACACAATGGCAGAAATGAACGTCACGACCTGAAACTTCCCGAATGTGCTACCACAGCGATAGTAAAATACGCGTAAGTTTCAAACTCTGAACTGTTTGGAATACCTGGGAAATCCTGCACTACCCCTTGTTTGAAACCGTAATAGTGCCGTCGACCGGTTCTTTGCGCCGGGAAGCGAAGCGGCGCTCAAGGACGATCCGCATGAATGCGGCCGCGCCTGCACACGCCCGCCCGGACGCCGTTTTCGGAGATCTGAACCAGAGCGCCCTCACCTTCCTCGTCAACCCGCCGCAGCCATAGCGCAAAACAAGATTCCCTCTCAACGAATATCTGTCGCGACTCTACTGGCGGTGGAATACTCCGGGTCGCGGCCGACCGGCGGTCTCGGCTGAGGTCCAAAGCTTGATCCGCAGGATCCGCGCTGATTTGCACCTATTAATGAAGGAGATCGATTTTCTAGTAGGGTACTACTTCGCAAAGTACTGGCGAACTTTCGCCGTAATCTGACGATCCGTCATCTTGTCAACTGTTTCCATACCTGCGATGCGTCCCCCCCAGATTGCTCTTTTTAAGACGCTTTTTCAGTTCGCCCTTAGCCTCCCCGGGGCCAAATATCAGAATAGACTCTGCGCCACGAATACACGCAATTACCGCGTCGTAGTAAATGTTGAGATGACTTGTAAACGCTCTCTGGCTCCTGTCACTTGTTGGTACTTGTAATGATTCATAGGGAGCCTTAAGAGGTGAATCACCGGAACGGCGCGGCTGTTTTTCAACCTTCGATATTATCAGTTTTGTTTCCTCCCCTTTGTCCGAAACAACCACGATCACTGCCTTCCTGTGGTCCATCCACAAACCCACCTTTGTTCCGATCGATTTCTCCTTTGTCTATCAGCTCCACCTGACAAGTAGCCATATAATTTTCTATATAATCCAGATTCTATCATACTTTATTGATTTAAATCGGAGAGGGGTTCAAATATAGCAATCAGAAGAATACTGCGAGGCGATCAAAGGACTGTCTTAAACGACTTGATACGGTAAGCAGCATCCCCTTCAGGAGTTTT
>JAOTUR010000227.1 GCA_029863805.1 Candidatus Krumholzibacteriia bacterium | reverse complement strand
AGTTCCTTGGCCCGTTCCGCAAGGGCTTCCAGCAGTTTAATCGCTGACTGGGTCTGCTCTTTCACAGCAGATCACCCCCCGGCCGCTTTTCCCGTCCACTTTGACATGAAGCGGTTCATCCAGCGCGACGTGACGTACATATTGTGCTTCCCGGATCTTTCTCTGGCGTTCCAGCCAATCCCAATTGACGGGATACTGCCCGGTTTTGTCCGTTGAAAAATACAGAATCCGCAGGCAGGTGACGTTGTGGAAGAAGTGCGATCCCTGGCTCATGTCCACGCTCATATCGGACGAGGAGGCTTCGACCACGACCTTGGCGCCGGACACCTGCCCCCACTTAACGGGAATGCCCAGCCATGGATCGGAGGTACCGAGGCGCCCAAGGACCACCAGGAGGTAAGGGCGGCCTGCTTTTAGAAGCTGCTGGTTCATCTCGTCCAGTTCCGCCACGATCAGCCACGAGTCTTTGGCGGAGAATGCGTCGGGTTTTACGTAAACAATGTCCTTGATACAGTCCAGCTGTCCATTACCCAAAACCTGTTCGGATGCTACGAAGACGTGGTCTCCACGGAGCTCTTGTTCTTTGACCTCCACTCGGTCATCGGAGATGAACATCGGCCGAACCTGGAGGAAACCGAACCGCGCGCTGCTGCCCGCACCTTGCCCGAAATCTACGGCGAACTCGATCTCCACAGGATTTCCCAGCTCGTCCTCGCAAACAGTCAGAAGACTTCGCACCAGGTCATTCAAGGGGATCTCGTTGAGCTCCAATAAGGGAGCAAAATCCAGGACTCGCGCTCCCGGCCTACCCGTACCCAGTGTCAGCCGCTCGGTTTGGGGATCATAGGTCGAAGCCACCTCCTTAAGTGCGCCATCTTTCTCCGCGTGTCCAAGATCCCCCTCGAAGAGGTATTCTCTCTCCTGGATCGGGTCGTAGGTAGGGGGCTTGCCCATGTTCACGGACCAGTACTGAGTCTGAGTTTGCGTGAGAAGCTCCTTCATGGAACCGAAAGGGGGTTTCACTTTGGGATAAGCCGGGCAGTAGGTCCACGTCCGACCTCCGTCCACGATGGTCTTTCCTAATCCCAGCGCCAGGCTCACCACTCCGTCTTCCGGCCGGGCGTACCCCACCGAATAGAAATTGAACGAGCGGGCCACGCCGGAAACATTTGGATAAAACCGGTCGCCACGGCGGAGACCCACCAATTCCTGGATTATGACGGCCATCTTCTCTTCCTTGTGTGAGCGCCCCATAGCCTGACGGTAGCTCTTGGCGTCTCGAGTAAAGGTCGATGCGTAGACAAACTTGATCGCCTCCACCAGGGCGCGAAGCCGTGCCTCCGCGCTGAACTGATTGTTGGGAACCATTTTCGTGGCGTAAACACCAGCGAACGGTTCATGAAGGGCATCTTCCAGAAGGCTCGAAGACCTGACCGCCAGGGGAACGTGCACCTCGGATATCAGTTTCTTCAATTCATTAACCAGCTCCGCAGGTAGCTCCGCCCTTTGAAAGGCGTTTGCCATGTGTCGATCCCTCGTATCTGACAGGGCAACGTCGTAAAGACAATTCTTCGCCATGAATAGATCAAACCAATCGGTCGCAATCACCCAAAACCACGGGATGTCCACTTTGACGGCCGGAAACGCGTCCTTGTCAAACCGACTTGTGAGGATGTCTTCGAGCCGCGCCAATCCCTGTGCTTTTCCCCCGATCTCCCCCTTTCCAACCTGGGTGAAGGATCTCGTGGAGTGAGCAATACTCCCGTCGGAGCCGACATCACCGTGTGGATATGAGCTACTCTCTCTGTTCACCATAGCCTTTCACCTGTCCCCGCATGGCGAGTGATCCCAGCGACTTTCTTGCGTTACCAGAATCCGAAACGTCCGTGGCAGCTAGGCGCCCAAGATCTCCTGCACTTCCGTCTCGTCAACATCCATGATGTATTTGATCCCGCTGATCTCCGCCGCATCTCGCGTCAGTGCCGCGATGTCGTCCCGGCTAATGAAGCTTAGATCAAACTTGCGCGCGCCGCACATCAACTGGCGCAATCCCTGTGCAAGCCTCTCGTAATAGGTATATAGCCCGATGGCTCCCGTGGGCAGTCTGTCGAACGCCTCGTCACCCAGCTCTTTGCGCAGCTCGGGCGCCGTGACGAATATCTCGTCCTTGGTTTTGCCGAAGCGCTCCACGTATACGGGGAGCTCCTGCTCATCAATCGTTCTTCCTATGGTCTTGCCCACCATGGCAGCGGCAATGGGGGAGCGGGCCATCCCCACGAGTTTTACGAAAGGCGCACCAAGAGCCAGTCCTTTAAAAATCTGGTCTTCAAAGGCGAAGCCGCCGGCCAACGCCAATGCCGGTACGTATTCGCCCTTGTCGGCCAGCCTTGCCGTGTACTCGTAGAGTAAAGAATGAAGTTCCACCGGCGGCATGCCCCATTCGTTCATCATCCGCCACGGGCTCATGCCCGTGCCGCCTCCGGCGCCGTCCACAGTGAGCAGATCGATTCCGTACTTGGACGAGAACTTCACAGCCCGCGCCAGGTCAGCGGGCCGGTAGGCCCCAGTTTTCAAGAACACGTATTTGGCGCCCGCTTTGCGCAATTCTTGTACGCGTTGGGCAAAAGACTCCTCACTCACCATGCCAACCCGGGAGTGCCGCTCGAACTCCTTGAACGATCCGCGCTCGAACGCTTCGATGACGTGGGGGTCCGTGGGGTTGGGTAACACAACATACCCCCGTTCGTATAACAGGTGGGCTTTCTTGAGATCCTTGATCTTGACCTCGCCTCCAATGTTCTTCGCCCCCTGGCCCCACTTCAGCTCTACGATTTCCACACCGAGCTCTCGAATGGCGTATTCCTGTACACCGAGTCTGGTGTCCTCCACGTTCGCCTGGACGATGATGGCGCCGTATCCGTCGCGCTGGTGGTCCTGGTAGAGTTCTACTCTTCTTTTGAGATCTACCGTGTCTACTATTTCGCCGTTCTTGAATTGCGCTTCGGGGTCCATGCCGACCACGTTCTCGCCAATGGTGAGACCCGTACCGGCCAGTGCCGACCCGATCGCCAAGCCCTCCCAGTTATTCTTGGCAATGTTGGTGGAGCCGATACCCGGGATGATCCACGGATATCGGAACTTGATACCCCCGTCCTGACCGAAGCGCACCTCGAGGTTCACGTTCGGGAAAATCGCTTTGTCCGAGTCAGCCTCGATGCCATGGGCGCCCACCGCAGTGCCCATGATATTGAAGTGCGAATAGTCGACGGGATACACCTTTTCAGATGCAGCGGTGATGACTCCGAACGGCTGCGGGTAAATCACTTCATGGCCCCGATATGCGGATTTCCCAATCTCGCACATCCCGACGCAACCGTCCACGCAGGTGACGCACATACCGGAACCGGGGGTTACCGATCCCTCGGTTCTGTTCTTGGTCAGAGTCGCCGCAGAAGAGTTAACTCTTGACAATGTCCGATACATGGCGTTCCGCTCCTTTGCGCGGATGTTCCTATTGTCCGGGCGCTGGTTGTTTGTCCTTCACAATCTCGCAAGCCACACAGGGATCCATGTAGCACATCATGTCGTCGAAGCCATCCTTTTCGAGGCACGGGGGGGCCAGATTGGCACAGCCTCCGCAGATCGGTGCTTCCGGTTGTGTGTATGTGCACCGGAGAGTGCAAACCGGACAGACGTACATGCAACCGCCGCACAAGCGGCACTCCTCCGACTTAATGTCGAAGGGGGTACCAATACTACGCTTTTCTCCACGGCCGCGGAAACCGATTGCCTTGGCGGCCATTTGCTCTTCGCACATGCGCACGCAACGACCGCACAGAATGCAGTCTTCGTATTCCTGCTTGAACCTCTGCGTGCGGACATCGTGCTTCGCCGCCAGATCCTGAATCACTTTTGATTGCGGGCACGATGCCAGCATCAGTTCGAGGATCATTCTCCGCGCCTTCACCACTCGAGAGGATCCGGTCCTGACGATCAGGCCTTCTTGAGCCGGGTGAGTGCAGGAGGTAACCAGTTTCGCCTTTTCGCCATCCCCGATCTCCACCACGCACAGCCGACAGGCGCCGTAGGGTGAGAGTCCTTCCATATGACAAAGAGTGGGGACGGAAAAGCCCAAGAACTGGGCGGCCTCCAGGAGGGTTGTCCCCCTCTCTACGCTCACATCCACACCGTTGATCCTCAGCGTAATCACGCGCTCTGCCTCCCAGAATCGATTGCCGCTTGTTCTTCCTTCTCGCGACGGGTAAACTCCAGATCGCACCGCAAACACCTCAGGGACTCCCGTTTAGCTTCTGCTTGAGATAAGGTTACCTCCACCTCGGCGAAGTTGCGTCTACGCCACTCCGCCGGGGCGCGGGGAGTCTCGGCCCGGTCACCATCCAAGGCGGCTTCGTCCACAATGGGTTCTACATACACCTGGGGAAGTCTGGCGGACATAGGCTGGAGCAACGGTTCGTTCCTGATGAATCGCTCGATAACAGCAGCGGCTTTTTTGCCGTCGGCAATGGCCTCGACTACTGTGTTCGGGCCGCGGACCACATCCCCGGCGGCAAAAACCCCCGGCCGGTTGGTCCGCATGGTCGTGGGGTCTGTCCGCACCGTGTTCCAAGGCGTTATATCGAGACGGCTTGCCTTTGCGGGTGTAATCGCATCGATACCCGAATCCTCGCCAATCGCGACGATCAGCGTGTCGAGGTCGATGACGTGCTCCGTGCCCTCGATCGGCACCGGTCTCCGTCGACCGCTTTCATCGGCTTCGCCCAGCTCGTTCCGGATGCACTCGAGCCCGGCCAAGTGGCCGTTGTCGCTGACTATTCTAACGGGCGTAACAAGGGTCTCGATGCGGATTCCCTCCTGGTCCGCAGCCTCAATCTCCTCGGCGAAAGCGGGCATCTCGTCCCGGGTGCGCCGGTAGAGGATGGTGACGTTGTCCACATTCTTGAGGCGAAGGGCCATGCGGGCCGCATCGATCGCCGAGTTGCCGCCGCCGATGACACCCACCTTCCCCTTCGCGAGCTGCTGCTCTTGCAGGTTGAAAGCCTTGAGGAATTCTATGGAGGGATAGACTCCCTCCACGTCCTCGTTTTCCAAACGCAGTGGTTTGCTCTTGTGTGCGCCGATTGAGAGGAGAACAACCCTATATCCTGATTCAAGAAGCCCGTCGATATCAATATCTCTGCCAAGTGCAACCCCGCAATTCAGCGTGATGTTTTCATTGAGCAGTGCGTCGATTTCTTTCTCGATCACCTCACGAGGCAGACGATAAGAGGGAATGGCGCACGTCAGCATGCCGCCGGGTTCCTTCTCCGCCTCGAAGATCGTCACCTTGCAGCCCTTGAGAGACAGGTAATGGGCTGCCGTCAGCCCGGCGGGTCCCGCGCCGATGATCGCTACCTCGGGCGGGGCGCCGTCGTTCCACTCCTGTTTGACTGGCTGGTAGGCGGAGGGATCGATCCGGTCGGTGACAAATCGTTTCAAAGCTCTTATTGCGACGGGGTCGCCCCCCGTCGCCCCGGCCCGGCATTTCAACTCGCACGGATGATGGCAGACTCGGGCACAGATGGACGGAAAAGGATTGGGCTCCCGGATGACGCGGTAGGCCTCTTCGTACTCCCCACGTCCGATGAGGGCTACGTATCGCCATGCCTCGGTTCCCAACGGGCACGCGGACTGGCAGGGCGCGCCTACCAATTCCTTGCAGACGAACGCATCGCACAGCTTATCCCTGATGTGCCGTTCGTACTCCTCGCGAAAATAGCGCAGCGTGCTGAGCACAGGATTGGGCGCTGACTGTCCCAGGCCGCACATCGTCGTGTCCATGACCGCGTGGGCCAACTCCTCGAGGAGGTCCAGGTCCTCCATGGTCGCCTCGCCCTTGGAGATGTCGTCGAGGATCTCGTACATGCGTTGCGTGCCTTTGCGGCAGGTGAAGCACTTCCCACAGGACTCGTCCTTGAGAAAACGCATGAAGTATTTGGCAACGTCCACCATGCAGGTATCCTCGTCCATGACGATCATTCCGCCCGACCCCATGATGGAACCCGCCTTTACCAGGCTGTCATAGTCGATGGGCAGGTCAAACTTGCGCGCGGGTATGCATCCTCCTGAAGGCCCACCTGTCTGCACGGCTTTGATTTTCGCCCGCCCCGAAGGGCCCCCGCCAATGTCGTAAACGA
>JAOTUR010000226.1 GCA_029863805.1 Candidatus Krumholzibacteriia bacterium | reverse complement strand
GCTGGCTGGCGGGTTTTTCCTGATAGTGAAGCCCCCGGTGGATATCTCCACGGCGGACGTGTACCAAAATGTTAATTTAACATTGACAAAGCATCGTTATCGGATTAACCTGAAGCAGGTTAACACGCTTTTAGCCCGCTTTCCAAAGGTTTCGCTGAACTTCAGGAATGCGTTGGAGGATGTGGTTTGTCCCTCCTATCCATTGGTTTCTGAAGTGCTGGGAGAGTTGCTGGCTTCAACGCCTCGGTATGCATCGATGAGTGGCAGCGGTTCGGCGCTCTTTGCCATCTACGGCAGCGAAACAAGAGCGTCGGAATTAGCCGAACGGTTTTCGGTGCGGGGATTCTTCACCGCCGTTGTGGAACCTAGCTTGCGTGCCGTGGAGATTACCGCTACGGATGTGGATGAGTTAGGTTTTCAATGAGGGGGAGCTCTATGCACATCACCGAGGTGAGAATTTCCTTACGGGATGACGCAAAACTCAAGGCATTTGCGAGCATCACGCTGGACGACTGCTTTGTGATCCGTGGTCTCAAGATCATCAAAGGACAGAGCGGTACCTTCGTGGCAATGCCAAGCCGCAAGCGTAAGGATGGCGATTACCAGGACATCGCCCACCCGATCAATAACAGTACCCGCAAATGGATGGAAGACATTGTCCTGCAAAAATACAGGGAGGAAGTGCAGAAGCTTAAGGGAGAGGGCTCAATCGCCGGCAGCGCGGTACACGACGGTTGAGTCGTGCTCAAGCTGCATAGACAAACAGAATCAAGACCCAGTTAAGTCTTGGGGCGTCGACAAGTGGCAAGTCACAGGTTTTTGGTACCTGCATTCGGAGGTTCGAATCCTCCCGCCCCAGCCAGTCATGAAACAGACGGTAGGCACTCAGTGGGCGTGTGCCTATCCATTTTTTTTGGAGTGAAGGATGAACCACCTCAAGATAATAACCGGATCCTCGAACCCGTCGTTGGCGGAGAGAATCGCCAAGTACTTGCAGCTCGAACTCTGTGACGTGTCGCTAGAGCGTTTTGGCGACGGCGAGATCCGAGCCAAGGTAAACGAGAATATTCGCGGAGTCGATGTGTTTTTGGTCCAGTCGACCAATCCACCGGCGGAAAACCTGCTCGAGCTTCTGATTCTTATCGATACGTGTTTCCGGGCTTCCGCGGAGCGGATTACGTGCGTCATTCCGTACTACGGGTACGCCCGCCAGGATCGCAAGGATCAGCCAAGGGTGCCAATCTCAGCGAAGCTGGTTGCCAAACTCATTGACACCGCTGGAGCGAATCGCGTGTTGACGCTGGATCTGCACTCCGCGCAGATCCAGGGGTTTTTCGATATCCAGGCGGATCATCTATTCGCGGCTCCCGTCCTGCTGGAGCGCATAACAGATAAAAACATTATAGAGCCTACCATTGTGTGCCCGGATGTGGGTAGCATCAAGATGGGGCGGGCTTTTGCCAAGCGGCTCAACGCAGATCTTGCGATTGTTGACAAGAGACGGTCGGACAAAGACAAGACCGAAGTAATGAACCTCATCGGCGATGTTGAGGGGAGGAACGTCGTTATTCTCGACGATATGATCGCTTCGGGAAGCACTCTGGTCGAGGCGGCGAACGAAATCCATCGCAGGGGTGCCAAGACGATTATCGCTTGTGCCACCCATGCGATTTTCTCTGGTAACGCCTGCGAGAGAATCATGGACTCTCCGATGCACGAGGTGGTCGTGACGAACTCTATACCGTTCGACACAAACCGCTGCTCAAAAGTGCGAGTCCAGGACGTGTCGCAAATCTTGGGTGAGGCGATTCAGAGAATACACTCGAATGAATCGGTAAGCACACTGTTCTTGTAATGCATCGTTTTATGCTAAAGAGGGAAATGCAAAATGGAAACTCGTAAACTGGGAACGCAAACTCGTGAATCGATCGGCAAGGGAGTTGCCCGCAAGTTGAGGGCAGAAGGTAAAATCCCTGCGGTTCTCTATGGCCACGGCGAGGAGTCGCTGTCGATTACGGTCAAGGAGCAGGATCTGCGCAAGTTGCTTGCGTCAAAATGGGAGACAACGATCGTGGATTTATCGATCAGCGGTCGGGTGAAGAAAGAGTGCAATGCCATAATAAAAGATGTGCAGCAGCACCCGGCCAGCGGGCGAATTCTGCACGTAGATTTTCAGTCCGTACGACGGGGCGAGAAGATCAGACTCGACGTGCCCGTTACCCTGACGGGCGACCCCAAGGGTGTCAAGGAAATGGGTGGTATTCTCGAGCACGGTTTGCGAGAGGCGGCCATCCGCTGCATGCCGCGGCACATTCCGGAGTCGGTCGAACTTGATGTGGCGAGTCTGGGTATACACGACGCGCTGCACATAAAGGATATCGTTGCTTCCTACCCCGACCTGGAATTCTTGGACGATCCGGAATCCACACTGGCGATCGTCGTTCCTCCGAAGGTTGAGGTCGAGCCGGTGGCTGCTGAGGAAGAAGTGGCAGAGGAAGAGCCGGAAGTGATCGCGAAAGGCAAGGAGGAAGGGGAGCAACCGGAAGAAGAGAAGTAGCGTCCCCGGGGATGCCCTCCACCTCCGTCTGTGATCGCATGTTCCCCCGAATGGTGTTACTTGGCCTGGGAAACCCTGGTCGTCGCTACCGCTGGACCCGGCACAATCTCGGCTTCCATGTGCTAGACGTGCTCGCTGCCAAGAACGACTTACAGTGGCAGCAGGGCGCGGCGCACGAACGGGCCGAGTTCGATGTCGAGCCTACCCACCTCCTGCTGGTCAAGCCAAACACCTACGTGAATCTGTCTGGAGAGGGCCTGCGAGGCATCAGTTCGTATTGTCGGATAGAGCCCCAGGAGCTGCTCGTTATCGCGGACGATATCGCGTTGCCGTTTGGTCGGCTGAGACTAAGACGGCAGGGTTCGCACGGCGGACACAACGGCCTGCGTTCGATCATTGAGGAGTTGGGCACGAGCCAATTTGCACGTTTGAGAATGGGGATCGGACCGGTGCCGCCACACGTGGACCCCGCCGATTTCGTTCTCGCCCGTCTGTCGGGCGAAGACAGGGAACGAGCCGAGGATCTGGTGCGCCGGGCGGTTTCCTGTATCGAGGATCTACTCGAGCAAAGCTTTGATCGCGTGATGAGCTTGTACAACGTCGTGGAGCCGCATAACGAATCCGATTGACCGCGAGCGCCGCATTTGATATATTCTGGCTCGCTTGCGACCTTTTGGGCAGGCGACCGGAAAAGGTACGAAACTGACGGGTGCCATGCCCGTCAAACATACTCTCTACCTTCAGGCGCCCAACACTACGGGTTTCGGAAGGTCAACGTCCACAGGGAGGTCCAATCGTTGAAAAAGTATGAGTGCGCTGTGGTGATCGCTCCTAACGTGAGCAGCGACGTGCTGGAGAACACCACCAAAAAGTGCAAGGAAGTCATCACCTCGCGGGGTGGAACGGTCACCGCGCTGGATGATTGGGGCAAGCGAGGACTTGCTTACGAGATCAATTACCATAAAGAGGGCTTCTACCACTTCTACAAATTCGAGGGGAACAAGGACATCATCGATGAATTGAACCGCCAGCTGAAGATCGATGAGAACATCATTCGGCATATGATTGTCAGAGATGAATACAAAGTGGCGGCGGAGACAAAAACTGAAGGCACTGACGCCGGAGAACGTAAGAAGGAGGAAGGCTAACCTTGCGTAAGGTGAAGAAAGAAAAACAGTTTCGGTCGGGAAGGCCTTGCAAATTCTGCAAGGAAGCAGTTGACTATATAGACTACAAAGATGAGAGGTGGCTCAGGAGGTTTATGACGGACCGCGGAAAGATAACGCCGCGTCGAATTACCGGGACCTGCGCATGGCATCAGAGAATACTCGCGGCGGCCATCAAACGAGCCCGCTCGATCGCGCTGGTGCCCTTTGTCAGAGAGTACTACCGTTAGCACGATGTTCTGTTAGGAGAGAAAAGTGGAAGTCATTTTGCTGGAGATGCTTGCACCGCTCGGCAGCCGGGGCGACACGGTCAAGGTAAAGCCGGGATACGCAAGAAACTATCTTTTTCCGAGGAAGCTCGCCATCCCGGCGACGCCTTCGAACAAGAGGGTTTTCGATGAGCAGGAAAGAACCCTCGAGCGACGCGATGTCACCGAGATGCGCCAAGCCAAGGAAAAGGCCGAGAAGCTGGCAGATGTCTCATGCACCATAACGGTGCAGGTGGGTGAGGAAGAGAAGCTTTACGGATCGGTGACCGCCCTCGATATCGCCAGGGAATTGAGCAACCAGGGCTTTGAAGTTGATAAGAGACAGGTCCTTCTCGAAGAGCCGATCAAGAAGATCGGTGTCTACACGATCGACATAAGACTGCACCGTGAGGTCGGCGTGCCGATAAAGGTGTGGGTCGTCAAAGAATAACCAGCAAACAGAAGGTGATTGTGCTTTCCGTGATTCTAGCCGGCGGTGTCGGCGAACGATTCTGGCCACAAAGCCGCCGCCAAAAACCCAAACAGCTCATCAATCTGACGGGCGGCGGCACCATGATATCTCTGACCGTCGACAGAGTCAGGTGGGTGTCCGAACCCGAAGAGATATTCGTCGTCACCATTGACAATCAAAGAGAGGCGATAGTGGCAGAGCTCGGTGGGGTTTTGCCCGCCGAAAACGTTATCGGCGAGCCGGTTGGCAGAAACACGGCGCCTTGTATTGGTGTGGCCGCTCTGTTGATCAAGCAGCGTTTTGGAGACGTGCCCTTCATGGTGCTGCCCGCGGATCACCTGGTAGAGGGACGTGACAAGTATGAGGCCGCGGTTCGCGTCGGGACTGATTATGTGGATAGCCACGATTGCCTGCTCACATTCGGTATCACGCCCTCGCGACCGGAAACCGGGTACGGCTATATCCGAGCGGGGGAGCGTTTGTCGCGGGTGGGCGAAACGGACATTTTCGAAGCTCACTCGTTTCATGAGAAGCCATCGCAAACGCAAGCCCAGCAGTACCTCGACCAGGGATGCTTTTTCTGGAATAGCGGGATGTTTTGCTGGCGAGCCGGGTCGCTTCTCAACGCCATAAGTCGCCACGAACCAGAGCTTTACCATGTTCTGACTGATATCGAAGCACGTATGGGAACGGAGCCGCTGGAGGCGGTGTTAAAATCCACGTATCCGCTGTGTCCTTCCATCTCGATTGACTACGCGGTGATGGAAAAGGCGGACAACGTAGTTGTGCTGCGAAGCGACTTCTACTGGAACGACGTGGGCAGTTGGGAGAGCATTCGAGAAGTCTATCCAGGTGATGCCCACGGAAACGTCCTGGTGGGCGAGCATTTGCTGGTCGATTCCACCGACAACACAATTTTTTCTCCTGATCGATCAGTCGGTATGATTGGGCTGAGCGGAGTCGTTGTTGTCGACGGTGGCGACTCGATCTTGGTTTGCGCGCGCGATGAGGTGCAACGCGTGAGAGAAATCGTTGACATCCTCAGAATAAAACGTAAAGACGAACTGTTGTAGTTGGAGGTTCTTAGATGAAGAATAAGTCAGGTCTGGTACTGTTCATCATTGCGTCACTTGTCGTATCTGGGTGCGGCTCGGGCGAAAAAAAGGCGAGCAACGAGGAAGAAGCGGTGGAAGTGGCCGCCAAAGTCGATGATTGGTCACTTTCCCGGGCTGATCTACAGACCGTAATAGATGGTATGCCGGAATCTCAAAAGTCGAAGTATGACACGCCCGGCGGTAGGGCCGAACTCGCCGATTTGTTGATTGCGGAGGAGCTTTATTACCGCGAGGGCCTAAAAATGGGCCTCGATAACAAAGAAAATATCCAGAAGCAGATTGAGCGTTTTGCGCGTGGGCTGGTGGTCAAGGAGTACTACAGCAATAGCATCGAGCCTCTGGCCCATCCCAGCGAGGAGGAAATGCGCGATTATTACGAGGACAACCGCGAGAAGTTCTCCAGCCAGCCCATCGCAAGGGCCCAGCACATTTTCTCCACGAGTAAAGAGAAGCTAGTAAAATTAAAGAAGCGTATAGACGCTGGAGAGAAGTTCACCACGCTTGCGCAGAAGTACTCGGAGGATGAACACAGCAAAGCGGACGGTGGTGACCTGGGTTTCTTCAACCCGGGCGGATATATTCGTGGCATGGCCTATTCGGACGAGATCAGCGATGTCTGCTTTTCGCTGCCGGTGGG
>JAOTUR010000225.1 GCA_029863805.1 Candidatus Krumholzibacteriia bacterium | reverse complement strand
GCCGTTGGCTTTGACACTGAAGCCGTTGGCTTTGACGCTAGAAGCCGTTGGCTTTGACGCTAGAAGCCGTTGGCTTTGACGCTGAAAGACATATTCGGAGCGGGAATAGCTCAGTGGTAGAGCTCTACCTTGCCAAGGTAGATGTCGCGGGTTCGAATCCCGTTTCCCGCTCCATTTTCTTTTCCCCTTCCGGGACCGCCCGCCCGCGGGGCCCGCGCCTTCGCCTTGAAACCCGGCGCCAGAGCGCCTATGATGGGACGATCAGCCGGACCGCCCGGTCCGGCCGCCGGTTGTTTTTCTCGGGTGGCGGCATAGCCAAGTGGTAAGGCAGCGGTCTGCAAAACCGTTATCCCCGGTTCGAATCCGGGTGCCGCCTCCAAACTTTCTCTAATCCCTGTAAGTCGTCGCGAAGCTATGCCGGAGGTGATGGAACCTCGGCCAGCGCATTGACCGCCCGTCCGGTATAGCGAGCGTACGCCCGATCCCAGCGCGACGGGAACGAAAGCCGCCTCGTCGAGAAACAGCGTCAGGGACGGGCGGCGCTTGATGTACCCGGAATGCTGCGTATGCCACCCGCGGACGGCAACGCTCGTGCACGGGAGGAACGGCCCACGTGGATTGATCCATCCGGCCGCTGACATAGACGGCCAGGTGTCCCGGGTCGACGAGGCAACGTCACGAGGCATACCTCCGAGGCTTTTCCGGGCCCTCCCGCCTCGGCGCCGCCGTTGCCCTTGTTGGCGCTCTCGTCGTCGTCGTCCTCCGCCTTCACGTCCTCGGCGTCCACCGCCGCGAAAGTTGGCCGTTCGGTCCGTGTGTCGTCCGGCAGAGCGTATACAAAATGATGCACACGTATCATTGCGCCGCGTGCAGCCTCAACACCAACATCTGCATATGTGGGCCACACGTTTAGGCCAAGGCACAAACGCGGGAGTAGGACAGTGAAAACGGACCTCCAAAGCTACGAGCAGGGATACCAAGCCGCCCAGCGGCAGTTTATCGACCGCACGGAACTGGCGCGCGAGATCTTGCTCGCGTACATCGCGGCGGGAAGGCGGCCCGAAACGCCAACCACCCTGACAGAAATGTCCGTCGCGGAGGCCGATGCCCTGATCCGTGCCCTCAAAGCCGAGTAGGGCCACGGGCGCACGACATCCCTGGGCGGAGCGCGCCAAGTCCCGGGTGCCAATGGGCTGAGCGCCCCTCAGCCGCCTATTCCAGCTCTCCGCTTGTCTGACCGAAGGTCGCGCCGGCATGCGCCTCGTGCTACACTGTCCAGCAGCAGTTACTCCAGCCCCAACAAGGTCATGAAAAGGGTCCTGCTGCTCGCGCTCGGTGTCGTGGTCCTGGCGAGTGTCGCGTCCTCTCAGGGCGTGATCGGGCTCTACTCCGACTCGTCCGTCTACACGGAGTGCAACCTCGTCGACGTAGGCCCGTCTCTGTGCTCCGTCTACCTGGTCCAGCAACATGTCAGTGGGATCTCGTCGTCGCTGATGGTCGACAACAGCAACAGCGGCGGTCTCGTCAGCTTGAGCGTTGTGTACCACGCCGCGCTGACGATCGGCGATTTGTTCACGGGCATCGAGTTCTCCTACGGCGCATGCTCCGGGCCAACGGTGCTCTTGGCGACCCTGAACTACTTCTGCCAGGGTACGACACCCGCGTGTTCGTCGATCCACGTCGTCCCGCATCCGGGGACCGGCATCGTCACCATCGTGGACTGCAGCGCCAGAGCCGTGCAAGCCGAGGGAGGCTTCCTCACGATCAATGGCAACTACTTGCGCTGCCCTTGTAGCGCCGCAACCACGTGCCAGAGTTGCCCCGACCCTGCCGAGGAGCGTTCCTGGGGCCGGATCAAGGCGCTGTACGGAGACGACTAGCAGCGACGCGAGCTGCCCCCGGTGTCGACGGATTGACACCACGTCTCGGAGCGTCCGGTCTCGGAGCGTCATCATTTCGACACCCCTCCGGCCGAGCCTTTCACGAGCTGGTCTAGGCCGGTTCCCACGGAGTCCGGATCGGGACGTCGTCGGCACCGAGCTTGCGTACGAGGAATCTCTAAGTCGGCAGCCTGGCTTTTTTCGTGAAAACAAATCTTTTGTTCAATGTAAAAGCGACAAAGGCCACGGGAACCGCCAAGATGGCACCGGCGACATAATCGTCAAGTCCAACCCGTTTCAGTGCTGCCAGACCGGAGACGTAGACCAAATAATAGACAACGTAGACGAGGACGAACGGCACAATCAGGCGAAATCTCTTGTCGTAAAACACGAAACGTCCGTAGGTCTGGAAATTGAATAGAACGCCGAGAACTGTAGCTAACAATATCGCGAGGCTGTAATGCAGACCCAGAAAGATAAAAAGGGCGAACACGGCATAGCCAAACAACGTGTTTACGCCGCCGACGACGAGGAAGCGTATGAACTGAATGCGAAGGAGTCTGCGAATGATATCTGTGATGAAGTTCATTATCGCAGAAGAATACCGGGAACGCAAGAAACGAAGATCAAACGGCGACTAGTGGAGTACGGTGGAAAACACAGCGCGGTATAGCAATTACTGCTTGCGCACGGACTCGGTGCCCCGACGATATTCCGATTCAATGATAAAGGAAGGGCGTTTTCGCGATTCCTCCAGACTCCTCCACACATATTCACCAAGGACACCTATGCCAATCATCATGATGCTGAACATGAAGAGGATCACGACCATCAAGGACGCCCAGCCAGCAACGGTCATCCTCCCCAGGAAAGCGGCTATGAAAATATATATTATGCCCACGAAACTTATGAAACAGGTTAAAACCCCGAGCAGTGACACAAGGCGTATGGGCAGCTGTGTGAATGCCAGCATGGAGTCAGCAAAATAGTTGACCTTCTTTGCCAGCGACCAGCGGGACTTGCCGTACTTGCGCTTCATTCGAGTATACGGGATCTCCTCTCGTTTGAACCCACTCCAGAGAATGAGTCCCATCAACGTCGTGTTTTTCTCCTGCATGGCGCAAATATTATCGACGACAGCTCTGTCTATGAGAACGAAGTCAAATCCGCCCCTCGGCATCGCTTTGTCCACGAGGGCACGAAAGACCCTGTAATAAATCCTGGCGAGAAGAACCTTGAGAAACGGTTCCTCCCGGCGCTCGCGCACGGCCATGACGACCTTGCTTGTCCGTAACCAGCGCTCGTACATCTCGCCGACTATCTCTGGGGGATCCTGGAGATCAGCGGAGATTATCACAGCGCATTCTCCGGTTGCGCGCGTGAGCCCGGCCAAGCAAGCGTTGAACGACCCAAAATTGCGAGATAACTTCAGGGCAACGACCCGGTCGTCCCTGGAACATAATCCCTGGATGACGTCAAAGGAGTTGTCGCCGGAACCATCGTCGACGAACAAGATCTCGAGATCGAGGGAAGGATGTGACTGAGTGAGATTCGTCACGCGTTCGTAGAGTTCTTCAAGGCTCTCGGCATTGTAGTAGACGGGGATAATGACGGAAAGCTTATGCTTGTTCACGTAGATTTGTTCCGTTTCGTGAAATACTCGCGTATCTGTTTGGCAACGTATGCAATGCCTTCTTTGGTGACCGCCGGGTGCATCGGCAAGCTAAGGATTTCTTCCGCAATCGTTTCCGTAACTGGGAGATCGCCGACTTTGTATCCCAAATCCCTATATGCCTGCTGCAGGTGTACCGGTACGGGGTAATGCATCAGGGTCGTTATACCCGCTTCATCAAGAAAGACCCGCAGACGGTCGCGCTCCTTTGTCCTGATTACATAGAGGTGATACACATGGCGCGCATCGGGCTTTTCGTTAGGGCACAAGCATACATCTTCGAGGGCGGCGCAGTACCACCCCGCAGCTCGCCGACGTTGTTCGTTCCACTGATCAAGATAGTTGAGCTTGACACGCAGCAGCGCAGCCTGAACTTCATCGAGCCGGCTGTTTATACCCTTGATACTATGATAGTATCTCTTCTCCTGCCCGTAGTTTCTCAACATAGTCAAGAGTTCATAGAGCCGTTTATCATTGGTTGTAACAGCTCCGCCGTCTCCAAAGCAACCCAGGTTCTTTGTCGGATAAAAACTGAAACATCCCAAACTCCCCCACGACCCGGCCCGGCGGCCGCGGTATTCTGCTCCGTGAGCCTGACATGCGTCCTCGATGATCGGAATGTTGTGTTCCTTGGCAGTAGCCGTGATCTTATCCATGTCAGCTATCTGACCATACAGGTGGACGGGCATTATGACCTTGGTCTTTTTGCTAATGACGGATTCGATCCGGCCGACATCCATCAGGAAGTCCTCATCGATATCGACGAACACCGGCGTAGCACCGACCATGGATATCGCGGATACCGTTGGCACGGCCGTATTGGCAACGGTAATGACTTCGTCACCACTTCCAACACCAACGGCCATCAGGGCGAGCGCGAGGGCTTCCGTACCGGATGCACAACCCACGGCGTAACTCACGCCGCAGTAATCGGCGAACGCCCGCTCGAATGCGCTGACCTCCCGGCCGAGAATGTACCAGCCGCTCCGCATCACCCTATCTAGAGCCGATTGAATCTCGTCCCGGATGATGGTGTACTGTTCCAGCTGGCCAGAGAAGGAGGGAATGACGCTGTTATTCAAACCTGCCATACGCGGGCATCCCCGAACTGATATCTGAGTCCACACGAACAAACAGCGAGCTTCTTGCCTTCGAAATCGAGGGGCTTTGCGCATTTGCAAACAAAGCCGCGGTGCTTAGCTGGGTTACCGTAGACCAATTCATACTCCTTCACGTCCTTGGTCACGACCGCTCCCGCGCCCACCATGGCAGACGGGCCCACGACGAGCCCTGGGAGTACAACGGCGCCTGCGCCGAGACTCGACCCCTCCCGGATAACGGTCTTTGGAACTTGTTCCTGATAGGCCTTGCTTCTTGGGGCGTGGTCATTAGTAAATATAACCGATGGGCCGACAAAAACCCGATCCTCAATCCTCAAGCCGTCCCAAATATAGACTCCGCACTTCACGGTAACGTCGTCGCCGATGACGACATCGTTTTCGACAAAGACGAAATCACAGATATTGCAGTTCCGCCCGATAACGGCCCCTTTTAAGACGTGTGCAAATGCCCATATCCTTGTCCGCTCACCGATGTTCTCGGACTCGACGATCGCCTGGGGGTGTATGAATACCTTATCGTTCATGACCGGAAGCCTGCCAGTAATGCTGTCCGTGTTGTCTGTAGTAATCCGCGGACCTGGCTAATCCTTCCTCCAGTGTAATCCTGGGTTCCCATCCAACGAGTCTCTTGATCTTGGAAATATCGGAATAGAAATCTCCCGGTTCCTGCGCCTTTCTCTCGGGTGAGAACTCGGCATACTCCCAGCGCCCGCTGCCGGCAGTCCTTATTATGAGCTGGACAAGATCGAGAAAACAAACCGCCTTGTCCACGCCGACGTTCAGAATCTCCCCCTCGGCCTTGTCGGCCACGGCGCTGGCGAGAATAGCGTCGACACAGTCATCGATGTAGAGAAAATCCCGCAGTATTTTCCCGTCGCCAAAGACCTTGATTGTCTCGTTCTCGAGGGCTTGCCGTATGAACCAGTTCACGACGCCAAACCGGGAATGTTTCATCTGCGACCTGGGGCCGTAAATATTGGTGAGTCTCAGCAGTACCGTCTTAACGCCGTGGATGTCGTTATAGATCTTCATGATCTTTTCGGCGGCGAGGTTAGAAATCTCATAGATACCGCGGGGGTTCGTCGGGGCTTCTTCAGTGACCGGGAGCCTGGCCGAAGGTCCGTACTGGCCTCGGGTCCCGGTCTTGATAACCTTCACCGAGGGGTTGTATGTTTTGCAGGCCTGCATCAGAACCGCGACCCCCTTGATATTGTATTCAATATCCGGGAACGGGTTGGTGAGGCTCATGACGTGGCAAACTTGACCTGCGCAGTGTATGATGTAGTCCTTTTCGCGCACGAGGTAGTCCATGGAGCTGGTGTCTGTGATATTCGAAAAGTTTATGGTAACCTTATGCTTAACTGGCTCGATGTTGAAGAGGTTGCCGCCGTAGTCAGGAATCATGGCATCGAGTATCGTGACTTCAGCGCCGAGGCCGACCAGTTTGATGGCCAAGGAGCTTCCGATGAAGCCAAGCCCACCGGTGACCAGAACCTTCTTACCCCTGAAGCTGTCCGCAAAAGAGAGA
>JAOTUR010000223.1 GCA_029863805.1 Candidatus Krumholzibacteriia bacterium | reverse complement strand
CTGCCGCCTATGCTCGAGGTCTGGCCAAAGAACGTGGCAGAGACGTCGATTGGGCAGAAAGCATTGTTCGCGACAGTCACTCGTCGACCGCCGAAGAAGTCCTGGCGTTGGGGGTCATCGATATGATCGCGAACGATTTCGATGATCTTGTCGGTCAACTGGACGGACGTGACGTCGATCTTCTCGGGGCGAAGAAAACCCTGGCAACGAGTGGGGCCGCTGTCGTCTCGATCGAGCCGTCGCTACGCGAGCGGTTTCTAGCAAAGATCTCGGATCCAAACATCGCTTATCTGCTTATGCTGTTGGGAATCTTTGGTATCTTCTTCGAGTTGCAAAATCCCGGTGCGATCTTTCCGGGTGTCATTGGAGGTATTGCGATCCTGCTGGCCTTCTACGCGTTACAGCTTCTTCCCGTCGACTACGCCGGAGTCGCACTCATTCTATTGGCCATCGTCATGTTTCTTCTTGAAATAAAAATTCCTTCGGGAGGATTGTTAACGGTTGGGGGTGTTGTCGCCATGATCATCGGCTCGATCATGTTTATCGATTCTCCATTGCCATTTATGAGAGTTTCGTTATCGGTCATCATTCCTGCGGTCATTTTTACCGCCTTGTTTTTTCTCTTTGCGGTCGGTATGGGTCTTAGAGCCCAGGGCAAGAGGGTGTCAACCGGGGCCCGAGGCATCAGGGGCGAAGTGGGCACAGCCAAAACGGATATTGGCGAAAGCGGCTCCGTATTCGTGCACGGCGAATACTGGAACGCACGGAGTGACGAACCGATCGCAACCGGCGATAAGGTGGACATCGTTGCCGTAGAAGGTATGACACTGTTGGTCAAACCGCACGGTCATAAGGAGGTTTCTTAAGTGGGTATTCCGGTGCTGGCCATTGTATTCATAGCTGTGATGATTCTCGCAAGTGCGATCCGTATTCTGCGCGAGTACGAACGTGCTGTTATTTTCAGGCTTGGGCGGCTGGTTGGCGTCAAGGGGCCGGGGCTCGTCATTCTTATACCCATCATCGATCGAATGGTGAGGGTCAGCTTGCGAGTCGTTGCCATGGACGTAGCACCGCAGGACGTCATCACAAAAGACAACGTGTCGGTGAAAGTGAATGCTGTGGTTTACTTCCGCGTAATGGCGGCCGATCGCGCGATTGTTGAAGTTGAAGATTTTCTCTACGCCACCACGCAGCTGGCCCAGACCACACTGCGGTCGGTTCTTGGTCAGGTGGAACTCGATCAGCTTCTCGCGGAAAGAGAACAGATCAACCATCAGCTGCAAAGAATCATCGATGAGCAAACGGATTCCTGGGGCATCAAGGTCTCTCTCGTCGAAATCAAACACGTCGACCTCCCCGTTGAGATGCAGCGGGCCATCGCCAGACAGGCGGAGGCGGAGCGCGAGAGGCGCGCCAAGGTGATTCACGCTACCGGTGAGTTCCAAGCTTCGCAAAAGCTCTACGAAGCCGCCGAGGTGATCAGCCAGAACCCGGTGACGATTCAGCTCCGGTTCCTGCAGACCCTCACCGAGGTGGCGGTCGAAAAGAACTCCACACTGGTCTTTCCGGTGCCCATAGACCTGGTGGAGCCACTGACCAACTTGCTTAAGAAGAAGGCCCAGTAACTCGAATCTGCGTGCGAGGGCGCGGACGAAGTCTCTGGTATAATAGTTGCAGTCCCAACCGACATGGCATCTCGTAAAACCGACAAGGTCATCGCGCACCTCCTCGATGGTTCGCTGCTAAAAGGCTCAACGCACGACTTTTACCCCATTCGGGCCAGCTTTGATTTGAAGACCGAGGACGGCGAGGTCCACCGGGTCAATATTGGCGAGCTGAAGGCGCTTTTCTTTGTCAAGACGCTGAGCGGCCGTAATGACTATCGCGAGCGTAAGGGGTTTTTTGACAAAGATGTGAGGGGCAGCAAGATCCTAGTGGAGTTTTTCGATGGCGAGGTGATCTTCGGATACTCCATGACTTATTCGCCAAAGGGTCATGGCTTTTTTATGGTCCCCGGTGATCCGGATTCCAACAATCTGAAAGTGTTCGTGGTGCACGCGTCGACAAAGCGCGTGAAGGTCAAGCTGGCAGCAGGTAAGCGAGCACCCACCAAAAAGACCCGCAGCAAGAAGACCCGCGTCCGAACTCGCCGCTAGTTAACAATACTCTTGCCTCAGGCGACCGTCTTTTTGTAGTCTGAGCATGATGAACCTCGCACGGTTGCTGATTTTGATTCTGTTCACCTTATCGCTCTTCTCATGTGTGGACAAGGCGCTCCGCTACTACAACCTTGGTGTTGACGCGGTGGAGGAGGGTGACATCGACGGTGCCATCGATTACTTCCACAAGTCAATCGACATCCGCCCCGACGACCCCGACGTTCACGTAAACGTTGGCGTGGCCTATCACTCGGCAGGCAAGTATCGGGAAGCCCTGGCCCATTTCAAGGTGGCGATGACATTTTACCCCAACGACGCCACGCTACGCTTCAACATGGCCGAAACCTATGCTGCTATGGAGGCCTACCAGGCGGCGAGTCGAGAGTACGAGATCGCCATTCGCCTAAAGGACGAGTTTTATCAGGCTCTCACGGCCTATGGCAAGCTTCTGCTCGACAGCGAAAAGTATGACGCGGCCGAGTCCTATCTTGTCCACGCCATAACGGTCAAACCATCGCACAACCCTGCGTACGTCTATTTGGGGCTGCTCTATGCGCGAACCGAGAAGTATCACCAGGCTACCTACTATCTTTATAGAGCTTTGAAAACTAACCCCGCATCCGTCGACGCAAGGTTGGGTCTTGGATACACGTTTTACCGGCGCCGGCTGTACGAGGATGCTATCGAGCAGTACGAACGTGTCTATGTCAAAGATCAAGAGAACGTTCGTGCTTTGCTGGGGCTCGGTTTGTGCTACCTCGCCGGCGGTCATAATAATCAGGCCGAGAACATGTTCGAACGGGCCTTGGATGTGGAAACCATACTGCCGAAGGCGTATAAGGGCCTTGGCGACGTGTATTTCAACCAGAAAAGGTACGTTGCAGCGATTGCCAATTATCGTATGGCGATTCAACAGCGCGAGGATTTCTCCGACGCGTATACGAGCATGGGAATACTCTACATCGCCACGGGCCAACTGGAAGAGGCGCGCCAGGCCTTCGACGATGCCCTCTTTAGTCGACCGGATGACCCGTGGGTCCTGTACCACTTGGGGCAGCTTTACATCGAGCTGGACGACAGCGAACAAGCGCGGAGTTATTTGGAGAAGTCGCTACAGAACTCGAAGTCCGATCCCGACCTAAGAACCCTCGTTTTGAAGTCACTCAAATCTATCAAGAAACGCTAGTCGAAGAGCTAATGTGCATGCGGCCCACTGGGGGTAGCAAGATTCCCCCGGCGGAACGTGCCTGGTCGAGCACCCTCTGGGGTGATGCGTATCGGTAATGGAAGAACCAGCGGAATGCACGCGTTGGGGTGCCCAGTGTGCGAACAGCCCAAACCGCTAATCATATAGAAACAAATAGCTCGATCCGATCTTCAGCTTGCGCTTGACCCCGACTCGAAGCTCCGTCGTCTGTCCCGGCTGTATGATGACTCTCTCCGCCACAAGCCTATTGTCGAGTGGATTACCAATGAACATGTCTTCGTAATCGCCGGCTCTGGAATTGCCGATGTACAGTCGGCAGTTGTACTGCCCCGGGGTGACGACGACACTGAAGGTCTCCGGCGTCATATCGTTTCTAAGAATCGTCTCGGGGCCCTCGCGTATGACTTTGTCGGTCAAAGAGTCAACGACAGAAAACACCTTATCGCCGCTCACGTAAAACGCCTTCTCGATCGAGTTTGCTCTTTCGAGCGCATCGCGATTCTTACCACGGTGAACGCTGATGCGACTGGTGAATCGAGACGGTTCAAAATGCACACGCAGCGTGCCAGCGATGGAGCTTTCCCGCGCCACGGAGTGCGACGTCCCCATGGATGATCCCTGCAACAGTCCTCGCGTCTCCAAGAACTCGATGCGCAACACCTTCGCTTTGGGTATACGGACCTCGGAGCCAAAATCCGCCTCAAAATACAACGTGTCGTTCACAAGTCTAATAACTGTGCCCTGGATGGTTGAGCCGTCTTTCAAGTAAACGACTTCGCCTCGTGACAAAACAGGCACCATAATAAGGGCGAACACCCCAAGAAACTTCCAAATCCGCATACGTTACCATCTATCCTTTTTTTGGGGGACATAACGGCCTCGAACTCCGCCGGCCCGGCGGCCTGCCCAGAACGTGGCCGCAGCAAGCGGCCCTGCGTGTTTGGACGGACAGAATATACACCCGCCGCCACGGCCTGCCCAGGGCCATTTTGCGGTCGCCAGGGACCTCTGGGCAAAAAAGCCACTGATGCAATGGTGCTCGCACGGTTGTTCACCGATCGCGGGTGGCCAGCTGAAGAAGCAACTGGCTTGTTAAGAGTCGGTTACCATCCATCGCATCTGAAGCACCCGCTCTCCGCACTCGACAGGGCCGGGCCCGCTGTGGTACAATATAGGTCGGCAAGCCAGCGCTGGGCGGCTTCAGCCTATCTTGATGCATCCCAGTCCGCTATAGGCAAATCTTGATGTGACACCTTAAATGAGCGGTCATTCACTTAGGATCACCCTTGCTTTAGCATCCTAGGTTCGCAGCACAGAAGGAGGTCAGAAATGACTCGCTTCAATCGTACGGTACTCCTGGCGGGTTCCCTGTGCGTCCTGGTGGCGTTGTCGGCCCTCGCTCAGGGCCCTTCCGTGACCAAGAGCGTCCTCGGGTCGGATGACGGTAGTTCCGTCGTTCTGGTCCGGGTTACGGCGCGAGACCAGGCGGTCTATGGAGTAACCATCACCGACGCCACGGGCTCGGTCGAGGATATCGTGGCACCGGAGGGCTGGGCCGGCATAACGTCCGGCGACCTGGTTCTCTTCCGGACCGTCGACACCCCGATCCCGTCGGGACGGTCGCTATCGTTTCGAATTGTGACGACAAACGCGCAGGCCGATATGGGCATCTCGTTCCGAGGCAAAAAAAGCGCATTTGGCTCCAGTAAGAAAATATAGCCCCAAAACGTGGTGAGCCAAAGGTGAGGGGAGGGTCCCGCTGGGACCCTCTCTTTTTTTATCGTCTTACCGATGGGCTTCAGTCTGAGCCGCGACCGCTGTATATTTGTCATAGGACGACGTTGCGCCGAACGCGACGTTACCCCCCCCACCCAAAATGAGATGAAACGTCACCAACGAAGCATCAGTTTGTACGTTGTCGTGGTTGCGCTAGCCATCTCGAACGGTTGTGTGCTCGTTCGTACCGAACCGCCGCACCCGGGACACTTGGCTGACAAGGCGATCGCGGAGGGAGACACGGCTCGCGGCATCAGGCTGCTCGAGAAACTGGTCGCTTCAAGAGACGCGCCTGCCGAACGCTACATGCAGTTGGGTGCGTTGTATCGTGCAAGTCACTCGATAGCGGGCCGCCACCGTTCTGCGCAAGCGTTGGAGCGCGGGTTGCGACTCTTACCCGATCACATGGGATTGCAGCTCGAGATGGGCAAGACAAAATACGAACAGACATTCTATCCGGACGCGGCACGTTGCTTCGAGCGTGTGTTGCAGTTGGACCCCGGGCAGTGCGAGGCTCATTTCTACCTTGGCCTCAATTGGTTTCGCAAATGGAAGCACGTTCAGGTTTACACGGACTATCTTGACCAAGCGAGAGCACATTTTGCACATGTTGTCGACTGCGACCCCAACAATAAGGACGCCCACTTCAAACTGGCTATCAGTATTTATGCGCAGGGTGACACCGCGCTCGCAATCGACACCGCAGATAGATTCATCGCGCGACACGCGGAGTCTGCGGAGGGTTTTCTTCTTCGTGGCACCCTAGCCTTCCAAAGATTCGACTACGAGCTGTGCAGGAGTTCGTTTGCCGACGCCTTTTCACTGCTCTCCGGCGACGAGCAGGACCGTTTCCGGGACATTGCTCTCCTGCTTCCCGAAGACGAGGTGTGGGACTACCAGCATGCTTCGCCGGAGAAGCGCGAAGGTCTCCATCGAGTCTTCTGGGCTGAAGAAGATCCCGACCCAACAACCCCCGTCAACGAGAGATATTTAGAGCACATCCAAAGGATGTTTCTTGCCGACACGTTCTTTGGTCACCACGCACCGAGGCTTCGCGGCTGGCAGACTGAACGAGGCAAAGCA
>JAOTUR010000224.1 GCA_029863805.1 Candidatus Krumholzibacteriia bacterium | reverse complement strand
ACGCGTCCAGGCCAGCGCGGGGCTGGGCAGCACGCGCTACGAGCAGGCCTTCGCGACCACCAAGGAAACCTACGTGGAGGCCGGCGCGCGCACGACCTTCGGCCGGCGCTATTTCGCCGCCCTCGACGCCCGCGCCTATTCGGGCGGGGCGGCGGACAGTTTCCAGCTCTTTACGGAGATCGGGCTGGACCTGTAGGCAAAAGAACACTTGCGCGGTGTCGCCCACTGAGATATATTGACCGTAACAGTAGGTCATATGACCTACTTGTGAGGTCGTTATGCTCGAGCCGATCGTAGGGTCAGCCAGCAGTGAGAGAGTAATGATGTTTCTGCTCGCGCGGGGGGAAGGGTACGCGCGGGAGATTGCCCGCTTTTTCGCCACGGACCTCGACCCTATTCAGAAACAGCTCGCCAAACTCGAAGCCGGCGGCGTTCTCGTGAGCCGCGTGGCGGGAAGGACCCGCCTTTTCTCTCTTAATCCCCGCTACCCGATGATCGATGAACTGCGGGCATTGCTGGAGAAAGCGCTTCAGTTCTATCCGGATGATGTTCGGGAGCGACTGCTGATGAACCGGCGACGGCCGCGCCGCAGGGGCAAGCCGCTATGAAACGTGTCTCGAAAATGTCAGTCGGAGAGTTGGCCGCTTACATCTCGAGTCACCTGCGAGGACTCGGAATCGACGTCGTTCTCTCGGGTGGTTCATGCGTGTCCATCTACAGTTCCGGCAAGTACGTGTCGGAGGACCTCGACTTCATCGATACTCGTTTCGCTACTCCGCGCGAGATCCGCGAGGCGATGTCCGCGATCGGGTTCATGCCGGAGAACAGATACTTCAAGCACCCCGAGGTGGATTTGCTGGTCGAGTTCCCAAGTGGCCCGCTTGCGGTCGGCAAGGAACCTGTCGGGGTCATCAGCGAGATAGAGTTTTCCACCGGCGTGCTGCGGATCCTCTCACCGACGGACTGCGTCAAGGATCGCCTCGCTGCATACTATCACTGGAACGACCTGCAGAGTCTCGAGCAGGCAGTCCTCGTGACTCGAGCGAACGATATCGATATGAAAGAGGTCGAGCGTTGGTCCAAAGGGGAAGGCATGTCAGATGCTTTCGCGAGAATTGCGCCGCGCTTTGCGCACAACCCCGACCCGTAGCCAACACTCCCCTGCAGTCAGCCGCTCGGGACTCATCGTAAATCAACGTCGTCCGGGTCTGACAGCACTTGGATGACGTGCCGCTCCAAGCTTCCTCCCTCCCCAACACCCCCTTGGCCCGTGAATTCATCGGCCTTCAGATCAGCGATAATTCGACCTTTCTTCAATAGCAAGTAGCGATCACATAGCTTCTCCACGACCTCCAACGTGTGGGTGGAGAGTATAACGGCGCCGCCCGCTGCGGCAAAATCCCGGAGCGAACGCTTAATCCGATAACTGCTTTCGATATCGATGCCGTTGAGCGCCTCATCGAGAAACAAGATCCGGGGTTTTCCTGCCATTGCGGCGGCTATCGCAAGCTTCTTACGCATTCCCATAGACAGAGCTGACGTCACCTTTGCACGCTCCTCCCAGAGATCCACCAACTTCAGGAGTGAGTGTATCTGACCCTCTACATCATCCTCCGGCACGCTCTTGACCTCCGCAACGAAACGTAGAAACTCTTCAGCCGTGAGGTAAGGGTAGAAAAAGGGATCTTCGTGAACGTATCCGACGTTCTTTTTGAAGGCTCGATTGTGCTCATATACGTCACTTCCCTCGAAGTAGACGTGTCCACGGACCGGCCGAAACTGCCCCGCGGCCGACAACATCAACGTTGTCTTGCCGGCCCCGTTGGGGCCGATCAATCCGACCAGCGTGCCCGCTTCGATAGCAGTTGATAGACCACTAACGACCGGGCTGTTGCCGTACGAAACCTCGATGTCCTCAATTCTTATGAGTGGTTTGTCCGCTCTACTCATTGTCATACACAGCGACGAGCAACACCTCAGGTTCTGTACAGCCGCTTTCTCAGCAGCAACAATAGCGACAGAAACACAACCGCGACCATAACCGCCAGCCGGTATTTGTAGAGAATAACGATTAACGCAGCCAGTGCCAACATCCCACTCAGAAAAAGCTTCAGCGCATCCTTCCGATTTGGGTAGCCGCTGACGGCAGAGCTCACGCCGATCGCGCAAAAGACCACCGAGATCAAAAGAGACATCAACACGAACCGCGCAGCTAGTACCACTCCACCGCCTGCGAGAATCACTAGGATTGCCTGCACGAGCGCAATCAAGGCCAACCAACTGATCACGGGGACAAAGACGGCGAGATACAACTGCGCCTTGGTCACTGGCATGGAGTATATCAACGCTGGCGGCTCCTCGTCTGCCCCCAGCCAGTCCATGCCCCTCACCACGACGAAGAATGCGTACAAACAAAACATCCCCGACAATATCGTGACGGCGTCTTGAATCGATTCGTTGTTCATCGCGATCAGAAAAGAAATCGCAACAAAGAACAACGCCGGTATAAACCGAGAACCCACCGATGCCTCACGGCTGGATCTGACCAGATTTCTTATTAGCAGTGCATTCGATCTTAGCGGCACGAGTGGAGTGCTCAATATTCGCGCCCAAGCCCCGTAGCTCATCCTCGGGCTAGTGTGGCGGGCGTCCATCGATCTCAGAATTACATTCGTTCCGCGCCACCTCTCGAAAACACGTTTTGAAACAGCGAAAAGTGTAATGGTGATAAGTGCACACGCACCGAGGACGATCCAGAAAGATCCACCGGAGATCTGGCCCGGATAAAGGATCCAGATAGGCAGCATCGCGGCGTACGTCATGACCACACCCAGTTGAATCAACGGACTGTTCTTAGCCGGAAAACTCGCGGATTTCCCAGCGGCTCGCTTTAGAGATACGGCCAGATGCAGCGTGATACCGGCAGTCTGCAATAGCGTATACACTGCTAGCGCAATGATGTTTAAGCGGATCAGAAAAGGAGCCGGCGCAACCATCGCCAGCGCTGACAGCAGTACCGACATACCGAATGGAACCCATGGAAAGCGACATACGCCTGAAACAAGGAACAGCCGATGCATGCCACTGCTCGAGAGAGGCAGGCTGTTTAAGAACACATACTCGCTCGCCCTGGCCGGAGCGAGTTTGAGAGAAGCGATATACCAGGCAATCAACAGAACGATAATGGGAACGAAGACGGTCCTCAAAAACAGGTCGATAATTGCTTCTTGATCCGGAAGCTTGTGAAGGCGGGAACCCGTGGCGCCCAAATAAACCACCAGGCCGATAGCCACGATGAGCAGAGCGGCCGCGGCGCGCGCCACGGTGTCTCGAACATGTGCTGGTGCGCACAATAAAAGACGGGGTATCCAGAGCTGCGGGTGCAACCACGACCGCATGAGATGGTTGGGTGAAGGGGGACGGTTCATTCTGGTGGTAAGGGCACCTTCTTTCGGGGTGTCGGTAGTGCCCACAGGCTAACTGACGGAACGAGAACCGCTTGGCGTATGAATGCCACTACGAACCGGCTCTCCATTTGCGATGAATATCAATACGTCTGTTCGGTGGGGCAGTTTCATCTAAACTGGCGGGTCGGCAATACTGATGCATTTGCATCATCGCTCCATCCACCCCCGACCCCTTACAATCAAGGTACGTGAGTCCTTGATCTCAAATCCAATAAGGGGGCAGAGGCCATGTCAACGCGCCCGCATTCTGCTTATTATTCCGCCGGTTTGGTCTTTGTGATTTTCCTCTCCGCGCTCATTGCCGGCGGTGGTTGCGGCTCAGACAGCCCGGTCGTCGAACCCAAGGACAACGGCGGACAACCGCCACCGCCGCCGACCTCCCCGCCGGACTCGGTGCTGGTAACCGTCAGGCTCGCGTCGTGGGATAACTTAACCGGCTTTGGCCCGGTCGAGCAGTTGCCGATCACCGTGGACGAGATTCGATTCGAATTGTCGGCGCCCGATATGCCCACGCAAGTGCGGATAGTTATTCCCGCTCAACCCGTGATCGAGGAGGATTTTACCATCAAATCCGGTGCGGCCCGCCGGATCGAAGTACAGGCGTTGGACGCATTCAACACATTGCTTTATCGATCTACCAAGTTCATCAACGCCGTCGACAGCGTTTTGTCCACGGCCGTCAGTATGGTGTCCGCCACCGACGTCACGCCGCCGGTCTACGGCGGGTTGAGCGACGCGGCGGCGATCTCTGATACGTACGTCCTGCTAAGCTGGCAGTCCGCCACGGATGGGTCGGTACCCGACAGCCGGGTGTCGTACCTCATATTCATGTCGACTGTGTCTGGCAGCTTTGATTATGCATCGCCGTATCAGACCTCTCCCGCCGGCGAAACATCGCGTCTCGTTACGGACCTCGACGCGGGCACGACCTACTATTTTGTGGTGCGTGCGATGGATCGTGCCGGCAATATCGACAATAATACAGCGCAACAATCCGTGACCACGTCGCCGGTCGGCGGCGGATTGTATGTCGATGTCGATGCCGGTAGCGACCTCCCCGCGTGCGGTACCAGCAGTTCGCCATGTAAAACCATCACCTACGCGCTGGCGAAAACTGCCGGCGACGAGCCCATTCACGTGGCCAAAGGTACCTACAATGCGGCGAGTGGTGAGACCTTTCCCCTCCAGCTCAAACCGGGCACGGCGCTTCTGGGCACGGGCTACTGGTGGATGGGCGTCAAAGTGATCAAGGAGACGTTCATCGAGGGGCCAACACCGACTATCCTCGGCGCCGATGGCGCGTCCATCATCTCCTGCTACGTCAAGCCGACCGCGTACGGGTCTACTCTCCGCACGATCGATGACGACGGGCATCCCATCACCGTCTTCCATTGCACCGTTGACGGCGCGCTGTTCCCCGGCGTGTACGGCGTCACCTTCTATTCCGCGTCGTCCCTGATTGACTGCCGAATTGAGAACTTCACCCAGAGTGCCGTGGGCGCTTGGGGTTCGGGTGGCGCACTGATCAGAGGTAACGTGATCCTCAACAACCAGGGCGGTGTCGTGGTGGGAGCATCCAACACTACAGTGAACGGTTGCGTCATCGAGAACATCACGTCGGTAGGACTCAACGTCGCCCAGATCGACCTCACGACTAGCGACGTATCGATATACCTCAACGCCATTCGTAATTGTGGCGGCAACGGCATGCAACTCGAGAATGTCACCGATATCGAAGTGCAGCACAACGCGATCTCACATTCGGGCGGATATGGCATTGCTGTTAATCGGCAGGAAGCGACGCACACGGTGAACATCAAGAGCAATTCGATCACTCACGGCAGCAGCGCGGCGATTTGGCTCACCGGCGGTGGCGCGAACATCAACGGGAACAGTTTCGTGTGCAACGTCGCGGGCGTTTTGGTGCGATCAGATAAAGTAATCGATCTTCGCTGGAACGCCTGGGAAAACGATCCCCCCACCATCAGCCCCGGACGCGGCCCGGTCGACCCGTGGTGCGACGGGTTTTACGATATCTGCTACGAGCGCGACTACGCACTAACCCCGGAGCCGCTCTACCAGCCCGACCACGGCAAGGGGTCTTGTATCATCGGCATCGTGCCGAAAGCGCCACCGGCCAGGTGAGGGGCGCCGACCAGGCGCGAGAGCCACCCGTGACGGCTGGAAAACACCTCGCCGGGACTGTATAGATCTTTCACACCCCGAGTCGTCGGGTCGCTCCCGACTAGCCGAAAGTGATCCGATTGGAGGATAACAAGATAGTTGGTGGAGGCGGCGGGAATCGAACCCTGTTGAACAAGAACTATAACCACTTGACGGCGCGCGATTCCGGTTGTTATCGCCTCAAGTATATCGAGTTATCCTGCGGTTGTTTTTCCCCCGGAGTCCTCCCGAGTCCCCTGCAGTCCGCCCCAGTCTTGGAGATACAATGGAGACGGACTGATGCATTATGGTCATCGCATCTCGACGAGGGAACCTTAACGTGCCGCCAACCGAAACCCGCGGCAGCGACTCGAACTAGCCACCGATTAGACCGGCGATCAAATTACCGAGCGCCGAGCCCATGAACCAGATGCAACCTCTGGCGAATCACGCCCATGCTCCCAGTTGTGGCGTCATATGGGCATCCGTGATATACTTACATGTGAACATCCCACCGCCATCCTGGAGGAATCGCCATGAGACACGCCTTCTGGAGGTATCTCTCCACGAATCCCCTCCCGATCATCGGTCTCCT
>JAOTUR010000222.1 GCA_029863805.1 Candidatus Krumholzibacteriia bacterium | reverse complement strand
TCAGGATGCCTAACAAGAGACCAATCGCCAACGATGTTTCACGATACTTCATCATTACCTCCTAACCGGACGATACCTGCCGACGTGTCTCACGCGCCCCCATTCTGATCGCCTCGGTGAAAACGACCGCGTTGCGCTGGGGGCGCACGCACAAAAGAGGCATGGTGCCACGTCACATCACCTGTCGGGGTGGCATACAGCGTCAGTGCGCCCGGGTTACTGGCTTCGACCGGGCTTGACCGGAGTATCATCGTTTCGCCGGCAAAGACATAACAAACTGAACGGATCGATCGACCCAATCTTGTAGATCCTTGTCGGAGTCGAATCCCGCCGCAGCCACGTAGACAAAACCCCGTAACGGCTTGCCCGTGAAATCCATCTGGCGAGCGTGCGCCCGGGCAAGCGCGGCCTCGTATCCCTCCATACCGACACGCAGCATGAGCTGGTCCCGGACAACACCACAGCACATGTTGCCCCGCAGCATGAACGCAAGCCCCCCAAACATTTTTTTCTCCACAACATCGGGTAGGCCATCCAATGCTTCTCGAACCCGCTGGGCGACACCGTCGTCGTAAGTCACGTATAGTTCTCCTTACTCGCTCGGCCAGATAATTCTAAACACATCCCAGTGGTCGAGCTCGACGGTTCTAACTGCAACCAGCGCTGAAACGCCGTCAATCAGCAATCCAACGAAATGTCGCCCGGCGCTCCAGACTGATCGAACCCGCGTCTTCGTCATCTCCCCAGGCCTGGAACCTAACAATCACGGTGTAACGTCCACTGGGGGCGCCAAACCGCTCTCCCGAGTCGGAGTAGACGATGCCGTCGAAGCCAACGGTGCCCTCGAGATCATCGCCGGGTGCAAAACCCACAATTCTATCCGGGCAAAGCGGTTGGTGACGAGGATCATGGAGATGAATCGGATTGGAATGGGGATCGAGAAACGCCAACGTCATGCCGTGTAGCCAAAAACTGCAACCATCCCCGCGCTTCAGGTGGACCGGGCCGTGGTTGACAACCCGCGCCTCAACCGTGGCTGGATCATCCGGCCCGGCAACGGCAGGCTGCACGGTCACGGACAACCCAACACCGACAGCGGGGTTTGTCGTCTGATCGCCGCGGCAGCCGACCAAAATCAGTGCAAGCAACACCAACGCTTTTCTTAACATGGCTTACCTCCGGGGTCGGCCAAGTTCGGGATATTGTACCGGCGCTCTGTAAGCGCAGCAACCCGATCTCGGCCTCGACGGTGCAGCATCCACATCGTACCACGCTGCGCACGCGTGACGAGCACAGCATCTCTAATCAGCCCACTCGGGCATCGCTTTCATAAAATGTTCGGCGCGTGCGAGGGCCGTTTTTTCCTCCAAGTCTGGCTGCCAGCTTTGAAACCACTGGGCCAGGCCCTCCTGGATCTCTTCTCTTGACCTCAGTTTGCCGTCCTCGTCTGCGCAGTGCGTGCAATAGTTCTCCGCCGGAGACTGGAAACCCGGTGCATTCAACGGCGCGCTACATGAAAAACAAAATTTATCCACTTGCTCTCCTCTTCTCAGGCCAGCGGCGTTCCCGCCAACCCGTATCTTTGAATCCTTCCCCTCCCGCTACTTACCGCGTTCACAACTCGCTATGCGCCCTTGGTCAGGTTCTTCTCCAATATCCAAACTCTGGCTCGTGGCAGGAACCCTCTATGTCAGCCACCTTATCCTGCATGAAAGCCTGGGCGTCGGCAACCGCTCGATTGTAGATCGTTGGAGCGATTTCTTTCAGACAGAACTCCAGAAAGAGCGAGGCCCGCAAATCGCCTATATCGTCGTCCATACTCTCTAAGAAATAGCGCTTGATCGACGTGATCAAGCGTTCTTCTTGTTCTTTGGAAAACGTGATGGCCATGGGTCTCCAAGCGTTAAGCTATTATTAGACAGTGCCTTGCAAGCCACGCGACCACCGGCTAGGCGGTCGATGCCTTCTTGAGCAGGCTGATCTGACCGGAATGATACAGCGTATGCTGAACGTGACCGTGAAAGTTGTTGTAAGATGAACTCCCGCCTTCAATCAGGGGTGCGGTCAGGCGCTCCTCGGCGTAGCCTAGAACGGCATGACGGAGCTCTTCCTCGCGCTCATTGAGTGTTTGCAAGGTTGATTGCCAGTTCTCCTCCGTGGCGCCAGGCATCGGCCGCCAGTCTTCCTCGGGTGTCAAACCCGTTGCGTCACCATCGAGACGGCGCAGAAGGAGCATCTGGGTCGCTGCGAGGTGTAAAACGATTTCCCAAATCGTATGCCCGCCGGGGATCGGTCTCGCCGCGGCCTGGCTCACGCCTACGCCGGCCAGTAGTTCCAGCAGTGCCGGGCCGTGCCACGCCCCACCCGAAAAGGCAGACTGCATCTGTCCACAAATCCGTTCCGTTTCGCTCATGGTTTGGTCTCCCACTGGTTGACGTGCCAGGCGCGCACAGATCGCGCCTCTGGCCGGTTCGCGTGGTCACTCACCGCCACGGACTCGGACCACGAGATCGCGAATCTCGCCGATAACGAGTTCTGGGTCATCACGATGAACGTAGTGGCCGCACCCTGCCGCCCTGACATACCTGCCGTTGGACAAAGCGCTCGCGAATTCACTCTGCACGCTCAACCAAAGCTCCTGCAACTCATCGGGTGCGTAGACGGGTGGCTTCGTCGCCGCGATAACCGTTACCGGGATGTTGCCGAGCTCGTCGGCTGTCGGCGATTCCGCCTCACTTTCCTCCAGACCGTCCAGCTCTTCTCGTACATGATCGGGCATGAGCAGGCCGGCCACCCAGGGGGGGGTGCACAATTTAAAACCGGCGGCTTCACATTTTTCTGTGAATCCCTTGAGTCGCGCGTCCACCAAAACGATGCCTGCCACGTAGTCAGGATAGAGCATGGCAAAGCGCAGCACATACGTGCCTCCGATGGAGTGTCCAACCAAAACGTACGGCGGAGGCAGACCCGACTTATCCAACACCTTCTTTAACATGCGCGCAACATCATCTGCGGTACGTTTGCCGTCCGATTGCCTTTTGTAGAAGGCCTTACCCGCATACCCGGGCCGACTGTACGCCAACGTGGTTGTCGCGGCCGCCACCTCCTCGAAAATCGGCTTCCACGACTCCAAGCCGTTCCCCATGCCGGCTTCGAGCACGACCGCCGGTTCCCACTCTCCCATCGTGACATACGAGATCTGTGTCAAGCCGATCAACATCGAACGCGGTCGTCCGGCGACACACGAAGACAGCGTTGCGGCGATGAGTACCACGCTCACCCGTGCGGCGAGTCCAATCCAACCCGTGAGCGGTGACTGTGTGCCGCCAATCCGCCGGCGCACTGTCATTGCCGACTCGGACGATGAACCTCGTGCCATTTGTCTCACCTCGTAAAACACTCACTCCAGCGCGTGCTGCGCATGCTTACCGGCTCGATGAGGCACTGGCCTCTCAACCCAGGGCTCGTCCCAAATAGTACGGCCACAGAACCAAGGCCAGCACCGCCTTCCCGTAGGAGAGTTGCACAAACCCGATCGTAAAAAGCCAGCCCATCGCCCACAACGGACCGACCAGACCGACGATCTCCATCTTGCCCTGGATGACCTTCTTATCATGTGCCATTACGACGTTACCCCCTTCTTGCTGCAGCCGTCATTGCCTCTCGGAATACGACGCCCGCTTCTGTCCGTAAATCACATTCGCCGAGTGCGCACCGTTTTCCTTGTCGCGAGCGGCAAGCGATCCTTACCGGGGTGCCGGCGACCATGTCGACTCCGCGACCTCTCTAGCCCGCCCCACAGCCAGCGCCAGCGGCACATAGATGAGCCACGCGGTCAGGAACACTCCGTACAGCCCCCATCCAGACGGTACCGCTTCGAAGAGTACGAAGGCGACACCAGCGGCGGGGATCAGGAACCGGCTCGACCCACCGAGGACCCCCATACGAATCGCCGCCACAATCTCCATCATCTGCCCCAGGCCGAACGTTGCCGACCCGGCAATAAAAAGACCCGGGACCAGGCGGGAGCTCCCGTCAAAAAAATCTCCGACTCGGCCGCCTGCCGAAGCGACCGCGAGGGGTCCGACGCCGTCTGCGCCAAGCCCGAAGATGTGCAGCGACGCGCCGATGATCACAAACCAAAGGCCGATGTATGGCAGCCTCGACGTACCACACGTCGACAGATAACGAGCGATCTCTGAGGTGGCAACGACGGCGACAGCAAAGGCCAGGCCAGCTACCACATGCCCAAGAAACCAGCGAAATTGTTGCTGCGCTGCTTGTTCTGCTAAAGTCTCGTCGGAATAGTTGGTGACGACCGGGATCAGACAAATCCCGATGGTCAGGATCGCTGGGAACGCGATGATGATGAACCTCTGCAAAAGCATGCGCGTCCACTCCCGCTGCGGGAGTGCTACCGTCAAATCCTTGTCAATAGGCCGAAGTTGTTTCAAAAAAAAGCGGGACCAAGCCCCGCCCGCCGACGATATCGCTCAATCTACTGAAAGATAGCGATCCCGAAGCGCAAGCATGACGGCGCGGACCGCCTCATACTCCTTCCGCTTGCACGACTCGACGCAAAAACCGCGTCCGTAATCCCCGGAGAACCATCCAAAGAACTCCGAACAGTTGATGTCATCCCCGCAGCCGTAGTTGTGGTTCTTTGGCGGCCAACGCTCGGCATCCTGAAACAACATCCATGCCGCATCCCACTCTTCGGCCGGGATCTCGATGCGCCGCATTTCAGCTCCCTGCTTTGCGATCTCCCGCTGCCATACTTCGAGCATCGTGCCCTCATCGCGAAAGCTACTCAGCGCAATGCGCTGCGATACTGAGTTTTCCGTGAAATCCCACCACGCGTAACTGTAGCCCGAGGCGAGCGACGGGGGTTCTTTCGCCGGGTCTGGCGCGGTGACCGCACGGTCACCGGAACACGATGCGATCAACACCAGTCCCGCAGCGGCGGCACAAACGATGAGCGATTTGCAACGGTTCACATTCGGGTATCCTTCTAGACAGACCGGGGGCGCGCGCGACGGGGGTCCGTCGCATGGAACTGGCGGCTAATTCACCGTTTATATAAGTATATCGCGGATCCTATGCGATTGTCAATGAAACGCTTACGGAGAAAACGATGCGGCGCGGCTCGAAGCGCTCATGAACTCGCCGCGCGATGTGGCTTCAATCATGAGTGTCTGCCGGCCTCAAATTCTCCGCCCCGGGCAGTCGCCCCACAAGCCGTCCAGGGTCATGGATAAGCATCGGCAGGTGTTGCGTACAGATCCACATGCGCTTGCCTTGATAGTCGATACACACCAACGGTGTCTCACCCTCGCCCCGTTGGCAAGCCAAACAGGTTTTGTCGTTCGTCTTGTCTTTCATGTGCTCAACTCCTGTCGTTACCCTGCTATCGGTGGCACCTCGAACGCGCTCATGCGCAAACCCCATTCACACCGCACCAAGGCTAACCTGGCCCGGCGCGTGGCCTGTCACACCGCGCTTCCGACCAGAAAAAGTATCGCTACTCCCGTCTTGACGACCGGACAAACCTTGAACTGTACAATCGAAGTCCGCCCACCCGTAGCCAGGGTCCAGATCGCCATCACCAGCAACATGCCCGCACAGGAGCGGTAGACCAACGCCGCCCCGCTTCCCGATCCCACCAAGAGTGTGGTCAAAAAGACCAGGATCCCGATAAAACAGAGCGTCAAACCTTCGGCAACCCACTCCATGGTGAGGATCCGGCGATTGTCCGAGTCCAGGGTGCCAAACCCTGAAACCACCGGCTTTGTCGGTACGATGTGTGCCACTCCCCATAACGTGATCACAATCGAGCCCGCATACAGCATCACGACACCGGCCATGATTCTTCTCCTTAGCGATTCGCCAAAATCCGCAACCTCGCGATAGCATCTGCACCCGCAGACAACATCACGGCCACTCAAGCTTCCCTACGAAGGCACCTGCCGATCCTGGTCGATCGCAAACACATCGAACCCGCTTCGCATAAAATAGATGAGATTGCGGCCGTCACCACAACCAACGTCGAGTTCGCGGCGGGATTTGTCAAAACGGCCTTTGAGGATCTGGTCGAAGAGGTAGATGTCTATTTCGCCAAACCAGTCGCGTATATTCACCCGTTGTGGATCAGTCGTTTCCATACTCGCTATTGTAATCCTCGACGGCTGCCTGGATCACAGTCTCCGCATGTGCACGATCGTAGGCCTCGCCGATCGAGATCTCG
>JAOTUR010000221.1 GCA_029863805.1 Candidatus Krumholzibacteriia bacterium | reverse complement strand
TGGTCAACATGTCGTCGAGTGGGATGCAGATGGCCTGCCGAGCGGTGTCTATTTTCTCCGCCTTGAATCCGCCGGCCAGGTTAGGACCTCCAAGATAGTTCTTCTGAAGTAACAGTTCCGGCTTCGTAACCCCCCTAAAATAGCTGCCTTCAGAACCTCTGAGTGTTGCCCCGCAGGTTTGATTGATACACTGCATGCCCCCAAAACAATTATCCGTAGGACGCGTTTATTAAGGAACTGATCCGTCGTTACGCGTTTACTTTAGGAGGATCACCTTTCGAGTCTCGACCGAAACCTCGTGCTCAAGACGGACGAAGTAAATACCGGTGCTCAAGAGCGCGCCACGGCTGTCACGTCCATCCCAAGTCATCGAGTATTCACCAGGAGGCATGTTGGCAACAACCAGTGTTCTCACCATTTCTCCCCTGACGTTGTAGACGCGAAGACGGACGAGACCGGCCTCTGAGATTGAATAAGCTATAGTCGTGGTTGGGTTGAACGGATTCGGCACACTCGGGTACAGGATCGACCCCATCAGGTTCTTCGTACTTGCGCGTTCGCTTTCGTTTGAGGTTCGGCCAGACCGTGACTGACCCTGGTCGTGTGGTACCCACACATGGGATGAATCGACAGTGCTGTTACCCGAGGCATCACGCGCCGTGTAGACAATCGTATACGTTCTACCATCGGACTTACCTGAGCGCTCTGCACGCAGCTGGAACTCGAGGTCGGGCGAGCCGAAATCTGCTCCGCGAACGTCGGGGCCGTTGTCATCTGCCTGTTCGGTGTCGTGAATCGAGGTGAGCACAAACGTGGGAGGAGGGTCGTCCTCGTCGTATACGGAAACCGTAGCAGTAATCTCGACCATCTTGTGGTTTGGGGGCCACAATACATCGGGACTCACAGACACCGTAATCGTGGGTGGGGTCGTGTCTTGCGTTGATACCTCATAAATACTCAACAGGCTGTCCACATGCCTCTCGCACACTGCGCAATGGTGGTCGTTGCCGGGGTGGCTCATGAGGCAATCGTACGGGGTTGGTGTGTACCACCCCACACAAGGCCCGCCCCAAAAGCACCCGACGCCACGGTAGCCGATGAGATCTCCCCATTTCTCCTCACATGTGTAACCAGGCGTACGGCTAGCTAGATTCACATAGCGTGGATCAACACTGCACCAATTCTGACTATCATATTCGTCGCCCAAGTCGGCAAAACTGTGGCCGAATTCGTGCATCAGCCAGCCGGGACTGTCGGATGGCATGTAAGCAATGCCGGCTTCGGCTCGGGCGTAAAACAGAGTGGTGTTCCGATGGTTGAACATAACGACAATCTGATCATTATTATCTGGATCGTAGCCCGTACATTGCGAAGCCATGGCGCGTAATTTGTCCCGGTCATAACATACTGGATTACCACCCGTTGCCGTACAATCGTCTGCCGGATCGGTGTAATCCAGCCGGTAGAAATTCATCTTCTCCATGTTGTCCGCGTACTGAGGGTACCAGTGGTACACCTCGAGAAATTTATCGACATCGTTGGCAAATATGCTTCCAGGACCCACTTCCGTGTAGAAGTGCGATGCGATGAATACTACGTCCAGCTTTGTTTCTGGGTCTCCGTTGTATATCAACGGCACACAAATGTCGTCAGGATACAGATTCGCCGAAGCCCAGGGAGACGTGTCACCGGGTCCCTCAACTGGCGCTTTGTCTCCACCCGACCCGCCTGCGTACAAATCGATTTGATTCCCGCACGTAATGTCATTTGAGATCGATTCCTCGGTGCTCAACCCGAGTGAACCTAATACGAACACCCCGGTTATTGCTAATGAGATCAGCAAAAGTGTTCTCTTCACGATCATCACCCCCCGTAAGTTCCAACTTTTCTTGTATCGACTGCAGCCTATCATGCATTTTAGCATCATGAAGACGCACAAATGGCACACTTTTCCAAGAATGTGCCGTTTTCCACATTGACAGCGGTCGCTAATCCCTGTAGAAAGAGTCCAGATGCCCAAAACGGCACGTTTTCAACCCTTATGTGCCAATGCCTAAGAAACACCAGTATAAAGACAGCGAATTCGCCCTAGAACCGCCTGATATCCGGAAGGTGATCAATGCGGCCTCGACGCTCCGCGATCGCTGTATTTTGAAGCTATTTGCTCATACGGGGATCCGGCGCGAGGAGCTGGCGTCTCTGGATGTCCGTGACCTGGACTTTGCCGCCAGGCGGATTCACATTAGAGAGGGTAAGGGAGCCAAGGCCAGGACGGTGCCTATCACCGACGAGCTTCGGTCAGACCTGCAGCTGTACGTTGCCAAGCGTAAGATTGGGCCGCTGTTTTTATCCAACCACAAACGCGGTATCTCGATTCGACAACTCAACCGTCTAGTGCATGATACAGGCGAGCGTGCCGGGGTTGAGAACCCCAATCCGAAGTACACCGGATTGACGCCACACCTTTTCCGGCACAGTTTTGCCCGAGCCTGGAAGAAACGTGGTTTGTCAATCGAGAGCCTATCCAAGATACTCGGTCATTCGTCGGTGACGACAACTTGGGATCTATACGGTAGTGAATCGTTCGATGATGTCCAAGAGAACTACGATCGGTTGATGGTAGGAGAGTAGTTGAGAATGCTGGGCGCCCTGTCCACAAAAGTGTAGTTTTATGAACACGCAGGTCTTCCTCGGGCATGGTAGGACGTGCCCATGCTACAAAGCGTTTGTATCTGTTTGTAGTTGTCATGAGGAGAACCTAATCAATGCGTTACAGGAGATGTGCCGGTTGCGGTAAGCGCCAGAGTCTGTGGACGTTTCTCAAACGTACGAATCCTCCCGATGGGTGGTGGAAGTTCTTCAACTACCATTATATGTACCATAATCCTGAACGTTTCGAGGAGGCCATATATGAGGAGCCCCACCCCGAACCTTTCTACGAAGACCATAACGAAATCTTCTTCTTACTTTGCAGGCGAGGCCGGTATCAGCCACCGTGAAGAAGAGGCACGGCGTGAGACTGAAGCTAGGAGATGGTGGAATGGTTGGCTTGGGACTCCTGCAGCCAGCAAGTTGCGACGCGGAATGGACAGTGTGACGCGAGATGTTTTTGATTGGCTCGTGAAGAATGTTGGCAGGCCCGTCCATTTCTCCCACACTGGTATTAAAGGTGCCAGAGGGGGGTTCGCGCGTTCTACTTCTAATCTTGGGTTCTCTTGTGTAATTCTGGGTTTGAACAGGAGGGGAAGAAATGAGCGACGAAAAGGCAAAAGGTCACATTCGTCAGGAGATTCAGCACCTTCTAAACGAGGACCAAGACCCGGCGTTGGTCGAGCGGATCTGCGCAAAAGTGAAGGACATCCTAACCTCCGAGGAGAAGATCGAATTCATTGCTGTGCAAAAGAAACTAGCTCTGAACCCCTCTCCAGACGCCGTTGTGCTCACTAACAGGCGTTTTATACTTTATCGTCCGAAGATCTTCGGAAGGGTGTCCTTTGAGGATTATGTTTGGAGAGATCTGAGTGACGCCCACCTCGATGAAGGAGTGATTGGTGCAACTCTCAAGTTTAAAGCGACGGGCGGCCGGCGGCCTTCGGTTGGATTCCTCCCTAAAGTGCAAGCAAGGCGACTCTATGCCGTCGCACAGGAGAAAGAAGAGAAAGTTCGAGAAGAACGCAGAATGCGAGAGCTGGAGGAGAAACGGGCCGCGGCCGGTGGGATCGTCATGCATTCGGCTTCAGACGAGACTAGTGCGGATGGTCACGAGCCCATTCGAGATCCTGTTGAGCGGCTGAAGAAACTGAAGGACATGTTGGATGCGGGACTAATATCTCCGGGGGAATTTGAGTCAAAAAGAGCAGATATAATTTCCAAGATGTAGATGTGGTTGCTGCTGACCGCAAGGGACGCAAGAGCGAGGATGTGGGCGGTTTTTTTTGCCTTTATCACATGCCGTTTTGCCGGTTAGACTTAGTCGTATGTCAATTCCTGACTATCAGACGGTTATGCTTCCATTGCTTGAGTTTGCAGGCGACGGACGAGAGCATTCTCTTCGGGAGGCGATTGACCACCTTGCCCATAAATTTAGACTTACGGAACAGGAGCGAAAGGAATTACTCCCCAGCGGCACCCAGCAGATCTTTGATAACCGGGTGGCTTGGGCCCGAACCTACCTCGGGAAGGCGGGGCTTTTGAGCAGTCCCCGACGGGGGGTTTTCCAGATTACCGACCCTGGCAGAGAAGCTCTAGCTCAAGACCCAAAAAGAATAGATGTGCAGTTTCTCAATCAGTACCCCGAGTTCCGCGAGTTCAGAGAACACAAGAAAAAACCCAAAGAAACTCAAAAGGCTGAGGACGAGGCCACCGGCACACCCAAGGAAATTCTAGAATCCCAGTTCCAGAACCTGAGGAGTGAGCTCGAGAGCGATATTCTCGAGCGTCTCAAAGACTGTCCGCCGAGCTTCTTTGAGAGGCTCGTCGTCGATTTGCTGGTGCAAATGGGATACGGCGGCTCTCGCAAGGATGCTGGACAAGCCGTCGGAATGAGCGGCGATGAGGGTATCGATGGGATTATCAAAGAAGACAAACTTGGCCTTGATATCGTTTATATCCAGGCAAAACGATGGAAACCCACTGTCGGCCGACCGGACATTCAGCGCTTTGTTGGCGCGTTGCAAGGCAAGCAGGCAAAGAAAGGCGTTTTTATCACGACGTCTAAGTTTTCGAAGGAAGCCATCGACTACGCCCAAAAAGTTGAGAACAACATCGTGCTCATTGATGGCGAGATGCTTGCTCAGCTGATGATCGATCATAATGTGGGCGTTGCTACTGAAGCTGTCTACGAACTCAAACGGATCGCGACTGATTACTTCTCTACCTAACCTACCCCTCACTAACTTTTCCTTGACAGAATTTATCCCCAGTTGCTATGGCTTGCCGTAAGATGCTACCGTGAATGCAAAGGAGCTGTAATGCCTAAAAACCAAAAGATTTACTACTCAACAACGCAGGTCGCAGCGGAGGCCGGCATCAGCCGCGATACCCTACTCCGCTGGCTTAAAGGAGGGAAACTTCCTGAGCCTGGTCGCAATCGCAATGGGTGGCGTGCGTTCACCAAAACCGAAATGAACGCTGTCGTTCGCTACGCGCACAAATACACCCCAAGTCCACGTCGACACCAGTTGTCCAGAGAAGGATCCGGGCGATGAGCAAAATAATCGCCATCTGCAATAACAAGGGCGGCGTAGGAAAAACGACGACGGTCTTTCATCTCGCCGGCGCGTTCTCGGAAAAAGGCGCAAACGTTTTGACAGTAGATCTTGATCAGCAGCGGAACCTGAGTGGTTTGTTTCAACACCGGTATGCTTCAAAGACGATCTACAACGTTCTCGTAGACGACCTGCCGATACAGGACGCCATCCGGCCTACCGAGTTTCCGAATATCAGCGTGGTGCCCGCCAGTGCCGACCTCAAAAACCATCGACCGCGATCTCGGTGGTAAAGAAGACGGTCAGACTCGGCTTGCTGATGCCCTTGATGAGCTAGAAGATGGTGTCTTCGACCAGGTAGCGACGTTATCTCGCGGCAGTGCGGGCCAAACTCGACCGAATACCCGCGATTCTCCGAGATATCACGGATACCGACAAAGCGATTCATCAACTCGTTGAAAACCTCCAACGCGAGAACATGAACCCCGTCGAGGAGGCAAAGGCCTTTCACCGTTATCTGGCGGCGACCAAGTCTTCCCAGAGCGAACTGGCCAAGCGGATCGGCAAGAGCAAGAGCTACGTCTCGCGCATTATGAGTCTTTTAGAGAAGCTCAATCGGAAGGAACAGGAGGAGGAGGCAAAAGTTGCGCCGGCGCAACTTCCGGGGAAAAATCTTATTTTAGAGGCGCTTAGAGCCGACGACCAGAAGCTGAGGCTACAAATCCTCCGCGGTCAGTACACCCGCGATCAGGCCCGTTCCCTGGTCAAACGAACGAAGCTGGTCGGGGTTGAAGGCCGCCTACCCTCAGGAGCAATTGAAACCAGTAACTGTACACAAGCTCGTGTTTGACTGCAGCCCGGGATTTCCCCTCACAAATGCCGCCCCGCGCAGCGACTCTGGAAACCTGGCCTCCACTCGAGCGGCCATGCGCAGGAGTTTTGAGTGAACCAACATCTTCGGCGTCTCCAGCCACGTCACTACGCATCTGTTGTGGGCGAGCTACTGCACGTGAAGGAACCGTGACAACAGCAAAGGCCAGAAC
>JAOTUR010000017.1 GCA_029863805.1 Candidatus Krumholzibacteriia bacterium | reverse complement strand
ACCTTACGAATATTTGGCTTTGACGGTATCTCGTACATAATATGCAACATGGTATCTTCGATCACTGACCGCAGCCCCCTCGCCCCAGTCTCGCGCTTGCGCGCAACCTTGGCGATGGCACGCAACGCATCTTCGCTAAAAACCAGCTCTACATCTTCCATCCCAAAGAGCTTTTGGTACTGCTTAACGAGGGCGTTCTTTGGCTTGACGAGGATTTCGACTAGAACGTCCTCATCAAGGTCGTTGAGAACACCGACCACCGGTATGCGCCCTACCAACTCCGGAATGAGTCCGAACTTGGTGAGATCATCGGGAGTGATTTGTTTTAGGACCTCGCTACGACCTATCGCCTTACGACTTTTTCTCTCCGTACCAAAACCCAAGACTTTCTTGCCGATTCGTTGTTCGATGATCTTATCCAACCCCTCGAACGACCCGCCACAGATAAACAGTATGTTCTTGGTGTTGATTTCGATATAGCTCTGCTGCGGGATCTTCCTGCCGCCCTGCGGTGGGACGTTGCATACCGTGCCCTCTAACATCTTGAGGAGGGCTTGCTGAACGCCTTCCCCCGATACATCCCGGGTTATTGAAGGGCTGTCGCTCTTACGGGCGATCTTATCCAGCTCGTCGATGTATACGATACCCTTCTCCGTCGACGACACAGAGGAGCCGGCATTCTGGTACAGTTTGAGCAGTATGTTTTCGACATCTTCACCGACGTATCCCGCCTCGGTGAATGTCGTCGCATCGACGATCGCGAACGGGACCCTCAAAAATCGCGCCAGCGTTTGCGCAAGCAGCGTCTTGCCCGTTCCCGTCGGTCCCAGCATTAGAATGTTACTCTTATCGATCTCGACGTCATCGGTGGTTCGCTCATGCATGATTCTCTTATAGTGATTGTATACCGCGACGGAGAGGATGACCTTTGCGTCATCTTGGCCTATGACGTAGAGGTCCAAAAACTCCTTGATCTCCTTTGGCTTTGGAAAATCTTCCTCGTCAAAGAGGTTCTGGCCGGAGATCTCGTCGTCGAGGATATCCTTGCACAGCTTTATGCATTCATTGCAAATGTAAACCGACGGCCCCGAGATGAGCTTGGTAACCTCATCCTGCCCTCTCCCGCAAAACGAGCATCGAAGAATCTGCGGCGTTCCAATTTTCTTTTTCATAACGGCTCCTGTCGCACCTACTCGCTGCCGTCGTTGCCCGAGGTTTCCGGCCGATGCCTGAATATGTTATCCACGATTCCGTATTCCCTTGCCTCTTCGGATGACATAAAGAAATCGCGATCCGTATCCTTGGCGATCCTTTTGACGGGCTGCCCCGTATGTTGAGCTAGCACCTCGTTCATCCGGTCGCGCAGCAGCAGTATCTCTTTGGTGTAAATTTCAATATTTGCCGCCTGACCTTGGGAGCCGCCAGAAGGCTGGTGGATCATGATGCGGGCGTGCGGGAGGGCGGATCGTTTTTTCGACGTTCCCGCCGCCAGCAAAACCGCGGCCATACTCGCCGCCTGACCCATGCAGATAGTAGCGACGTCGGGTGCAATGTACTGTATCGTGTCGTAAATTGCCATGCCCGACGATATCACGCCTCCTGGGCTGTTGATATACAAATAGATGTCCCTGTCGGCATCTTCAGCTTCGAGGAACAGCAATTGAGCAATTACCACGTTGGCAACCGTGTCATCGATCTGGGTCCCCAGGAATATGATGCGGTCCTTGAGGAGCCGTGAATAGATGTCATAGGATCGTTCGACCCGGCCGGTTTGCTCAATTACATAAGGTATTGGAACATATGACATATCGCGGGATTCCTTTCTACGACCTCAATATAACCTATGCAACAATCGTGCAGAAGCGAAATCATTGGGCCACTTTTACGTCCGCGCCCTCACGCAGAAAGTCGAGAACCTTGCGGTCGAGGATTTCATTCTCCAGATTCTGTCGGCGTTGCGGATGCGAAAAAAACGCCTTGATCTCCTCCGGCTGATGACTGCCTTCCCCGGCCAATTCCTCGATTCTACGATCAACTTCTTCTCTGCTCACCTCTATATTCTCGCGCTTTCTGACGGCCTCGAGAATAAAGTACTTCTTTATCGTACGTACAGCGGCGTCATAAAATCGTTCCCTAAGCTCTCTTTCGCGGTCCGCTTCGTCTGGTACGTTAGGCCTCCTTTTTCGGTCCTCCTCTAACAACGAGGCAATGTAGTTCCGTACCATGACATCGGGCACCTCGAAAGGGCGTTTCTCGATCAGCTTGTCGATGACCCGTTCCTCGGCCTCGTGCTCGACCCTTTTGTCCTCGTCCTTGTTCAGATCTTCCTCGATCTTCTCCTTAAGGCTGTCAAGACTCGCAAACTGCTCGCCGACCCGCTTGGCAAAGTCGTCGTTCAACTCGGGGAGGTCTTTTTGCTTGATCTCCTTGACTTTTATCCGAAACGTCTTACTGGTGCCGGCAGCCTTCTTATCCGGAAAATCTTCGGGATAATGGACAAAGACATCTTTTTCTTCGCCCGTTGTCATGCCGAGCAGCCCCTCACGAAACTCCTTGAGGAGGTTCTCGCCCGAGAGATCCACGGGATAGTTGGTAGCCAAAAGCTTCTGGTCGATCGCACCTGAGTCGAGGAGCGGCCCATAGTCGATGAGGACAAAATCATCCTCGCGCACTGCACGATCCACAACGCGCAATGTGCCTAGCCTCTCACGTAGATTCTCGAGCACGTCGTTCATGTGGGAATCCTCGATCTTCCTCTTTGTCACCTTCACCTTGATCCCGCGGTAGCCATCGATGTCGATAGTGGGACGTACTTCAACGCTGACATCGAAGCGAATGGTCTCGCCCTCGTCGGTTTGCACGTTCTCAAACTTCGGTTCGCCGACGGGTTTGATTCCCTCGCGCACCAAGGCGTCCTCATAGACGCTCGGTAGCAGATTTCGGACCGCATCGCCCCGGATCGCCTCTTTGTAGTTCTTTTCGATATATTTTAGCGGTACCTTGCCCTTGCGAAACCCCGGCACCTTGAGGTCCCGGCGCAGCTCGCTTACGACAAGCCCCTCTTCATAGTCGAGCTCTTCCTTGGGAATCTCGATGGAGAGCACCCGCTTGCATTCGCCGGGACTCTTTACCTTTACGGCAAATTTTCTTTCCCTGCGACTAACTCCTGTCCATTCTTTTGCCATAATCGCCTACTGGTCCTTGGTGCGAGAGGGGGGACTCGAACCCCCACGAGAAAATCTCACTGGATCCTAAATCCAGCGCGTCTACCAATTCCGCCACTCTCGCGTCTAACGGTCCCAACCCATTTTCGATACGCCGGTTATGTTACGCGGGCGCAAAAAAAACGGTCAAGCCAAATCACTCCAAAAACCCCAAGAGGACATCGGTGTACTCTGAGGTTTTGATGCCACTACCGGTCGACAGTGACGTCACTTTGCCCGAGCCGAGCGTCCGCGCGATCGCGCCGTCCAGGCGCTTGGCCGCGGAATCGAGTCGCAACTCATCGAGCATCAGCTGCAGCGCGCAGATTGCCGCATAGGGACAGATTACTCCCCGCCCCGCGTGCTTTGGCGCCGAACCGTGGATCGGCTCGAACATGCTGACCCTGCCGGGGTGGATGTTGCCGGAAGCGGCCAGTCCCATACCGCCCTGCACCGCCGCTCCCAGATCCGTTATGATGTCGCCCATCATATTGTCGACCACGGCCACGTCGAACCACTCAGGGTTCTTCACCATCCACATGCACGCCGCGTCGATATACGCGTGATCTCGTTCGATGTCCGGGTACTCCCCACCCACCTCTTCGAACGTCCGGCTCCAGATCTCCTGCGCGGGTAGCGCGTTCTGTTTATCGATAAGCGTGAGCTTTTTGTCTTTGTTCCGTTTCCGCGCCACCTCGAATGCGTACCTGACCGCCCTCTCAACACCTTTGCGGGTCATGATCATCTCTTGAATGGCCACCTCGTCGGGAGTCCCCTTTTTGAAATGGCCGCCGATGCCCATATAGAGGCCTTCGGTGTTCTCGCGGACAAAGACCATGTCGATGTCTTCGGGTGTCTTGTTCTTGATCGGTGTGAGCGCCTCCGCATAGAGCTTGATCGGTCTCAAGTTGATGTAGAGGTCCAACGTCCATCTCACGCCGCCGACTATCGCGCGCTCGAGCACACCCACCTCGACACGCGGGTCGCCGATCGCGCCCAAGAGTATGGCGTGCATGTCGTTGAAATCGGCGAACACGCTCTCCGGCATCAGCTCGCCGGTTTTTAGATAGTGATCGGCTCCAAATGGGTAATGGGTGGTCTCAAACTCCAGTCCCTCGAGCTCTTGGATGCGTCGCAGCACCCGCAGGGTCTCATCGATGACCTCGGGCCCAACCCCGTCGCCGGGTATAACCGCAATCTGGTACATGAATATAACCTCGCCTCCCTTTTTACGCAACTTTAAGTGTTCTGTGCAATTTATTTATTCTATTGCAGTTACAACTTACAATTTTTTAGCAGCATCGCGATACCCTGACCGCCGCCAATACACGCGCTGGCGATGCCATAACGCTTGCCGGATTGGTTGAGCTCGATCGAGAGGGTCAGCAACAGGCGAGCGCCGGTGGCACCCAACGGGTGTCCCAGAGCGATGGCGCCCCCATTGGGGTTGACCCGCTCTCTATCGAGACCCAGGTCTTTCTCCACCGCCAGATACTGCGCCGCAAACGCCTCGTTGATCTCAAAGATGTCGATATCTTCGAGCTTCACCCGGGTCTTGGCAAGCAGCCCCTTGATCGCTTCTACAGGGCCGATGCCCATGATCTCGGGTGCGACACCCACCGTATGCCAACCGATGATCTCGGTCAGCGGCTGGTGCCCGTCTCGTTTGCTCGCCGACTCGTCGGCGACAACGAGGCACGCGGCACCGTCCACCATGCCACTGGCGTTACCCGCGGTGACATAACCATCTTTGCCAAAGGCCGGCACTAGTCTCGCGAGCCCTTCGAGCGTCGCGTCCTGATAGAGATGATCATCGGTATCCACGCGTAGGCTTCCCTTTCTCCCCGACACCTCCACCGGGACGATCTCTTCTGCGAAGCGGCCGCTGCGAATCGCCTCGGCGCCGCGCTGAACGCTGCGCAGTGCGAACTGGTCCTGGTCCCCTCGCGATATGTCTCGATCGATCGCGAGCTTTTCGGCCGTCTGTGCCATCAGCATGTGGCAAAACGAATCCGTAAGCGCTTCGAGAAGAGAGTCCTCCAGTCTGGCATGTCCCAAACGGATTCCCGCCCGGACGCCGCGAATCACGTGCGGGGCCTGGCTCATGCTCTCCATACCCCCGCACAAGGTGTACGACGCCCCATCGCCAATCACGTAGACACCGTCGATCACCGCCTGGATACCCGATCCGCACAACCGGTTAACCGTCAGCGCCGGAACCTCCTTGGGCACGCCTGACTTGAGACCCACGTGCCGGGCCCCATAAATGGCATCGCCGCTGGTTTGCAGCGCGTTGCCCATGACGACGTGCTCGATCTTGCTCGGCTCTACGTTGGTGCGTTCGAGGGCTGCGGTGGCGGCCAGGGCACCGAGGTCAATCGCCGACAGGCCCGCAAACTTGCCACCTCTATCGCCGGACCCGGTCTTGCCTCCGATCCACTCCGCCATGGGTGTGCGTGCGCCGCCCAGTATCACACATTTTTTCATACAAGATCTCCTTAGCTATACGCTTCGAGCCCGGTGAACGCATTGCCGATGATCAACGTGTGAATATCGTACGTGCCTTCGTAGGTATCGACCGACTCCAAATTGCACATGTGGCGCATACTTTGATACTCGCCACTGATGCCATTGGCACCAAGAATGGTTCGGCTCTCGCGCGCAATCTCCAGCGCTTTTCTTACGTTGTTCCTCTTGGCCATCGAAATCTGCGTGAAGTCGGCTTTGCCGACGTCTTTGAGACGACCAAGCTGCAGAGCCATGAGCTGGGCGAGGACGATCTCGGTTCCCATATCCGCCAGCTTCCTCTGCGTGAGCTGGTATGCCCCGATGGGCTTATCGAATTGGATCCTCTCCTTGCTGTATTCCAGCGCCTCGTGAAAACAGGCCAGGGCTGCGCCCACCGCACCCCAGGCAATGCCATAACGCGCCTGACTAAGACACATGAGCGGGCTCTTTAACCCCCCGCTGTTTGGCAACAGGTTCGCTTTGGGAATTCGGCAGTCTGTGAATACCAGTTCGCTGGTATCACTGGCGCGGAGGGAGAGCTTGTAGGGCACCTCCTTGGCCTCGAAACCGGCACGATCCTTCTCTATAATGAAACCTCGGATGTTCCCGTCAAGTTTTGCCCATACCACAGCGACATCGGCCAGCGACCCGTTGGTGATCCACATCTTGGCACCGTTAATCACGTATTGACTCCCATCCTCCACTGCCCGCGTGATCATTCCGGCCGGATTGCTCCCGTAGTCGGGCTCGGTCAGGCCAAAACAGCCGATCGACTCCGCTTTGGCCAACTTCGGCAGCCAGTGATCCTTCTGTTCGTCGCTGCCAAAGGTGTACACGGGGTACATGACCAGCGCGGATTGAACGGATGCGAAGCTGCGGAAACCTGAATCTCCCCGTTCCAGCTCCTGCATCATAAGCCCGTAGGCGACATTGTTTACCCCCGCGCATTCGTAGCCTTTGATCGTCGCGCCAAAGACGCCGAGCTCCGCGAGCGGCCGGATCAGATCCGTTGGAAACGTCCCTTTCTCGTAGTGTTCCGTGATGACGGGTAGCACCTCATCTTCGATGAAGCTGCGGACCGTATCCCGAACGAGTCGCTCGTCCTCCGATAGCTGTTCGTCGATTCGCATGAAATCCATACCCTCAAAACGTTTCATATCATCTTCCTTTGAACTCGGGCTTGCGTTTTTGTAGAAAAGCCCCCAGGCCCTCTTTCATATCTTCTGTTGCGCACAATACACCAAAGCTTGTCGCTTCCAGCCGGCAAGCGTCATCAAGATTAAGATCGTAACCGCGGTCGATCACGTCCATCGCCGCACGCAGCGCCAGGGGGCCCTTGTTCAGCAGCGTGTCGGCCACCTCTTGCGCAGCGCCCGCGAGCTCGTTTGCGGCGACCACCCGCGTCACCAGTCCTATGCGCAGCGCCTCTGCCGCGTCGATAATCTTGCCCGTCAAGACAAGATCCATGGCTACGCCCTTGCCGACCAGCCGGGACAGCCTCTGTGTGCCGGCGTATCCCGGTATGATTCCGAGATTCACCTCGGGTTGACCAAACTTGGCCTTGTCGGAAGCAATCCGAATCGAGCAGGCCATGGCCAGCTCGCACCCGCCGCCCAGCGCAAAGCCGTTGACCGCCGCGATCGAGGGCTTGCCCAGTGTTTCCAGCCTGCGAAGGACATGCTGCCCGCGCTCTGCCATGGCGCCACCGCTCAGAGGATCGTGCTCGACCAGCTCGGATATGTCCGCACCCGCGGCAAAGGCCTTCTCCCCCTGTCCGGTGAGCACGATAACCCCTACTTCGGCATCAGCGGCCGCGTCCGCGAACACCTCGTCCAGCTCCACAATGGTCTTCGCGTCAAGCGCGTTTAGCACTTGCGGACGATTCAGCGTCACGTAGGCGCAACGATCCCTCTTGTCAACCAGCACGTTTTCCAGGTTCACACTCATCCCTCCTCACGGGTCGGTCCGAAACGAGACGACGCTGTTGCGATTGTTGCGTCGCACGACGGACGGATGTCACTTTGAGTAGTCGTAAAACCCCCTGCCCACCTTCTTGCCCAAGTGCCCGGCAAGCACCATCCGCTTCATAAGCGGCGGCGCCGCGTATCGGGGGTTTTTGAACTCATCGAACATGATGTTAGCGATGTAATACGTCGTATCGATGCCCACAAAATCCAGAAGCGTCAGCGGACCCATGGGATAGCCGCAACCGAGCTGCATTGACTTATCGATGTCCTCTCGGGTGACCTGACCTTGTTCCAGCATACGCACGGCGTCGAGCAAATACGGAACCAGGAGTTTATTGACCACGAACGCAGTGGTGTCGGGGCACGTGATGGGCTGCTTGCCAAGCGACGCGACAAATTCGCGGCCTTGTGCGATGGTCTCGTCGGACGTGGCAATCGTCCGCACCACTTCGACAAGTTTCATCACGGGCACGGGATTGAAGAAGTGCAGGCCCAGTACGCGGTCCGGACGCTCGGTGACCGCTGCCAGCTCGATGACACACACCGACGAGGTATTGGTCGCCAAGAGCGCTTCCGGTCGTGTGATGCGGTCGAGTTCAGTGAAAATCCTCTTCTTCTCGTCAACATTCTCGATCACCGCCTCCACCACTAGATCACATTCGTCGACATCTTCGAGCTTGGTGGTTCCCTGCAGATTGGCCGCTATTTGTTTGGCCTGATCGGCGGTCAACTTACCCTTGTCGATGCCTTTTTGAACGCCCCTATGAATGCCATCGATACCTTTCTTGAGCAACTCGTCGCTGACCTCCACGATCATGGTCTTGTAGCCGGACTGCGCACAGACCTGAGCGATCCCAGAGCCCATCAACCCGCAGCCAACGACGCCAATGGTCTTCATCTAGACCTCCTCCTTAATGCCCCGGCATAACGAAGTCGACTCCGGGCCAGCACCCGCCTTCGTCAGATATCAACCTGTTATCCGGGTGAAGTGAAAGACTGGTTTAGCGCACCCTAGTTTCTCTCGACGAGAAGCGCCATTCCCAAACCGCCGCTCACACAGAGCGTCGCCAGCCCAAGTTCGGCACCCCGGCGGTTCATTTCGTGCAGCAGTGTGACTACGATCCGCGTCCCCGTCGCACCGATGGGGTGACCCAGACTGATCGCCCCACCCCTCACATTGACTTTTTCTTTGTCAAACCCGAGGGCCCTTTGACAGGCAAGCACCTGCACCGCGAAGGCCTCGTTGAGTTCGATGAGCGCTATATCCTCGAGACGCAGATCATTGCGCTCGAGTATTCTCTTTGTCGCGGGCACAGGTCCGATCCCCATACGCTCCGGATCCACACCCACCACCGTATGATCGCGGATATAGCCAAGGGGCTTCTTGCCCCATGCCTTCGCCCTATCTTCCGAAGTGAGGACCACCGCTGCTGCCGCGTCGGTGATGCCGCTGGCGTTCCCCGCCGTCACGCTGCCATCCCGCCTGAAGACCGGTGGCAGCTTGGCGAGGGCCTCCATGGTCACCCCGCTACGCGGATGTTCGTCCTCGGTGACCTCAACGGGTCGACCGCGATCGTCGGCTGCGGTCACCGGCAGAATCTCCTGCGCAAAAACGCCATCGCGGCGGGCGGCCTCCGCGCGATGTTGACTGATAAGCGCCCAACCATCTTGCTCCTCGCGCGGGATGCCAAACTCATCGGCCAGGACTTCCGCCGTCTCGCCCATGAGCATACCCGAAAGCGGACAGCCGAAACCGTCTTGGTACATCCCGTCTGTCAACGGAGCGTGCCCCAACCGGTATCCCAACCTGGCCCGATCCAGCAAAAACGGCACCCGCGTCATGTTTTCGGCACCACCGGCCACCACACAGGACGCGCGGCCCAACGTGATGGCATCGGCGCCGAGGGTAATGGATTTTATACCGCTGGCGCACGCCATATTCACCGTGTACGCCGGCACTTCTTTGGGTATGTCGGCGGCAAAGGCGATCTGTCGCGCCGGGTTCGGTTTTACCCCAGCCTGACGGGCGTTACCAAAAATGACTTCGTCCACGTCGCCGGCTTCTATCGCCGAAGCGTCCAAGACACCTCTCACCACCGACGTCCCCAGTTCGACGGCGGTGGTATTGCGGAACGCACCGAGGAACTTGCCGATCGGTGTTCGTTTCGCGGCGATAATGGCGACTCGACGTTTCAAAACATTCTCCACACGAATGATTTAACCATCTATATCTAAATAAGTTGCCCCGGGTGAGAGTACCCGAGAAGATGCCCGTCGTCAACCAAAAAGTCACCGCGCGGGCCTCTGGGAATCGGATTTGCATCGACCCGCTGTGAACCCCTCGACACCATCGGTAAACGGGCGAAAAGGAGGGAAGTGATGACTCGCGGACGTGGTTTTGCGGGTAGGCGCCACACAACCGGAATTCGGCCCCCCGCGCGAGTGTTCTGTCTACTGCTACTGGCGGTCTTACCCTGGACACACGCCCAGGCCAAGTCGCTGCAACCGCAGTCGTCTTCGCCGCGGTGCGCCGAGTCGCGTGCGGCGGTCAAGGCAGTTTTGACCAGTTTGGCTGCAGCGCAGATGCCCAACGGAGACATCGTTTTGTCGGGGCCCGAGCAGGCGCTCGCGTGGCATCCACTCCTGGCCACGATTGGTTTCAACCTCTATTCCCATGACCGGGACCTCTCTTTTTTGGGGGACCATCACGAGCTGTCATCGCGATACGTGAATTTCGTTCTCACGCACAGCGACCGGGACGGAGACTTCCTCATGGAGCGAACGTCGTGGCACGACCCCGGGGGCCGCGGGCTGGAGGATGTGGGCTACAACACGCTCCTGGCCCTTGATCTCTTGAATCTGTCCCGCATTTGTGCCGAGCTCGGCCGGCCGGTGGACGCCCTCTTTTGGTACCAAGGCTCACGAACCATCGAACGGCAGGTCGTTCAAAACACTTACGACAGCGGTTCGCAATTCTTCTTTGCGCATAACAACAACACAGCGCGAAGAGAGAACCTCTATTTGGGGCTATCCGCAATGCCCGCACTTTTTGAACAGCATCTCGGTGATAACCTGTCCGCGTCGATCGTTAGAAACTATCTCTTGAAGAATCAGAAGCTCGATCCCGAATCACCTCACCGCTATCTAGCCTGGTACACCACCAATGAGGATGGTGCCGATAGTCTCACAGCGTCCCATGTACTGAGATCGGCGCTTCTACTGGCAACCGTGCACCAAACTGGTTTCGAAAACGACGCGACACGCTTCGCGACGCAGATATCGCAGGTGCTCGACAAACTAAACGACTCCGGTTCGATAGACGCCGGTCTCCAAGATAAAACGCTCGTCGATTATTTCTCGTGTCTCATCAAGAGTAGCGAGTACACAACGCTGTTTCCTTTGCACCACGAGTTGGAGCTACTGGTTCGACTGGGTGGCCTGCACGGCGTGTTGCAGGAGAAACATCTGGCCGATCTAGACCACAGCGTCACCACCATTAAGCACTTTCTACACACCGAGTCATCACCCGTGGGCAACGGCAACACCTCGGGTGATGATGATGTTGAGTCCGTCGAACAAGCGATGCGCCGCATCTACTGGACGATATCATCGCTGCGCACCAAGTGGCGGACACGAAGCCTCTTCACGCCCCGGGATCGCAACCGGATTCCAGGTTTTGACATCTACGCTGCCTTCGACGAGTTACTGGAAGACGTCGTCTCCACCCTGCGCGACGTGGAGACCTCGCTGAGCACGTTGACAGCGAGAAAGCTCGGACTCGAGGTTGCAGCCACACTTGCCAACGAATCAGTGCTTCCCGGCGAGGTATTTAGAATCCGTGTCGCAGTCCGCGCTTTGGGCCAGGCTGTGGAAGTGAATTCGATTCTTCTCTATCATAACCAACGCGTGGATACTTTGTTGGCGCCGCGACACGGCTTGCGTATGCAGGCTGGTGATGCCGACAGAGAGTACTGGTTTCAGGATGAGCCCCCCACCACCCAGGGAACCCTACATGCGATGCGGTTCTCGACCGAGCTACGTCTGGCCGACGGGCGTCGACTTCTTTTCCACTTCGACCGAGGCGGATACGTGACAAACCCCATCACGTACACCGTGAACTTTCCCAACGGTACCATCTTGACGGATGGCAGCGTGCCAGTGGTGATCGAGATTGCCAAAAATGTGGACAAAAGTTACGTGGTAAACGCCGAATGGTATAGCCCGGCGGGACTGAACTTACACGAGGGCCCTTCGTTCGAACTGTTCCTGCCAGAAGATCAATCGTCGGGATCGATAAGAGCAAACGTCCTGGTACCGACACCGTGTCGTCCCGGCGCCTTTCCGTTCTTGATCAAGGTTTTCGGAAACGGCATCGATTGGGGCACTTACGCGGCCAGCATGTTCAGGCACTACCAGTGGGTTTATGTGGGGCCCTTTCCCACAAAGAACAACGCCATGGATAGGCCCTATCCACCCGAACATGGTGTCAACTTACGGGCACGTTATCCGGGCGTCATTCGACCCATCTCGTGGATGACCCTACCCAATAGCGTCTACGGCGCAAACGGTGAGATCGATTTGACATCTTTGGTGCCGCACGAGAGCGTCAGCTATTTGCACACCGTGATCCGAACAGCCCTCGAAAAGCAGACAACGATGTCCATCCTATCTCGATCACCCGCCGCCGTGTTTATAAACGGTCAAGAGGTGCTTCGTTTACAGGGACCGACGTTGGGCGCACTGCAGCAGACCACCGTCACACTGACCAGCGGCATGAACAACATATTGATCAAACTTCTCTCCGGCGAGTCAAAGAAATTGTTTTTTCAGCTGGGTAACGAAGAAGATCTTTCGTCGGACGAGTACAACAACAATCTTTGGGAACTGGTCGATGGATTCAAAGATTTCTATGAACGCAGCCAGAATCAGCAGGGTGATCAGATCCCACCTCGCGTTGTGACACTGACATATCGAAATCCTCAAGCCAATTCGGTGGCCGTCATCGGCAGTTTCAATGGATGGTCCCCCGTCAACTCGAGCATGCGCCGTGCCGGTCCGGAAAAGTGGGAGATCAGCCTGCATCTTTCGCCGGGCCGATATGCGTACCGCTTTCTCGTAGACAACAACAGCCAGATCGTCGACCCCGCTTCGTCGAGCCAAGAGCCCGATGGTTATGGCGGTATGAACTCGGTGCTGGTGGTTCGCTGAGCACCGCGCCGGTCGACAGAATCGCCTAGACCTCGGGAAATAAATCAACTACCCTCAAAGTCGATTTGCACCCCGCCGGGTCGGCGACCCTGGTCGGCGACCAGGGCACGGTTCTCGAGATCGTCATCTACAGCTTTTATTATTATCGTGGTATTCACGGCGGTGGCGTCGCGCGCGGCAATCGTGGCAACTGGTACCGGATCCACATCGGCGAGGTCAACGGCGGGAGTTCTAAGCTCCCATGATCCACAACCCGACAATGTAGATCTGGGCTTTTTTTGCGGATGTGATCATGCACAGCATCGTTGGTCTGGTTGCCTTCGCGCTGCTCGCTTGGCTGGTTGGCGAGAACCGAAAGAAGGTGGCCGCGCGAATGGTTATCACGGGCGTGGCACTGCAAGTCGTCGTGGGTGCCATCCTGCTCAAGACACCGCCCCTCAGAGACGTGTTTGCCCAGCTGAACAGGGTCGTAGAGGCTCTCGATGAGTCAACCACCGCGGGAACCACTTTTGTGTTTGGGTACCTCGGGGGGGGGCCACTACCTTTTGAAGAATCGGTGCCTAACCTCACCTACCTTTTTGCTTTTCGCGGTCTGCCCTTGATTCTTTTTATTAGCGCCCTTTCCTCGCTCTTGTTTTACTGGAAGGTCCTGCCGGCAGTTGTGAGTGCATTTTCGTGGGCCTTGCGAAAGAGCATGCGTCTTGGCGGCGCCGAAGGACTTGGGGTCTCTGCCAACATTTTTGTGGGAATGGTCGAAGCGCCTCTTCTAATCCGGCCATATATCAAAAGCATGACCCGCAGCGAACTCTTTACGCTTATGACTTGTGGCATGGCCACCATTGCCGGTACGGTCATGGTGCTGTATGCCAGTGTGCTGCGTGAAATCATCCCCAACGCCATGGGTCATATTTTGACGGCCTCGATCATCAGTGCCCCCGCGGCCATCACCATCTCCAAGATTATGATACCCGAGACGGCGTCACTGACGGCGGGTGGACTGGCGATTTCACAGGACGCCCGGTCGTCGATGGATGCCATCACGAAAGGCACGTTGCGGGGAATGAAGCTCCTGGCCAGCGTCATCGCGATGATTATCGTGCTCGTGGCGTTGGTTCATCTGGTCAACATCCTGTTGGGAATCCTGCCCGGCTGGGGTGGCGAGTCGCTTACCTTGCAAAGGATTCTGGGTTACCTGATGGCCCCCATTGTGTGGCTCATGGGCATACCGTGGCACGAATCGGTCGCTGCCGGATCGCTTATGGGCACCAAAACGGTATTGAACGAGATGATTGCCTACGTCGACATGTCCGGGCTGCCAGAAGCGGCATTGAGCCCGAAAAGCCGTGTCATCTTGCTGTATGCGATGTGCGGGTTTGCCAATCCAGGAAGCCTTGGCATCATGATCGGCGGCATGGGCGCCATGGCCCCGGAAAGGCGCGATGAAATCGTGGCGTTAGGATTCAAGTCGATTCTTGCCGGCACGTTAGCCACATGCATGACCGGCGCAATCGCCGCGATGTTTGCTTGAGAACATCGCCTGCTGCGCGCTGAGCATCTATTTCTTTACCACCTCCGCCACTCCTCCCCACGCACGGACTTCCGTTCCCTGCCCGTCGCACATCGAATAACCGATAAAATTGAGATTTTGTCCCTCGATCGTTTCGATCACCCCACCTTCAAAATCGTCGTCTGCCTTGCATTGGTATTTGACCAGCCACCTTCTCTCCCTCAAGCACTGAAACGCGATCATGAAATCTACGTCGTAACTACCCAGGCTTAGTTTAGTGATATCCGCGTGGTCGGAACCCAAGACGGTGATACCAAGAGGAACCACGAGTTTGTACTCCGCAGCCATCATCCCGAAGTCCTTGTTGAACTCGGCGAACACGTACAAATCAAAGTAATCACCAGGGGCAACCGTCTTTAGCGAATCAGTACCCTCTTGGTTGAAATACGGTCGCAAAGATGCCCCCACCAACCGTTCAAATTCTGAAAAAGGTCTTACCTCGCCCGCTTGGGTTTCCTGGGGCTGCTCGTCTTGGACAGATTGCTGCGCTTGTCCCTTGCTATCCGTTCTTGTGTTGCCCGCCTCATCTTTGCTCTTCCCACACGAACTCAAGATCAAGAGCACGATCAATAAAAGCGGAACCCTCTTCATCCTGACCCCCTTACAGAATCATCGACGCTTGTAGACACCAGCACGCAGCCATTATGGCGCAGCCAACGCGGGGTGTAAAGAGACATGCAAAAGGTTTGCCGTTTTTCAACGCCGGTTGCAGCCGCGAAGCGTCGCGCGGGCTTGTAATATCGGTTGACGCCACGTGGGCGGTTGTTTACACTTTGACTTGGCACAATATTATAACTTTCTGCCATTATTTGGGTTATACCTGTCCGATTCAGAGGGGCGATGAAATCCAGCGAAGACAAACTTCAACAGTTGCGTGAGAAACGCAAGATGGCCGAGCTCGGAGGCGGCGAGAAAAGACTAAAGAAGATTCACGATTCCGGCCGGCTCTCCGCCCGGGAGCGTATCAATCTGTTGTTCGATCCGGGCTCCTTTCAGGAAATGGGTGTCTTCGTCACGCACCGTTGTACGGATTTTGGGATGCAAGACAACAAGATACTGGGCGATGGCGTGGTCGCCGGTCACGGCAAGATCAACGGTCGCCTCACCTACGCTTTTGCCCAGGATTTTACGGTGTTTGGCGGCACTCTGGGTGAAGCCAACGCCGGTAAGATCTGTCGGCTCATGGACCTGGCGCTCGAGAACGGCGCCCCCTTGATTGGCTTGAACGATAGCGGTGGCGCTCGCATTCAGGAGGGGGTGGCGAGCCTCGGGGGATACGCCGAGATTTTTCTGCGTAATACGCTGGCGTCAGGCGTGGTCCCTCAGATATCGGCCATCATGGGACCCTGTGCCGGTGGCGCCGTCTATTCGCCGGCCATCACCGATTTTATTATCATGGTCGACCACACCAGCCACATGTTCGTTACCGGGCCAAATGTAATCAAGATGGTAACCAACGAAGAAGTCACTTTCGAGGAGCTGGGTGGAGCACGCACGCACAACAGCAAGAGCGGCGTCGCGCATTTGATGGCCAAGAACGATCAGGATTGCATCGCGCAGATCCGCCGGCTGCTGCGGTATCTACCGCAGAACAACCTCGACGAGCCGCGGAGGAGATCCAGCGAGGATGATGTCAATCGCAGCGATATGTCTCTGAATTCGATCGTGCCGGACAGCCCCAAAGAACCGTATGATATGCTCGATGTGATCAAGCGCGTTGTCGACGACGGAGACTTCTTGGAGATCCAGCCTCTCTATGCGCTAAACATTGTCGTCGGTTTTGCGCGGCTCAATGGTTGTAGTGTCGGCATAGTCGCAAACCAGCCCAAGGTCCTGGCCGGTGTTCTCGACATCAAGTCGTCGATCAAAGCGGCACGCTTCGTTCGTTTCTGCGATGCGTTCAACATCCCGATTATTACTTTCGAGGATGTGCCGGGCTTCCTACCCGGCACCGAGCAGGAGTTCGGTGGCATCATCAAGCACGGCGCCAAGCTGTTGTTTGCTTACTGCGAGGCGACGGTGCCCAAGATAACGGTGGTTACGAGAAAGGCATATGGCGGCGCCTACGATGTCATGTCGTCAAAGCACATTCGAGCAGACTACAATATCGCATGGCCGACGGCCGAGTTGGCTGTTATGGGTGCAGAGGGAGCGGTCAACATCCTGAACCGTAAAGAGCTAGAAAAGGAGGCCAGTGGTGCCGCCAGCCGCCAACAACTCATCGGTGAGTACAACGACAAATTTGCCAACCCTTACATAGCCGCCGAGCTTGGTTATATCGACGACATTATAGAGCCCAAGGAAACGCGACCCAAAATTATTGCCGCTTTGGAGAGTCTGTTGAACAAGCGGCAGAGTCTGCCACCCAAGAAACACGGCAACCTGCCACTGTAGACAGCCGCCGGAGATCGAAGGGTCGAACATGTTCAAGAAGATCCTAATCGCCAACCGCGGCGAAATAGCCATCCGTGTGATGCGAAGTTGCCGCGAGATGGGCATCGCCACCGTCGCGGTGTACTCGGACTGCGATCGTCTGGCGCTCCACGTCACTTACGCCGATGAGTCCTACCATATCGGCCCCCCACCCAGCAAAGATAGCTATCTGGCAGCGGACAAGATCATCGACGCGGCAAAAAAGAGTGGCGCTGAGGCCATTCACCCCGGCTACGGCTTTCTGGCGGAGAACGCCGATTTTGCGGCGGCGTGCGAAACGGCGGGGCTGGCGTTTATCGGCCCCCCGGCGACATCGATTCGGCAGATGGGCAACAAGCTCGATGCTCGGCGTACCATGTCCGCATCAGGCGTGACCGTGATTCCGGGCAGTGAAGGTCCCGTGGCATCGGCACCCGAGGCGGCTGGCATAGCCCGAGAGGTCGGCCTGCCGGTCATGATCAAGGCAGTGGCGGGTGGCGGCGGTAAAGGCCTGCGAGTGGTCCGCGACGCGGCGGACATCGACAAGGCTGTCGACATGACCATGGGCGAGGCTGAGAGCGCGTTTGCCGACGGTCGGATTTATGTCGAAAAATATATCGAGAATCCAAAGCACGTCGAGATCCAGGTGCTTGCGGACAAGCACGGTAGCACGCTGACGTTGGGGGAAAGAGAGTGCTCGATGCAGAGGCGCTACCAGAAGGTGATCGAAGAGGCGCCGTCCCCCAGCGTGACTGCGGAGACGCGGGCCGCGCTCAGCCAGGCCGCCAAGAAGGCGGCACAGGCCGTCGGCTATGTGGGCGCGGGGACGGTGGAATTCATCATGGCCCAGGACGGGTCATTCTACTTTCTGGAGATGAACACCCGTCTTCAGGTGGAGCACCCGGTTACAGAAGTCGTTTATGGAGTCGATCTGGTCAAGGAACAGATACGTATCGCCGCAGGTCTCAAACTGGAGCTGGAGCAGGAGAGCATTCGCCTGCGAGGACATGCACTCGAGGTCCGGATCTACGCGGAGGACCCACACGCCAATTTTATGCCTTCGACTGGCGTGATAAAACGTCTGGTCTTGCCCGAGGGTCCGGGAGTCCGCAACGAGAACGGCATCTACCCGGGTTACACGATACCCATCTATTACGACCCACTTATTGGCAAGGTCATCATCTGGGCCGAGGATCGAGGTACTGCGATCCGCAGGACGCGCAGGGCACTGCAAGAGTATCAGATCGACGGGGTGACGACCAATATCGAGTTTCTTCTGTGGGCCATCTCACAGCCGGGTTTTCTTGACGGCACCTACGATACCCACTATATCGAACGTCACTTTAAACCTGAGCTTCTTCATTCCGACACCGGTGAATTGGATCTGGCCATGATCGCGGCCAGCATTGCTGCCTACGGGCGCCTGAACCGAACCAACGTGTCCCGCGCCGAGGAAGCGCGTGATAACGTCTGGCGCCGCGTCGCCCGGATGGAAGGCCTGAGAAAACCCCGGCTGTGATCGGCGAGGTGAGCCGATGAAACTATGGGTAAGAATCGAAGCGCAAGAAAAGCTGGTTGAAGTCAGCGAGCGAGATGGGATCTACAGCGTCACGCTGGATGGTGACACGCGGCTCGTGGACTGCCGCAGCGCTGGTCACAGGGATTACCTCTCGCTTATTATCGATAACAAATCGCACCTCGTCGAATGTGCTCCAATCTCGTTCGAGGACGGTAGGTATTACGCCAATATCTCGGGTCGCCGTTATGATGTAGAGGTGTTGGACGAGCGGCTTTTCGCTACCCGGCAGGCCACAGCGGTGGTGAAGGACATGGGGCCTTATGTCATAGCCTCACCGATGCCGGGTCTTATTTTGGATGTCCGTGTGAAAATCGGCGATCCCGTCAAAGCCGGCTCCGCGGTTGTGATCATGGAGGCGATGAAGATGCAGAACGAATTAGTGAGCGAAATAGATGGGGTTGTTAAAGCGATCAATATCAAGGCCAACGATGCCGTGGAATCGCAGACCCCGCTGGTAGAGATTGAGAGAACTGAATGAGCGGTGACAAAACTCCTTCCCGGAAGTCCTCGGCCAAGAAGAAATTCGACAAAGAGACAGCGACCCGGCGCGTGCGCAAGTCCGCTTTTCGGACATCATCCGATATCGAGCTGAGCCCCATCTACACACCGCTCGATGCCGATCAGGATGAGTACATCGATCGATTGAATTTTCCCGGTTCGTATCCGTTTACACGTGGCGTCTATCCGACCATGTACCGCGGCAAACCCTGGACCATCCGGCAGTATGCGGGTTTTGGCACCGCCCGCGAGACCAACGCGCGTTTTCACTTCCTGTTGGAAAAAGGACAGAAGGGTCTATCCATAGCCTTCGATCTGCCGACGCAAATGGGCTACGACTCTGATGATCCGATGGCACAGGGCGAGGTCGGCAAGGTTGGAGTCGCCATTGATTCCATCGACGACATGCGGACTCTCTTCGAGGGGATACCGCTCGATGACATCAGCACGTCGATGACCATCAACTCGACGGCGGCGATTCTCCTGTCCCTCTACATCGCAGTCGGTGACGAACGAGGGATCGAACGTTCGAAGTTGAGCGGAACGGTCCAGAATGACATCCTCAAGGAGTACATCGCCCGTGGCACTTTTATCTTTCCTCCCGAGCCATCGATGCGGCTGGTGACCGATATGTTCGGCTGGTGCGCCGAACATCTACGCAATTGGAATCCCATCAGCATCAGCGGTTACCACATACGTGAAGCGGGCGCGACGGCGGTGCTAGAAATTGCCTTGACGCTGGCCAATGCCATCGCTTATGTCGAAGCCGGGATTCGCGCCGGGCTGCATGTCGACTCCTTCGCGCCGCGGCTTTCGTTCTTCTTCAACGTGCACAACAACTTTCTCGAAGAAGTGGCAAAATTCAGAGCGGCACGCCGTACGTGGGCTTGGATAATGAAACATCGTTTTAAGGCAAAACGTGAGGACAGTATGCGATTGCGTTTTCACGCACAAACGGCGGGAAGCACGCTTACGGCGCAGCAACCAATGAACAACGTCGTCCGCGTGGCACTGCAGGCACTCGCTGCCGTGTTGGGTGGTACTCAGTCGCTCCATACCAACAGTCTCGATGAGGCACTTGGTCTTCCCGGCAATGAGGCGGTACGGCTCGCGTTGCGTACGCAACAGATTATTCTCGAAGAAACAGGCGTTGCCGACACCATCGATCCCCTGGGTGGCAGTTACGCTATCGAAGCGCTGACCGATGAGCTCGAGGCGCGTGCGAAGAGGCTGATCGATCAAATCGACAACATGGGTGGCATGGTTCGCGCCATCGAGGCGGGCTTTCCACAACGTGAGATCGAGAAGGCGAGTTACGAATTTCAAAAGGCGCTTGAAAGCGGCCAAGAAAAGGTGGTCGGCGTAAATTCACACGTCGAGGAAACGGAGACGATAAAGGATGTATTTCGCGTGGATCCCGAGCTCGAGATGGGTCAGATCGAGTCGCTTCGCGGGCGCAGGCAGGCTCGTAAGGTCACAGCGGTCAAGTCCGCCCTGGACGCTCTCGATAACGCCGCGGCTGGCAAAGACAATCTGTTCCCGCTCATCCTCGATGCCGTAAAGAATGATGCAACCCTCGGTGAGATCTGCACTACACTTACCAAGCACTTTGGACGCTATCGAGAACAAAGACGAATGGGCTAAATCACGTGTTTGAGAAGATTGACCATATTGCGATTGCTGTCGACGACCTGGCAGCCGCGATTGACATGTACGAATCAATCTTCGGGCTCAAGGTGTGCCACCGCGAGTATGTCGAGGATTACCACGTCGAGATAGCAACCATCCACACGGGTAGCTGCGCCATCGAATTGATCGAAGGCCAAGGTGATGATTCTCCCATCCGGCGATTTGTGCAGACCCGGGGGCCGGGGATCCATCACATAGCGTTCGTGGTTGACGATATTCGGGAGAGTCTGGAGAAACTCCGCCAACAGGGCATCCGTTTGATCGACGCCACCCCGCGGCGGGGCAAGAACAACTCTCTAGTCGCGTTCATCCATCCAAAGGCCGCGCAGCGCGTGCTATACGAGCTCGTCGAACTGGGCGGATCCACAAAACAACAGCCTTGAACGGCCGAGCCGGGGTGTGTTTTCGAGCGCCCTTAGCGCGGAGCAAGCGAGGATCACCCGACCTCAGTCGGGTAGCCGAGCGCAGCGGGCGCAGGGCCGAGAAAACACATCCCGGCGCAGCCGCCACATGGCTATTTACCGTACTCGTAGAACCCGCGTCCCGTCTTGCGTCCCAGCCGACCCGCCGCCACCATCTTCTTCAAAAGTGGACAGGCGCGGTACTTCGAGTCCCCCAGGTCCCGGTGAAGAACCTCCATGATATTCAGGCATACATCGAGTCCGATGAGGTCGGCCAAGGCCAGCGGCCCCATGGGATGAGCCATCCCCAGCTTCATCACTTCGTCGATGGCCTCCTTGCTGGCCACGCCTTCCATCAGGCAGTAGACCGCCTCGTTGATCATCGGCATGAGTACACGGTTAGATACAAACCCGGGGTAGTCTTTGGCTTCGACCGGCGTCTTGCCAAGCTTCTTACACAGCTCGAAGACCGCTGCTGTCGTCGCATCATCGGTTTCGAGACCTCGAATGACCTCGACAAGCTTCATCACCGGCACCGGATTCATAAAATGCATCCCGATAAACCGCTGGGGACGTGAGATCTTCGCGGCCAGTTGCGTAATGGAAATCGATGACGTGTTGGTTCCCAAGATTGCTTCCGGCTTTGCGCAATCGGCAATCTCGGACCACACCTTCTCCTTCACCGCCACATCTTCGAAGACGGCTTCGACAACGAGTTCACTACCCTCGACGGCGTCCAAATTCGTTGCGGTGCTCAGATGGTCGAGCGCGACGGCTTTTTGCTGTGCGGTAAGAACTTCCTTGACCACCAGGCGATCCAGGCTCTTGCTGATTGCACCGACCGCTCGATCGAGCAGAGACTCGTCTACATCAAGCAAATGCACGGCAAACCCCGACTGTGCAAACACCTGTGCGATGCCTGAACCCATGGTGCCGGCGCCCACAACAGAAACGTGTCTGATATCCATCGAACCCTCAGTCCTGTTCTGTCTCGTCAGACCGTTACACTCATGGCAACCGCGTTGCCACCCCCGAGACAAAGCGTAGCCAATCCTTTGCCGCCATCGCGTCTCCTTAGCGCATGGATCAACGTCACCAACACCCTTGCTCCCGAGGCACCGATCGGATGACCCAAGGCCACCGCTCCACCGTTTACGTTAACCTTGTCGAGCGGCATCCCCAGCTCGCCCGTGACCGCGACGGCCTGGACGGCGAATGCCTCGTTCAACTCGAAAAGGTCAAAATCGTCGATTTTCTCTCCAGTGTTCTTGAACAAGTTGCCCACGGCGCGAACGGGAGCCATCATCACCCACTTGGGTTCCATACCTGCAACGGCGTACGCGTCGATCGTGGCCAGAACGGGAAGCCCCAGCTCCTTGGCCTTACCTGACGACGCGACCAGAACCGCGGCCGCCCCGTCGTTGATCGTCGAAGCGTTACCGGCGGTGACCGTGCCGTTCTTTTCAAACGCCGGCTTTAGTGAGGCGAGTCTTTCCATTGTAGTGTCTTTTCGCGGTCCCTCGTCGGCTTCGACCAGGGTGTCCCCGCGGCGCCCTTTCACGGTGATGGGGATGATCTCGTCCTTGAACAAGCCGCCTTCCTGCGCCGTCACCGCTTTTTGCTGGCTGCCCAACGCGTACTCGTCTTGTGCTTCGCGACTCACTTTGTACTTCTGCGCCACGAGCTCAGCGGTGCTGCCCATGTGAAAATCATTGTGACAATCCCAAAGACCGTCGTGCACCATGGAATCTACGACCTGCCCGTGGCCCAATCGATGTCCCGTTCTGACGCCTGGCAGCAGGTAGGGTGCCTGGCTCATACTCTCGAATCCGCCGGCCACGACCAGGTTGGCATCTCCCAACCGAATCGCCTGTGCGGCGAGCATGACCGATTTCAGACCCGAACCACAGACTTTGTTAATGGTTACGGCACCGACCTCGGGCGGCACCCCACCGGCAAGCGCCGCCTGGCGCGCCGGGTTCTGCCCCAAACCGGCCTGGAGCACATTGCCCATGATCACCTCGTCGACGTGCTTGGGGTCGCTATGAGTTCTTTCCAGAATCGCCCCAATGACTTCGGCACCCAGCTTCGGTGCCGTAATAGTGGACAACCCACCAAGAAATCTTCCAATGGGCGTACGTTGAGCTGCGACAATGACTGCCGTCTCCATGACTTCCTCCCCCGTTTATTCAGCGTTACTGAGCAAATGACGTGCGATAATCATGCGCTGGATTTCGCTCGTCCCCTCCCCAATCTCGCATATCTTTACGTCGCGGTAGAATCGCTCTACCGGATACTCCTTGGTGTAGCCATAGCCTCCGTGGATCTGTAGTGCCTTGTCACACACCCGCGTGGCCATTTCCGAGGCAAACAGCTTGGCCATCGAGGCTTCCTGAGCGAATGGTTGGCCCGCGTCCTTTAGACGGCTGGCGTGGTAAACCATGAGGCGGGACGCATGGATCTCCGTGGCCATGTTGGCGAGCATATGCTGCACTGCCTGAAAATGCGCGATAGGTTTTCCAAACTGATGGCGGTCCTTGGCGTACTGGGCGGCTTCCTCCATAGCACCTTGTGCTATACCCACGGCCATCGCTCCGATCGAGATTCGTCCACCCTCCAGCGTCTTCATAAAGGTCTTGAAACCCGAACCGCCTTCTCCAAGCAGATTCTCCTTGGGGACTTCGCACCCATCGAGAACGATCTCCGCGGTGCATGATGCCCGGCACCCAAGTTTGTTCTCGATAGTACCCACCTGAAAACCCGGAAAATCGTTCTCGAGAATAAAGGCGCTGATACCGCTTGGCCCCTCCTCGGGATTGGTCACCGCGGTGGCCACCAAGAAACGCGCGAATCCCCCGTTGGTTACGTAGATCTTGGTACCCGTAAGATAATATTTGTCTCCCTTTAACTCCGCTCGGGTTCTTATCGCCGAGGCATCGCTACCGGCGTGCGGCTCGGTGAGGCAAAACGAGCCAATCGCCTCTCCCGTCGCCAGCGGCGGCAGGTATTTCTTTTTCTGCCTTTCACTGCCCGCGAGCAGGATGGGCATCATACTGAGCGAGTTGTGAGCCGCTACCGACAGACCGCTGGACGCGTCAACACGGGAAAGCTCTTCGATCACGATCGAGTAACACACAGTATCCACGCCGGCGCCGCCGTATTCGACGGGAACCGTAAGACCCATAAAACCCATCTCCGCCATTTTCTTGAACATTTCAACCGGGTACTCGCCCTTCTCATCCATCTCCGCGGCAATCGGTTTGAGCTCGGATTCAGCAAACTTACGCGCCGTGTCGCGAATCATCTGTTGCTCGTCTGTAGTATCCAGCAGTTCCATGATCGTCCTTCCGTCTATTCGGATTTCTTTTTTGCTACCTTTTGTTTGAACAAGCCCTGAATGTAACCAACAATATCCCGAGTGTCTGTGCCTGGGCCAAATACCCGATCGACACCCATCGTCTTGAGTTTCTGGATGTCTTCATCGGGCACGATACCGCCACCAATAAGTGGCACTTTCTTGAGACCCTTGTCATCCATCATCTTTCGCACTCGCTGAAAGAGACTCATATGGGCGCCTGAGAGGATACTCAGACTGACCACATCCACATCCTCCTGGATAGCCGCTTCCAGAATCATCTCCGGGGTCTGATGAAGGCCCGTATAGATCACTTCCATTCCCGCATCGCGCAGAGCGTTGGCTACCACCTTGGCACCGCGGTCGTGACCATCCAGACCGGGCTTGGCCACGAGCACCTTGATCGGTTTGTTCATCCTTCGCTCCTCTAATGTCTCAATAACAGTGGACGATCACTGAGCACCAGGCCTGCAAGATCGTCGCCGGCCCAACACATCCTAGAAATACGCAGGCTCCCTGTACTCTCCGAAGACCTTTTTAAAAACCTCGGTCATCTCCCCCTCGGTGGCGTACGCCCTAGCACAATCGATGAGATATGGCACGACGTTCTCATCCGAGATGGCCGCCGTCTCCAGGGCCTCTAGTTTTGCACGAACTGCCCCGTTGTCCCTTTCCTCGCGGAGGCGTTTCAATGATGCGGCCTGATCGACTTCAACTTGCTCGTCGATGTAAAGAGTCGGAATATCGCTGTCTTCGTTGCCCCCCTTGCATTTGTTGACACCCACGATGATCTTGCGTTCCCTTTCCACCGCCTGCTGGTATTCCCAGGACGCCCGCCCGATCTCCCTCGCGTAGAACCCATCCTCGATCGCCGCGATGACACCACCGACATCGTCGATCTGTCTGAAGTACTCTTCCGCCTGCTCCTCCATCTTGTTGGTTTGCGCCTCGATAAAGTAACTGCCTCCCAACGGATCGATGGTGTTGATCACACCTGTCTCATACGCAATCAACTGTTGCGTACGAAGCGCGATGCGTGCCGCCTTCTCTGTGGGCAGCCCGAGTGTCTCATCCATCGAGTTCGTATGCAACGACTGGGTACCACCGAGCACCGC
>JAOTUR010000220.1 GCA_029863805.1 Candidatus Krumholzibacteriia bacterium | reverse complement strand
CACTCCCACCAAACAGGAACACGTAGTCCGCACCGAGCTCCCTCCCCAATCGCCTGAGGGCATCGGTGCGCAACTGAGGGACTGGCTCCTGATTGCGTCGGGAGCGTCTGCCCCCGGGAAGAGGAAGCTCGATCACATTCGATATAACCTGCGGGTGCTTTCGCAACTCTGCCAGAGTGGCCTGGTGAGGTGCCACCTCACCTATCTGCGCTACGCCGAGCTTGACCGGCATTGACAACAGCTTGGGCTCGGTGCTCTCCGGCTCTTCCCTGTACAACTCATAGAGCAGGTCGGCGTAATCGGTCGACCCGTACTCCCGCGGCGACAGACCGGACGCACAACTGCAGAGAAGCAGCGCACAAGACACCAACAGCAAAAGCCGGGACGCTTTGTGCATGATGGAAACCTCCTTAGACATGGCCCTCCGCTCTGGCAACTCCATACGAGGATTTGACAAATGCAGGATAACACCATCCCGGGGCAACCGGCAACACCGGCGACCGCTGTCACATCCACCTCAGCAGTTGACCTCCGCAGTCGATCCTGCGATCGATCGCGAATTTATGGTAGTCTCCCACCAAACGCGTGACGGGAGCAGTTGTGGACTAGCCGCCTGCGGATGGTGTTGTAACTGCGTTCCGGTACACTCAAGGCTCAACCTGCAAACGATTCACCAGTAAATACGAGCAAGAATGGCAAGACGTCCTAACCTACGAATGCTCTCGAGTTTTTTTGCCGCGCTCTGTCTGGCCTCGACCGGCTGGGCCAAGGAGGGTCCCCGCGTGGGACTGGCCCTTAGCGGAAGCCCGGCCAGGGGGTTCGCCCACATCGGCGTGCTCAAAGTGTTGGAGGAAGTCGGCATGCCGGTGGATGTCGTCACAGGCACCAGTATGGGTAGCGTCATCGGTGGGCTCTACGCGTGTGGGTACTCAGCCACCGAGCTCGAATCGCTGGCCGTCAATCAGGATTGGCTGCAGATCATCACCCAGGATGTCCGCCGGCGAACCATGAGCATGGAACAAAAGCGCTTCGACGAGCGCTACCTGGCCACCATGGGTCTCGAGGGTTTCAAGATCAGGCTACCTTCGGGCTTGCGCTCGGGTCAGTCGCTCGTTAGCCTGTTCACCCGTCTGACCGCGCCCTACCACGACATCGAGGATTTTCAAAAGCTCCCCATCCCCTTTGCTTGCGTGGCGGCCGACCTCGTCACCGGCGATGCCGTGGTGCTGGACCGAGGCTACTTACCCGAGGCCATTCGTGCGAGCATGGCCATCCCCTCGTTATTCACGCCCGTCAAATCTAACGGACACCTGCTCACCGACGGTGGCGTGGTTCGTAACCTCCCCGCAGTGGACGCCAGAAACCTCGGTGCCGATGTCGTGATCGGTGTCGATGTCGGTTCACCACCGCATGCAGAGAAGGACCTGAACACGCTGTTCAACATCTTGAGCCAGGCGGCACTGCTGCACGTCCGATCCGTCACCCGCGAGCAGCGCGCTCAGTGCGACGTGGTGATCACGCCCGATCTAAGCGGCCTCAGCGTTACGGATTTCGACAAGGCCAGCGAGTTCATTACGCAAGGGGAGAGAGCGGCGCGGGAGATGTGGCCCACGCTAAAAGCGCTTGCGGATTCTTTGCATCAACTTTCCGATGCTCCAAAGAAGGTACTACGACCGGCCAGCGACCATTTCGACATCCAACACATGAGCATCGAGGGTCTGAACGACGTCTCCAGCCGGCTGGTGGAAACGGAGATGGGGATCAAGTATCCGGGTCGGGTGCCTCTCGATGACATCGAGAAGGGTGTGGAAAGAGTCTTTGGCTCGGGGTATTTTGAGCGCGTCACCTATCGCATCGGTGATCAGTCGCGTGACAGGACACTGAGAGTCATGGTGATCGAGAAGAACGAAGATCTGTTTCGTATCGGTCTTCGTTACGACAGTCGGACAGAGGCGTCGCTACTACTCAACGCCACCTTCCGCAACGTGGCGGAACACGGCTCGACCTTGGCCATTGACCTGAGATTGGCAGAAGACCTGCAATTCGAGACGCGATACTTTGTTCACACAGGACTGTTTCGTTCGTTGGGTCTGTTGACTCGTGTCAACTCGGCCCGGGCAACGTTCGATGTCTTTGCGGATGATGAACGAGTTGCGCGATACCGTTCAAGGTACTCGTTCGCGGACGCCCGTCTGGGTACGATTTTTTCCACGACGCTGTCCATCGCTGCGGGCATACGCGCCGAATATATCGATAGTGAGCCGGTCATCGGTGGCCCCGGGTTCCCGCAAAGAGTAGATAAGCAGATCCCTTTTTTTGGCAACGTGCTCATCGATACCTACGACGAGACCATCTATCCCAGCAGGGGCTTTTTTGTCGAGCTGTCGGGTGAGATCTCGACCTCGAAGTTTGGTGACGTCCCCTCATTTTCCCGGTATTACGTTGATGGCCGGGCGGTGCTTCCGCTGGCGGGGCGGTTATCTTTGCTCTTCAAGCTGTACTACGGCGCCTCCGGCGGGGATATACCGCAGAGCTATGAGTTCTTTGTGGGGGGTGTCCATACGCCGTGGACGTATCTGGGGAGGGAAAACACCTTCGTCGGCCTCAAACCTCAGGAGAGAGTTGGGCCCAATGTCCAGGCGCTGTCGCTGGGTATTCAGTATGAGCTCTTTTCGAACATTTTTGCCCAGCTGCGCTGGAGTGCGGGGAATACGTTTGTGGAGCGAGATATAAGACTCACCGAAAGCCGTTACCTTAGCGGTGGGGGACTTACCCTAGGTACACGCATTCTTCGCGGACGAATAGAATACACGGTGATGACCAGCGAGCTGCACGGCATCTTGAGTCATCTCACGATCGGCAGCGCGTTCTGAGCTCACCGCAGCGAAACGGGCTAATCCTCAATAGTCGAACTCCACAGAACCCCACTGTCATTTGGGTATCGAGGATCAAACCCTCCCCCCAAACCCATGGCCTACCTTCGGCGACTAACTGGGTATTGGACACCGCGGGACCTCGATCAAGATGACCCCAAAGGAATGGCAACACCGCCCGTAAAGGAAAACGCGCTATTTTTGACATCGGTGTCATCCGCGTCGTCGAAGGAGGTAACCCCGAATGTCCATCGCCCGTCGATCAGAATACTTGCGGGCCCCGTGTCAAATGACCAGCCGATACCGACCACGCCACCAAAGTCGACCTCTTTGACCAACTCATCGATATCGATCTCCGCTTGCAGGCCGCCCTGTTCACCTTTGACCTTCGAATTGATGTTGAATGCGATGGCGGGGCCGGCGAATGCATCGAATGACACGTTCTCCGCCACGGGCACCGATACGACGGCCAGGAGGGGAAATTCGAAATAGTCAAGCTTGACGGTAATGTCAACGCCCGAGATGTCATCCGTGCCTCCCTTTTGCGTGTATAAGCCTTCCACCCGAACACCAAAGACGTCGGTCACGTGCACGGCTGCAAAGACGCCGCCGACAAAGCCAATTCGGCTATCGGTGGACAGCGAGTCGGCATCGTCACCTGCCAGATTGGCGATGTTGAATCCGGGCTTGAGTCCTACATCCCACGTGGGCTGCGCCCTCGCACCGCTGGACGCAAAGAGCCACAAAAACGCCGCTACGGTAAGGATACCGATCTCGTTCTTCTTCATTTCCACTCCTTCTCCAAGCAACTGGTTGGATCGACTACTTTTGACCACCGGATGGTGAAGCGGTGTTGGACACCGACGTTGAGGGCTGCACTGGTTTGCGGCCCAGGATTCTTGCCACCCCGGCTTTGACATCTTCGAGAATCACATAGACTGTGGGCACGATGATGAGCGTGATAAAGGTCGCAAAAAGGACACCAAACCCCAGCGATACCGCCATGGGCACAAGAAACTTGGCTTGCATGCTTCGTTCGAGCAGAAGCGGAGACAAACCGGCAAACGTGGTGAGCGACGTCAGCAAGATTGGCCGGAAGCGCACCAAACCCGCTTCGTGCACCGCCTGCATGACCGGGACACCGGCGCCACGTCGGCTGTTGACATAATGAACCAACACGATGCTGTCGTTGACCACGACCCCGGTCAGCGCCACCAGGCCAAACATCGACAGGATCGTGAGATCCAAACCCATGATGAGGTGACCCCAGACGGCGCCCACAAAACCAAACGGAATCACCGACATCACGATGAGCGGCTGGATGTACGACTTGAACGGGATCGCCATCAGTGCGTAAATCACCAACAGCGCAAAGAGAAACCCTCTGGCTAGACCACCCAACGATTCGGCCTGCTCTCGCTGCTCGCCCTCGAACGAGTAGGACACGCCCGGGTAGTCGGTGAGAATCGCGGGCAACACGCTGGCCCGCAGGTCAGCAAGCACCTCACGGGCGTTGCCCTGGGTGGCGTCCACGTCGGCGGTGACATTGATGGCGCGTTGACGGTCTACCCGGCGAATGGTTGCAAAACCGCGCCCCATCTCCGCTACGGCCACAACGGGGAAGGGAACTTCACCGCCGCTGGGCGTACGGATCCGCATATTTTCCAGATCGCCGATGGATCGCCGCTGTTCCTCGGGATAACGAACCATGATGCGAACGTCGTCGCGACCACGCTGGATGCGCTGCGCCTCTTCGCCATAGAACGCCTGCCGAACCTGGCGCGCGAGGTCGGCCAGCGTCACGCCGAATGCCTCGGCAGCCGGCTTGACGGACAGCTTGACTTCCTGCTTACCGGATCGAAACGAATCGGTGATATCGAAGACACCGGCGTACTTGTCGAGTTCGAGCTTGAGTCTATCCGCCACGGCCTCCAGTCTATCAATATCGAGCCCGGTGAGCTGGACGTTGATCGGCTCGCCCGGAGAAAAAAGACTCGACGTAAATGCCAACTCGACGACATCGGGGATGGGCTCCGTCATCTCGCGCCACATCCTGACGATTTGGGTGCTGGTCACATCGCGCTCTTCGGAGGGCGCGAGCTCGAGCGTAATCTCTCCCAGGTGACTCGCAGAAAAGGCGCCTTCCTGACCCCCGGGGGGGCCGCGCCTGGCCCGAAACGGTTGATCGCCCACCGACGTAAAGATGTGCTGGATGGGGGATGGTCTGTCCTCAGTAGTTTCCGCGCCCAGCCGATCGCGAACCCGCAGGGCGCTCTGCTCCAGCTTTTTCATCGCGGCCTCGGTTGCGTCAACCGACGTGCCCAGCGGCATGGTGAGGGCCGAGGTGACAAAATCGGACTCGACGTTGGGGAAGAAGACGAACTTGATCCATCCTGCACCCACCACACCCGCCGTTATCAGAAGCGTCGCCGTGGCAAAGGCGACGGTCGCGTAGCGAAAGCGGATCCCGAATTCGAGGGACGGCCGATAAACCCGATCGATAAACCACCCGACGCGTTCGGAAAACGCCCCCTGTACGCGTCGCCACCAACGATTTAGGCCACGGGCCTCTTTGGGCTCGCGAAGATGGGCGAGATGTGCGGGCAGGATGAGAAGCGACTCGACGAGCGAAAACACGAGCGTACAAATGACGATCAGCGGTACCACACGCATGATCTTTCCCATCATTCCGGCGACATAGAGAAGCGGGAAGAACGCAGCAATAGTTGTCAACACACCAAAAATCACGGGGACGGCTACGGCGCTGGCCCCCGTGGAAGATCCTTGCTCACCCCGTTCTCCCCGCTCGTGATGTTTGAAGATGTTCTCACCGACGATGATCGCGTCGTCGACGACAATCCCCAGCACGACAATGAACGCAAATAAGGAAATCAAGTTGATGGTTACATCCAGGACCGGCATCAGCCAGAAGGCGCCGAGAAACGAAATGGGAATGCCGAGACTCACCCAGAAGGCAAGCCGAAGCTTTAGAAACAGTGCGAGTATGAGAAAGACCAGCAGGTATCCATTGCGCGCGCTTCGAATCATCAGGTCCAGGCGCCCCTGTAGGATGCGGGAGAAATCATTCCATGGCGTCAGCGTCACACCCGGAGGCATGCGGTTCTGTGCTTCCCGGACGTATCTTTTGACTTTGGCTGCGATGGCCAGTGCGTCTTGATCGCCCACCCGATAAATGCGCACCCCGACCGCCGGCTCCCCCGAAAAGCGGGCCGACTGGTCGGTCTCGGCAAAACCGTCCACAACACGGGCGACATCGCCCAGCAGCAGCCGCGTGCCATCGAGGCGCGTGTACAGAACCAGGTTCTCGAACTCGTGGCCGCGATACGCCTGGCCCTTGGTGCGCAGCAGAATCTCACCGCCGCCGGTGCGAATCGACCCGCCGGGAAGATCCA
>JAOTUR010000219.1 GCA_029863805.1 Candidatus Krumholzibacteriia bacterium | reverse complement strand
CCGTTCATGGCGGTTGCTGTCGGTCAGCACCCAGTCAATTCCCCGAGCCAGGTCATCGATGTCAAAATCGCGTGCCAAATAACCATTCCCTTGGTGATCCAAGATGTCGGGCATACCCCCGATTGTGAAGGCGACCGTCGGTGTTCCGCATGCGATGGCCTCAAGGACCGTATTGGCAAAATTGTCTTGTGTCGACGGAGCCACAAAAACGTCGGCAGCCGAGTACACGATGGATTTGGAGATGGTGTCATCGAGACGTCCCAAAAAGCGGGTCTCGATGCCGGTATCCGGCAAATCAGCCGGTCTTGGAAAACCGAGGACCACGAGCTCCAGCTTCCCTTTCCACCCGGACTCGGCAAGAGACTTCAGCGCAGGCACCAGCAGGTGAAATCCCTTATGCACATGGTTTCTCCACGCGACAAAGAGTGCGATCTTCTTGTCCTGGGGAAGGCCGAGTACGCGCCGTGCCGTCGTTCTGTCTATGGGTTTATAATTCTCCGTGTCAACCGCAGACGGGATCACCTCGATTCGCCGATCCTTGAAGAGTGCGCTGGAGCGGGCGCACCGCGCAAGCCACTGGCTGGGTGTGACGATGGTCAGGTCGAGGTTACGCCACGCTTTCGACTTGCGGCGCCACACCCAACGAGAGAGGTCGTTTTCGCGACGACTATTCAGATGCGGACAGGCACCGCAGCTCTGTTGGTAACGATCGCACTCCTGAGGAATGTAACAACCCCCTGTGAAGGGCCACATATCCGACAGCGTCCACACCAGTGGGCGCCTCAGCCTGCGCAGCGATTCTATGCGCAGGAGGTTTCCGACCCAGCGCAGGTTTACGATATCCGGATTGTAACCCGCCACCATGCGAGCCACACCGTCCGGCACCCACTGCGTAGAAAACAACTTTGCCGGATCGCGGTTTTGATAGAGCGCCAGCGGCAAGTTCTCCAAGTCCTGGCGCACGAGCCATCCCAGACGCCGGAGCATGCGAACCAGGCGGGTATCGCGAACAATCACGACGTCGTCGTCTGTCTGGTATCTGTACTTTACCAGGACTCTCGACTCGATGCCCATTTGCCGCAAACCCCGATGCAGCCGGTAAGCAGAGCCTCCGGCACCTCCCTTTAGCGACATACTGACCAGTAAGACCCTCATACGTCGTTGTGCGCTCGCAGTGTACGGTGGTGAAGGATTTGCCCCGATCGATTGCCCGCGCTCTCCTGCGCCACTACCGCCCCACACCGCCCGAAATGATCCGACCTGGGCCAGGCCAATGGCGAATCATCGACGATGATCACAAAGCTGGGTGTAAAGCTCGTGCAGGTCCCCTCGAACCCGAGTCCACGAAAATGCCTCTTCCGCCCGCCGGCGTGCCGCCTTCGCCATCGAGTTTCTCAGTTCATCGTCCTGCAAGAGACGGATGAGCGCGTCGGCAAGCTCCCGGCTGTCATCAGGTGTAACCAGCAGTCCAGACTTACCGTCCTCAATGCTTTCCACCAGTCCGCCAATCCGCGACGCCACCACCGGTACGCCCGCCGCCAGTGCCTCGAGAACAGCCAGCGGAAATGGCTCCCCCCAAACCGAGGGATGAAGAAAAACAGCGGCCGCTTCGAGATGCTCGATGAGCTGCGCGTGAGGGATGTTACCGGTGAATGTAACCCGTTTTGCCGTTTCGGCCGACATCCTGCCCTGCAGCTGGGAAAGATAAGTGGATCCTTGATAGAATGCCGCCAGATTCGAGATCATGGGATCATCGCTGAGTGACACAATAAAATCGGTCGGTGCGGATTGCTCCGGCCCGACGATCTCCAGCTCAGCATCGGGACATTCCTGCAAGACCTGTGCAAACGCGTCCAGCAAGACATGCAGTCCCTTCTCTGGGGAGAGGCGGCCCACATACACCAATCGCTGCAAACGGTTCGAGGTCGATGGCTTATTTTTGCTAACGGACACGAATTGATCCAGATCAACCCCGTTGTGCACCGTAAGACAACGACCCCCGTATTGTGGAAACGCTTGCGAGGTCTTGTGCGTGATGTAGTCACACACCGTCACCACAGCATCGGTTTTGTTCAGCCTTGCCTCGATCATCGACCTATCGAGCTGGGTCAGCCATTCGCAGTGCATGTGTAGCACAATGGCGATACGAGGATTAAAGGCACGTATAATGGGAACAAACTGCGAAAAGTTGTGTATGTGGACCACGTCGCATCGGCTCTTTTTCAGATCACGCGCCACTTGCAGAATATACCAGAAGTAGAATGAGCTTCGCGAAAAAGAGGGTCGCCGTCGAGGAAAGAACCTCGACAAGCGCTGCACCACTTTGTGAAATCTCAAATCCGCACCGGCAGAAAAGCGACGATAGGTCACACCCTCGTATGTCTCAGACTTCTTTTGCCCTCGAAATCTTCGCGAATACATGATGACATCGTCCGCCTGGGCCAGGCGCTGACCGATCTCAAACGTCAACATGGCAACGGAGCCGGCCTGCACCGGCGGAGCTATCTTGTTCCAGGGTTGATGAACGAATGCAATTTTCACTGTGCCACTTTCCCGCAAGAACTCAGGAGGCCTCTACAATGGTTTCGCTGAAACCATCGACACAGGCAATCCACGAATCCTCGTCGACTTGCTGGGGGTCGATGTGGTGCATGCCCCGACCATTCCAACCTGTTCCGCTACCTTCCAGAATCGGACTCTGCGGTATCTCTTGTTCTTGGTAGCGGAGCGCGTTCAGCTCATTAATCTCAAAGGCCCGCACCCGATCACCGTATGCACGGCTACAATCCTGCGCGAACCGGTAAAGTCTATTGTGAAATGTCGTCACCCTCCCCGCCGGGCGAGCGCGACTCGCATCACCCGTGACCAGAGGGCTCTGCGGGTGCTCGCCCCACGGCCCCATCAGATCATCCGCGTGGTAGAGGCGAAGCGTATCATGCTTTCCCGCGCTGGTCTCGGCGAACATCCACCATATACCCCCATGGTTAAAGACGCCGGCATCCACATAGGGTCCGCCCTCCATCAGAGTGCCAACGCATGTCCAGCGCGTGGGGAACTCGAGCGCCTCGTAAATACGAACCGAGTTTGTCTGACCTGATTCGGGAACCATGTAATACTTATCCTGCCACTCAAAAACGTGTGGATAAGACAAATGAAACGGCTCACGGAGCACAATCTGTTGATATGCCCAACGGTAACCGTCGCTGCTGCGCGCCAGACCGATCTCGCCCCTTCGCGTGTCCAGGTTGAACACCTCGAAGAACATATGCCAATTCCCTTCCTTATAGACCATAAAGGGATCGGCGACAATTTGGGCACGTGCGTCGGTTACCTGTCGCGGCGAAAGCACCGGATTCTGGATACTCTCTGCATCGAACAGCTCGAAGGGAGTCTTTCCCCAGTAAATACCGATCGATACCTCCACATGCCTTTTTACACCTGGGTTGACCCCCTTTCTCGCCGGAGATCCTCTCTGCGCCAGGCGTCTGAGCATGTTATAGAATCGTGACATGTCAGCCCTGTGCCGGTGTCCATCCGCCCAGTTTTTTCAATAACCGCCAGGTCTTGCTCAGGGTCCGGTAGGTCGAAGGTGATGCGTTTGCCAGCAGCATGGCCCAGGGAGTCACGCACAGCGGGTTGGCGCGGCACGCCCGCAAACACAGCTTGAGTACCGCCTCCCGGCTATCCGCCACATCGCCACTGCCGAGCCAGAAGAGATTCTCCTGCATCCGCACCCAGCGCCTGAGGCGCCTGTCCACGGCGTTTAACGGGAAAGGACCCGCATCCCGCCTCACACGGCCGCCACTCGATGATGGGCCACTGCAAGCCTGTTCGCTACCCGCTGGCTCCGCCAATCCCTCCTGTGCTTTCTCGTAGAGCTGGCGCGCATTTGCCGTTGTTTGTTTCCACTGGTATCCATTGAGCACGGTCTCACGCCCGGCCTTTGCCATATGGCGACGCCCCGCCTCATCCTGCTGCAATTGCAAGGTCCGCGCCACCAGCGCTGCCACATCACCGATCGGCGTCACGAATCCGTTGATCCCGTCTTTTAAGATTTCCCTGGCCACACCGACGGGCGTCGACACGCAACACACTTCGCTGCTCATGGCTTCGAGCAGAGTAACGGGTCCACCCTCGATCCGCGCCGTCACCCAATAAACGTCCAAAGCCTGGTAGACCCGGGAGAGATCTTCGTGATCTACCACAAAAGGCAGCCACCGGCAGTCCACCCCTTGTGCCCGCAGCTGCGCGATCATGTCCTTCCAGCCCGGGCCCGCCACTACGGCGACGGTATTCGGCACCTTCTTCGCCACCTCAACCAGGCCCGCTACAAAAATATCGACACCCTTACGGTTTTTTGCGTCGCTGCTCTTCTTGGCAAAATAGCCAATGACAAAGGCCTGCTCGGCAATCCGCAGGCGGCGGCGTGAGCTGGATCGTCCATCAGGTGTTGACGGGCGGAAGACGCTCGCATCAACACCATTGGGTACCCACACCAGACGCTCGGCCGCTATACCCCGTTCACCCAAATCCTTTTCCCACTCCTGTGACACCACCATGACCGCGTCCGCATTGCGATTGTGCTCGACGCCATCCCAGTCGTGCACGTGATGTATCGTGGTCACGCAGGGCACCTGCCCCTGGAACTTTGGCAGGAGTCTCTTGGAACCAAACGCATCGATGAAGTGCGCGACATCGATACGATCGACGATCGACGGGTCCCGTTCGAGCAGTTGCTCCAGGATACGCGAAGAGCAGATCGTTGCCTCGATCCACGGATTGTGCGTGGCGATCTGCCTGGCTATGGTGCCCGTGATCCAGTAGATCGTATCCGGCACCATGAGCACGCGAAGTGGGTGCGCCACGCTCGCCTGATTCAAAGCTGTTCCTCTCCTCTTATCGAGTCATCTCCGATAGCGACGGCGGACATGGGGACGCGATTAGTCCACAGACTCTAAACGATCTGCTGGTGTCCAGATAACCCCGGCCTGCCAATGTCCGGCCTACGGCGCACCTCGATGTCCAGCAGATTCGCCACCCGGTCCGCGTACGCAACGGTGGCGGCGCGACACTCCTCCAGCGCTTCCGGAAATGCTCGCGCCTTTTGCAAACATCCCGGCAGATCCACTAGTTCGTGACACAGAACCACCGGGTGTTTAAAACCCATAAACTTCGTCGACCAGGGCACGACGATGACCCGGCGCCCCAACAACAAGCCCCAATAGGCCCCGTGGTACGTGCTGGTGATTATTGTCTCTCCTGAACTCAAGAATGTCATGATCTCATCGATGTCTCCACTCGCATTTCCCATGCGCGGCAAGCCATCGATGAGTAGCCGCTTTCGCCCCACGTGGTCGTAGACGATCGCGTCATGTTGTATCGTGCGCCCGCGATACTTGTCGATTACCGGATGCATGCAGCTTGCGCAAGGTACCCAGTCATAACCGCATCCGTAGTCCCTGATGCCGTGCATGGCGAAGCGGTCCATGATGTCTCTTATCGACCCGTAATCGATGGTCACAGCCGCCGGCGCCCGCATGATACCCCACCCCAGGAGACGGCTCTTGACCCGTTTACCCACTTTGACCAAACCGCGGTAACGAATGTGGCGCCCCGCTGCCCCGGTGTATGCGTTATGGCCGATACCCCAAGAAATCAGCTTGTGCGGCGAATTCTCGCACAGATCTCGAACTCGCCGCTCGAATGTCGTCCGGGCCAGCAGCCCGCCACCCCCGAGGATCACATCGCCGTCGAAACGCAGTGGTTCTTGGATCGGACCAATCTCGAGTTCCAGGGTGGGTGTGTCGAACTCGAAATAGTTCACAGGAGACGACAGCATATCACCCGCATTGTCCTGATCGATCCTGTGGTAATTGAATAACATAATTACGGGATTGACTGGTTGAGGCGTTTCGCCCTTTGTGGCAACGGAGGCCAAAAAAGTGAGCGGCTTCGATTAGCGATCGGCTCTTGCATCCGCTTCGGGTACCGGCACCAGTTTCTTATCAAAACCATGCTTTTGCTTTAGCATAAGATAAAACTGGCCCTCGTTCACCAGTCTATGATAGTGCTCCATATCCCGGCGACCGATGATTTGCGCCGGATTCCCGGCCAAAATCGAGCCCGGCGGGCAAGACTTGGTTACAACCGCACCGGCTCCGACAATGCTCCCCTCACCGATTCGCACGCCGGGCATGATCATTGCCCGCAGACCGATCCACACGCACCGTTCGATCGTCACCGGCTTGAGCAGTTCGACACGATCGTAGGGCAGCATGTCGGCGTCTTTATAATTGTGCATGTCGGTCATG
>JAOTUR010000016.1 GCA_029863805.1 Candidatus Krumholzibacteriia bacterium | reverse complement strand
TCCAGGTGCGCGCTCACCAGCAGGATGAACTTCGCATTGGCGTGATCCGGTGATGGCCGGTCGAAGCCATGCCAGATCGCGTAGCCGAAACGCGCACCCGCCGAGCAGATGTTGGTGTGGCTGTTGTGGCCGTCGATGCCCCAGGACTGCAGCACGCGATCCATGTAACCTTCATGCCCCGGCCGTCCCACGTGATACACGATTTCGTCGTGCCGCTCTTGTTGCAGGGCCTCACGAATGCGTCCGGCCAAATCATCGAGAACCCTGTCCCAGGAAACGCGTTGCCAATTGCCATCACCGCGCTTGCCCACTCGCTTCAACGGATAGAGAATACGCTCGTCGTCGTTTATCTGATTGATCGTTGCCGGACCCTTGGCACAGTTGCGGCCGCGGCTACCGGGGTGGTAGGGATTACCCTCGAATTTGCGCACCCGCATCGTTTCTTTATCGACATAGCTCAAAAGCCCGCAGCCCGACTCGCAGTTAAAGCACGTGGTGGGGACGATCAGATAGCGACGGGGGTCACGCCTTGGCCATCTCTTGGCCTCGTATTCTACCCAGTCGTCCCATTGCTCGGGTGGCGGATAGCTCACCAGCGAGCCTGGCTCGGTCAATCGGGGCAGTTTCTGTTGTGGGTCACCGTGGAGAGAGGGGATGATTCGCATCGCTTCAGCGATTCTTTCGATCAAGCCGGGTCGGATGCTCGACACCTGTCCCCCCGTTTGTGAGAATGCGGTAGTGCTCGGCGTATCGTATCGCCGCACTCGTGCGGTTGCGCCCAAGCGCCAGCCGTTACGTCGCGCTGTGTTAGTCCACGCTTTGGCAGCCGGTGGCGTTGATTGTACAACGACAACCTGGGTCGATCAAGCTATGGTGATCGCCAAGCCCCCTGATCGCACAAAACACACCGCATTGCCGTTTTGTCCTGCACATGCTAGGATTTTTGAGTCAATTCTCGAAGCAAAAGCACCTAGGCTGCCAACACACGTTGCGGACAAGAACTAGCAAAGTTATGGCACCGCAATCGATTCTTAAAGAGACTTCGGCAAAGCCGGGGGAAAGGAAAACGACGGCTAAACCAACTGGCAGATTGAGAAAGACAGCCTGCGCTGCGTTGGCTATCGCCGCCTCGGCGACGGTTGTATTCCTGTTGCTCGAAATATCTTACCGTTTCTACTTATTCAAATGGGATGGGCTGTCCTTCACAAAGATGAACAGCGTGCACCCCATCGGTTCTTCTGGGCTTCTAGAGCCTTCGCGGTACAGTGACATCATCTTCGAATTGAAACCCAACATGAAAACTCACTTCAAGCTCAAGCGGTTTGAGACCAACGCGCAAGGGTTTAGGGACAAGAAATATTCGCTTGAAAAACCGGATGGGACCTTTCGCGTCGCGGTTATCGGAGACTCTTTCACCATGCCCTCGGGCGTCGACATCGAAGAGGCCTATCACTCGGTGCTGGAGGCCCGAATGAACGCACGCAGCGACGGCACATCATACGAGTTCATCAACTTTGGTGTCGGAGGATACTACCTGCTGCAATACTATGGCGTGTTGACCCGTAAAGCGACACATTACAATCCGGATATGATTTTGATCGGTTTCTGCGCGTTCAACGACCAGCGCGTTATACCAGACAAGCTGCTCAAAGAACCATACCAGGTATTGAGGAAGACCAATCCTGCATTTGCATCGTTCGTCTGGGACACCATCAGCAAACGTCTCTTTCCACAAAAAGAAGCTACCGCCGAGGATTCTGCGGAAGACGACGCGCGTGCGAAAGCAATCAAGAACTATTGGTACGTAAAGGACATCTTCGAGAGCATGGGTGAGTTTAGCTCGACTGCCGAGGTTCCGGTTGTCATTGCTTATCTCGCCACCTATCCGGTCCAGGTCGAGCCCATCAAGAGTCTGGCAGAGGAACAGGGACTTTACTTCGTCGACACCAGTTCAGCGCTTGGCGGGTTGCCACTACGAGAAGTCACGATCAACAAGTTGGATCCGCATCCCAATCCCAGAGCCCACAAGATCTTTGCGGAGCAAATACACAACTATTTGGTGGCGCAAGGGCTGCTCCCACAGTTGTAGTTAATGAGCCGCGTCGGTTCGCGGTATCATCGCGGGGAGCGGTCCGATCGGGAGGGCAGCAGACCGCACTAACCAGCTCGGGTACAATAAGGAATTTCCCTGGGCCTTGTGATATTATCTGTCAAGGAGACAACCAGTGCCGTCGGACTTGAATTAAGGAGACACGACTATGGGTTCACCCGCCACCTCTAACTTTGTAAAACAGCAGGGTTTTGCCGACGAAGGGGCTGAATCCTGCGCCTCCCACTTTCGAGCGCTCAATTTCCAACCACGCATCGTGGGTTCTCTGGTCGTGGTCGCGCTGCTCGTACAGTCGGGACCGCTTTTCCTCGCGCTTTCCGCCGTGTCGTGGTGGTGTGCGCTCGTACCGCGCCTCAATCCGTTTGATGCGATTTACAACCGCCTCCTGGCGGGGAAGCGTGGGCGGCCCCGCTTGACGCCGGCCCCCGCGCCTCGGCGTTTTGCCATGGGCATGGCTGCAAGCTTCATGGTAGCCATTGGCGTGTCGCTCATCAACGGCTGGTCAGTCGCTGCGTGGATTCTGCAGGGATTGCTGGTAATTGCGCTCTCGGCTCTTACGTTTGGTAAGTTTTGCCTCGGCTCCTATATTTTCCATGTTCTACGGGGCCGGGCGCCGTTCGCCAACCGGACCCTGCCGTGGGCGAGGGGCTAAAGGTCATGTCGCAGGCTGCGGCACAGGGCGAGGATAAGATGAGAAACCCGTCGGGCTCGATACCCCATCCCACGCGGGCCTTCTGACCGCCGGCGGGGCATCACCAGTCGAGCCGCATCTTTGCAAGTAGCTCGCCGTACCTGCGATCTTTGCGAAGAGCGTCGAGTATGGGGTGGACTCTGAGCGTTTCGAGCCAGTGATCGTGAGTCTCGTACGCCTTGTCCAGCCAGTCGAAGGCGTCATCGTGTTGCCCAAGCCCCACGTGGATAACGGCTCTGCAGAAAGGTGACACGTACCTCTTGCGACTGATCCGGTGTAGCATCTCCAACACCCCGTGGGCCCTGTCCGCGTCTCCCGAAAAGGAATAGACCGCTCCCGTTTGTGCCACGTTGAGCGGATCGTTTCCCCCGGATAACTCCATTGCCTTTCGAGCGGCGCGAATCGCCTGCGGATATTCCCGCTTCTGCACATGGGCGAAGGCAAGGAAAAAATAGGGAATCGCGAAGGCGGACTCCATCTCCAATGTTCTGTGCAGTTGGTCGATCGCACGATCGTACTCGCGCGCGTAGTAGAGGACTTGTCCGAGATCATTATTGATGATGATGGATAGCGGATCCAACTCCACGGCTCGTTCCCCGTGGTGGATGGACTCTTGGTGGCGTCCCAGGTAGGAGAGGTACTCAGCGTACCACTGATGCGCTGTAGCGTATCCTGAGTTCAGCGCTAGCGCGCGCCGGTACTCCCGTTCGGCGCAGTCCCACTTCCACTCGTAGTTAACACATATCCAACCAGCGGTCGCGTGGGCTTCGGCGAGACGTTCGTCCATTTCCATCGCCTTGTAAGCGGCCGCTCTGGCCTTTGGAAAGGCTTCATCCGGAGCTAGATAATCGTACCAGCCCAGCAAATCGTAACAGTCGGCGACGCCAACATAAGCCAGCGCATAGGAGGGATCTTGTTCGATCGCCTGTCGAAAATAGGATAGTCCCCGTTGGTAGCCCTCCTCGGTACGCTTGTTCCAGAAGAATCGACCCTTCCAATAGAGGCTGAACGCCTCCGGGTCTACGGTGTGTCGCTTTACCAGTGCGGCCCTGTCGTCGCCGAGCAACGTGACCTTCAGCTGGGCCACGATGGCCAGCCTGATCTCGTCTTGAATGGCGAACACATCTTCCAAATCGCGGTCGTAGGTTTGCGACCAAATCTCATAGCTGTCGCTGGAATTTGTCAACTGAACGGCAATACGCAGGCGCTGGCCCGCCTTGCGAAGGCTACCCTCCAGAAGCGTCCCCACCCCCAACCGTCTTCCGATTTCGGGGATGTCGACATTTTTTCCTTTGAAAGAAAATGCAGAGGTGCGTGCCACGACTCGCAGCCCCTCGACTCGCGTCAGCGCGCCAGTGATTTCCTCAGCGATCCCGTCGCAAAAATACTCCTGGTCTTTCTCAGGGCTCATGTCGACGAACGGCAGAACGGCGATGGAAGGCTTTGCATTGGCTCGTGCAAGTCGCTGACGAACGCCCGACTCAATCCGCCGCTTGACGGCAGACAAGTCGATGCTTGCTTCCTCCATACTCTGATAACGTCCGTCCCGGTCCTTGACAATCATCTTGTTGACAATGCGTTCCAGATCAGACGGAATCTCCGCGCGCACCTCCGATAGCGACGGAGGCTCTGCGTTCAGGATCGCGTACCTGAGCGCCGCATCAAAATCCGCACGAAACGGCAAGGACCCGGTCAACATCTCGTATAGGACTATCCCCAACGCCCAGATGTCAGACCTCTCGTCGGTTACGTCCGAACGAGCCTGCTCTGGCGACATGTACGCGGCCGAGTCGCCGGCGACGGCGGGCTCGGATAACCCAGCGTCGCCGGGCAACGCGGCCAGGGCGAAGTCGGTAATCTTCACCTGGCCATCTTCTGTGAGCATGATGTTGGAGCTCTTGAAGTCGCCGTGCATAACGCCCCTCTCATGAGCGGCCGACAGACCTTTCCCGGCTTGCATGGCGACATCGATCGCGGGCAGTATATCCAAAGCCCCCGACTGGATTTTCTGCTGCAGCGTGACACCCTCAACGTAGGCCATGGCTACAAATATTTGATCGTCTAGTTCATTGATTTCATAAATAGTGCAGATATTGGGATGGTCCAGACTGGCTTCGAGCTGCGCTTCGCGAATAAAGCGCTGCTTTTCCTCTTGGGTGTCAAATGCAAGCGGGTCAAAGAACTTCAAGGCCACGGCCCGTTTGAGCCGTGTATCTTCCGCTTTGTAAACGGCTCCCCGACCCCCTTCCCCAAGTTTCTCCACAATCCGGTAATGGTAAATGGCCCGACCGATCATCCTTCACACCCCGAGGAATTAGAGGTCCCTTGAGTTTCTACGCCAATCCCAACCGACGAGTTGCATGGAGAACGACAAAGCGGGAACACCGGTTCAACCCGGTGGTCGCCGCTAAATAACGTCGCCCTTATAACCGTAATCTACACAACGCCTAACGTGAACACAAGCGGTAACTAGACAACACTTTAGCCAGTCTACGAGCAGTCAAGATAATCACCAAATGTGCGACCTTTTTTGGGCAGAACGGTGAAGGATTCTCACTCTCTTTCGTTGAACCCAGTAGATGGCGGAAGCACCCGCCAAATGACACCGTTTCAAAAAAGGAGATCGACCATGAAACCCACCTTCGCCCTGGTGAAGATCACCGTCTTGGCATCGGTGACCCTGTTGACCTTCTGTCTTATGGGGTTGCATACCTCGGGCACCGGGCCCTCTTCTGAATCGGCTGTCGCTGGTAGTCGGCAGGACAGCCAAATGAGTCCACGGTTTGCGATCGATATGTGGGGCGAAAGGCGCGATCTCTCGTCTTCGTGGTTGCTCTTCGATTTTGTTCACGCCGCCGGTTGCGGCTACTGCGTACTGAATGCGCACGAGTACCAGGAGAACTTCGCCGAGGCTCTCGCCCCAGCCGGCGTTCAAACATTCGGCGTCGATGTGTTCGAGGAGCAACGCGACCTCATCGACTACGTAAAACACAATCGAATACTGTTTCCGATTCTGACCGAGCCGGATGCCCTGTGGGCAAAGTTACGTTGCCCGGGGCTGCCGGGTCAGTCGCTTTTCCATAACGGCCGGCTTCTATTCAGTGAGAGCGAGACACTGACCTTTCGCAACTACGACCGATTCCGCGAAGAGCTGCGAGCAACCGGTGCGCAGCGCGTGCGTAACTTCCGACCGGCGGGACCTCTAAAGAAAGCTGTCAACTGCATCTACGAAGACGAGCGCGCGCTGCTCATCGTTGGCGACGACGTCGAGCCGGAGGCCAAGACGTTCCTTCCTGGCTTGAAGCGCGTGGTCTTTCGGACCAAGCGGGCCAGCGAAGTCACAGAGTCGGATCTAGGTGCTGGTTCTGTATTCGTCATCGGCACTCCGTACGACAATCGGTTCCTCGCGCGTCTTGGGGATAAGATTCCCTTCGCCGTGCAAAGCGACAGAATCGCCTTCGCGGACACGACGCTGGTGGGCAAAGACCTGATGCTCTGGTACTGTCACCCCAATCCGTGGAATCCCGAAACCTATCTCGTGGTATACACCGGAACCATTGACTCCCAGAAGGGATGGGGTGTTTTCGACGGCTCGCAGGATTTTGTGCTCGCCCGTCATGAAAAAGACACGGATGCAATCCCCATTGCCCACGGCATATTTGTCAAAAAAGACGCGGAGTGGTCATTACCCGCACGTGCGATCATCTGGGATAATAAACGACCACACCACCCAGCAGTTGCCGTGGCGGCTTGTGGTTCCGAGGGCTGCGAGTCCCCCGTACCTGGTGGCGTTACCAGTCTGCCGACGACACGCCGTACCAACGTGGTGACCTCGAGCGACGCGATCGCTGTGCAGACAGAAACGAAAACGCTTGCTAGCGGGCGATTCCCCGCCCTGTCCGCCGCGGACGACTCAACGTGTTGGGTGGCGTGGGACCACCCGGGGCAAGGCATTTTCGCAGGCCTGCTGAGTGACGGCGGTATTAGCCCTCGCCAAATCTGGGCGGGTGGTCACAGCAACGTCGTTGGCACGGAAGCGGTTGGCGTATCGAAATTGAATGGGACAGTTCTTGGCACCGAGGTCGATGCGTACAAGCCCTCTTTACTGGCGGATCAAGCGCAAGGTTGTTGGCTCGCCTGGTCCGAGCGTAGCGAGGAGTATTATCAAGTGTACGCCGCTAGTGTTCCCGCGTTCGGGACGGCAAAGCTCTGGCAAATAAGCCACCGCAGTAATCTCGACCATCACGACCCGGCACTCGCGCGCGGTGCCGACGGCACGGTCTGGCTCACCTGGTATGCGTGGCAAGCAAACTCGCGTCGGCCGTACTTCCGATCGTGGAACGGCCAGCAGTGGTCCACGGTTGCCGGTGTTCCCACGTACGATCGATCTCAGTTTGCATGGTATCTTTCGGGAGCTACCGGGCACAGTTCCGCCCACTTTGCGTGGATGCAACACTACCCAACGCTAACCAGTATCGTCGCCGCCGAGGCGACACGGGAAGGTTTTGGCGAACCGATTTTGTTGGCCGAGGCCGGCCGCTATCCATCGATCGCCTTCAACCCGGTGACGCAGGAGACCCGAGTAGTCTGGCAACAGTGGATGATGGATCAGTCGGACAACGATCGCTACGAATGGCGAATCTTTACTTCTATAAACCGTGACGGACGATGGTCCGATGCCATGCAAATACCCGATTGTCCCTCGGGGCGTAACGCGACACCCGTCGTTACTGTGGACGGCCTGGGTCAAACATGGGTATTCTGGTGTCACAAGGATCACCCCACCGATGACGAGTTCGCCACTCCGGAGCGGCGAGGTTGGCAGATCCTGTGCTCGGTGCTCACCACCAAGGGATGGAGGGGGCCGCTAACGGTGTCAGATCCGCTCACCGATGCGCGATCGCCGGCGGCGGCGTCTTCGGGTCGATCGGTGTGGGTCTCGTGGCATCAGGGACGCGGAGCCCAACTGCAGATCGTGGTGAATCGCATGGGGACCGTACAGCACTTTGGCGATGAGAACGTTCGGAAGACATGGCCGACGACCGAAGCGACGAGCAACTGATGATGGATGTGCGAGCCGGCGATATCGACGCGTTTGGCGTATTGGTGGAGCGTCATCATCAACGCGCCCTCAATGTTGCGTATCGGCTGTCGGGAGATGCGGATACTTCTCAGGACGTGGCTCAAGAAAGTTTCCTGCGTATTTTGAGACATGCACGAAGATACAAACCCCGTGCGCAATTTACCACTTTTCTGTATACCGTTGTTCGCAATGTGGTACTGGAGATGGCGCGGCGTAAGCACCGTCGAGTGGAGGTTCCCCTTAGCACTGCAGCTGACTCGGCCACAGCGGTGGAGCTCAGTCACGAGCCCTCGGCGATTGCCAGCGTGACTACTGGCATCAGCGCGCGCGCCGAACCACCCGATGTTTTATTGGAACGGCGCGAGATGCAACAACGCTTGCGCACAGCGCTAATGGAGCTCCCGGACGAGCTGCGCGATGCTTTCGTGCTCAGCGAGATCGAAGGTCTGCGCTACCGTGAGATCGCAGATATCTGTGGGTGTCCCGAGGGCACCGTTGCCTCGAGAAAGCACAAGGCCGTAGAGCAACTCCGGCAGTTGCTGAGCTTGCCTAATCCACCGGAGAACGAGTGATGGGTAAGAAGAACCATTCTCAACGGTCAAACCCGTCTAGGGGCTCAGCGTGCGAGAGCTGGCTGGAATCGATAACACTCTTTATCGACGATGAAATCTCGGATGAGGGACGCCGTTCTCTTGAGCGACACCTGGTGTCTTGCTCGGCGTGCCGGGATGCCGTGGAGCTTCGTCGTAACATGCGCTGTAATTGGCAAGAGGCGTTATCGCTTCCCTCGCATCCAAGGGATCGTTCCGCCATTGTGCAAATGGCGCGCGAGCAGGCGCAACGGGCGGGGGTCGGTTTTTGGAAGAGTCTTGCTGGGTGGCCGCAGCGAGGCAAAGGCGTGCCCTCACCCGTCAACTTTGCAGATCTGATCACGGGCACCGCGGTGGCCGCGAGCATTCTCTTGGTCGTGTACTTAGGCCACTGGCGCAAGGTTACCCGAACTTCGAGTTGGAGGGACTCATCGCCGGCAGTCTTTTATCCTGGCTCGGGATTGACCGAAAAACAAATCGTTCCCGTTGACTCGGGGAGCGACCCGGCGCGACTACCACGTCCTTTCTGACCATCATGGGGTTGGTCCGGTACTCGCAAGAAACGGAGGATCCATTGAACGCACGACGAATCGTCATGTTTACCTCTCTCGTGGTCTTGACTGGCCTGGCGGCGGTCGCGATCTGGCTGCGTGTCGCCACGCACGCGGGACCGGAGTTACACCGCATAGAGCTTCGCGACGGCGAGCATATTGAAGGCCTATTGTTTCCTCTGAACGAACCGGTCTACGTGGTTCAGACCGAAAGCCGTTCGCTCATAACAAACGCAGACGATATCCGAAAGATAGACGGTAATCCCGTCTCTCGCCAAGGTCTCTCAGTTTCGGGTGATGTGGTGATCGTCCATGAAACGTTTGAGGAGATCCTGCCCACAGGCGAAATCGATGTGCGATCCTCGATGCGTTACCGTAACTCGGGGTCTGCGATCGTGCACGAGCTACGATGGGGCATGGCCGCTCATGAACTTAAGTACACCGACTCATACCGCGTGCTCGATGTCTTTGGCAATTCGATGCCGCTGCAGGTGGTCGGCGATCAGGACCACGGCGGTAAATGGGTCAAAGTCGACCTAGTACGACCACTCCTCCCCGGTGAGGAGACATGGTACACGCACTGGTTGCGTGAACCCCCCAGTCCGCTGCGCGAGGGGGAGGTGTGGACCTACCGTCACGTGGGAGACTACCCGGAGAGCCGACTGGTCACGCGATCGGTACTGCTCCCCGGCGGCGCAGAGATCCTTGCCGTCACGCCCAAGCCGCTGCACCAGCTACAGGTCGACGATCGTTGGCTGGTCGTGTGGCGTCGCTTCTTTTTTCGTGGTGATACGATTCCCTGGGAGATTCGCTTTCGTCCCTGATTGCTTTTGCTCATCGATGGTACGCGGCGCCTCCATGTGGTCTGCGCTCTAAAACCCGAATATCATCTGCAAGAACCCGTGGTCGTGTATGCGAAACTGCCCTCTATCTTCGCTATCGAGCTCGATGGCCTCGGTGATGCGAATGATCTTCGAAGACCCAAACACGTAATCGTAGGCAAAGTAAAGCCGGTGATCATTATGAGCAGTGCGAAGGGCACTGTCATTGACTCGCTCACGTCTCTTTCGAAATTCCGCTGCGAAACCGACCTCGACAATGGACTTTAGGCGTGACCCAAGCCGAATCCTCAACCCGAGCGCCGGCACCACATAGTCGGTTTCTATCGCGTGTCGCTCTCCACCGTTGCTTTGCCATTCGATCCGGCGCTCCTCGAGGCGCAATCGCGCCTGCAGCGAATAACGCGGGCTCAGCGTCACCCGGGCGTAGGGTTCGGCGCGTATCCGGCGTTCGAGCCAGACGTCTACCGAGTCGTCCCGCCCTCGGTCATAGAGATCGCCGTCAAATTCCATGTCGAGCAGGCGTGGCGCCGGCCTTATGGTGGGAACCGTCGGATGGTCACGTACGACTTCGGGTACTAGAGTGGGTGCCACCGGTAACCGCGTGCTTTGTTCGCGTCGATATCCCAGATCGAGACCGGTTGCCGTCTGCTCGCACCTGGGTCGCTCGCTATTCAACACGTATTCCAACCAACCGCCAATTCCCTTGGCTGTGACCTGCTCTCGCGGGATAGTCTGGCCGGTCGCGATTATCTCGTCCGCCATCTCGAACGCGGGAACATACTCGCCGGCGAGCCGAAGCCAAACATTGGGCCCCAGCCGCTCGCGGACATCCAGCCCAAGTCGTAGAGGCTTGTCGGTAAAAATGGACAGGAGACTGTCAGATCCATTTTTGTTTCGTTCCGAGAAATTTCTCAAGAATTGGGGAAACTCGACAAACAGAATGGTGAACCGATTCACGGCATGCCTGTTTTGCAGCATGACGCCAATAGAGTTCTCGCCCTTTAAACGTGTGGGAGTCGCAAAGACCGACAGGAAATTGTCGCGGTAGAATTTGCCTTCGAACTCGAAGGTATCCGTCGAGATCTGCTCACTCGAGTTACGAAGAAAGCGTGCATGATGATAGCGCAAGCGCAGGCGGGTCGACAAGTCTGTCGAAAACTTGAGCTCTTCCTCGATGAACCACTGCTCGACGCTGTTGCTGCCCATACGGAAGCGAAACCGATTATCGCCTGCATCCCAGATGTCCCGCCACTCACGGGCGTACGCGTTGGTTACCACATCGAGCAGGTACTCTCCGTTGTCAGCCTCGGGCTCTCGCGGCAAGGTGCCCGCCTGACAGACGACGTGACAGACGAGTAAGGCAGCGGCTAGGACTGATTTGATTTTCATGTTGCGCAAGCCGAACTGACGCCAGGCGGCTTGTGAACCCATCGTCCGTTCGGATCTTAGCAAATCCGTGGTAGTTGCTCGCCACTCAACATGTCGACGATGCGCCGGGTGCCGATCTTGCTGGTCATCGTGACCAGCGACCTTCCCTCCGCCGACACGTGTCCAATGATGCACCCGTCGCGTCCGAGCGGATGAGAGTTTAGGATAGTGAGTGCCTGGTGGGCGCTATCGGCGGGCACGAAGACGACAAAGCGGCCCTCGTTTGCGACGTAGAGCGGATCAAAACCGAGCATCTCGCACGCACCGCGAACCTCGCTTGTGACCGGAATGTCCTCCTCCTCGATGTGGATGTGCATGTTTGCCTTCTCTGCGATCTCGATTAGAGCCGATGACAATCCACCGCGGGTCAGGTCGCGCATACAATGGACGCCGATTCCGGCATCGAGAAGTCTCATCACCACGTCCGCCACGGGCGCACAGTCACTCTCCAGAGGAGTCTCGAATTCCAGTCCCTCCCGAACCGCCATAATGGCAATGCCGTGCCGACCCACATCACCGCTAAGCAGAATGACGTCGCCTTCGCGAATCGAGGTCGGTACAATCTCCAGATCGTGCTCAATAACCCCCACGCCGGCAGTGTTGATAAACACGCCGTCGCCTTTCCCTTTTTCCACCACTTTGGTGTCGCCGGTGACTATGTGAACCGAGGCTGTTTGGGCCGCCTCTTGCATTGATACAACGACTCGCCATAAATCTTTCATGGCGAAACCTTCCTCGAGTATGAAGCCGGCACTCAGACACAACGGTCTCGCGCCGCACATGGCCAGGTCGTTGACGGTACCATGAACCGCGAGCGAGCCAATATCGCCGCCAGGAAAGAACAGCGGACTGATCACATAAGAGTCCGTGGTGAACGCCAGCCGGCCTTGCGACACGGCAACCACCGCGCCATCATGTTCCGTTTGCAGCTCGGGATTCTTGAAGGTGGAGACGAACATCCGCTGAACCAGGTCGTGCATGAGCTTACCACCACCCCCGTGGGCGGAGAGCACGTAAGGATATTGCTGAATCGGTATGGGACAGGAGAGTACCGATGCTGGATTGCTGGTCGGTTTATCTTTCATGGTCTTGCATCTTGTGTTGGTCTCATCGCACCCACAACGATTGCGCCATCCCGCGGGTTTGTTCGCGCGCCCTTTGCGCGGAGCGAGCGAGGATCAACCGCCGCAGGCGGGAAGCCGAGCGAAGCGGGCGCAGGGCTGAGAAAAAACCCGCGGTGTCGCGCGCATCCAGCGGGCGCAGGGTGGGTAAGCCCGTCGTTAGCTTTCCTGCCCGACATTGCGATAACGGTAGTAAGCCGCGCAGGCACCCTCGGCAGATACCATAGGGGCACCAAGTGGATGTTCGGGCGTGCAGCGGGTGGCAAACACCGGACACTCCTGCGGTCGCTTCGCCCCCTGCAACACCAGTCCCGCAATACACTCGGGCGGCTCCTGCGCCTCAAGATCCTGCAGATCGAACTTCTTCTCGGCATCGAACGCCTCATACTCCTCGCGCACACCCAGGCCGCTGCCCGAGATGTCTCCGATGCCGCGCCACTTGCGTCGAACGACGCAGAATATCTTCTGAATCAACTCGCGAGCAGGCTGGTTGCCCTGGCGTCGAACCACACGTGCATAGGCGTTTTCGACCTCGGTGCGGCCGTCTTCGAGCTGCTTGACGCAAAGGTAAAGCCCTTGCAGGATGTCCACAGGTTCGAAACCGGTGACGACAATCGGTACACGGTACCTGTCGGCGATGGGCTCATACTCAGTATATCCCATCACCGTGCACACATGCCCGGCAGCAAGGAATCCTTGCACGCGATTCTCCGGAGAAGACAGAATCGCCTCCATCGCCGGTGGTACCAAGACGTGTGAGATAAGTAATGACAAATTCTTGATGCCGAGCTGGTGCGCCTGCTCGATGGCCATCGCGGTCGTGGGTGCTGTGGTCTCGAAGCCCACGCCAAAAAAGACGACCTGGCGGTCGGGATTCTCCCGAGCGGCGGCCAAAGCATCGAGCGGTGAATAGACGATTCGCACATCGCCCCCCTTCGCTTTGACCGAGAAGAGATCCTCGCTGCTTCCCGGCACGCGCAACATATCACCAAATGAGCAGAATATGACATCTGGTCGCGAAGCGATCCGAATCGCTTTGTCGATCATTTCAACGGGTGTTACACAAACCGGGCAACCGGGACCGTGGACCAGAGTGATGGTGTCGGGCAGCAATTCGTCGATACCATACTTGACGATGGCATGCGTCTGCCCACCACAGATTTCCATGATGGTCCAGGCGCGCGTGGTTACAGCGGCGATGGCCCGCTGCAACTGTCGCGCGCTTTGCGGATCGCGATATTCGTCGACGAATTTCACGAGAGTTCCTCGAATACCCGTTTAGTCTGCCGAGTCCAGTTCACCAAGCTCATTCATCTGTTCGAGATAACTGAAAATCTGCCGTGCCTCCTCCTCATCGATTTTACTGATCGCAAAACCCGCATGCACGATCACGTGGTCGTCGACCCCCGCTTCGGGCGTATAAGCCAGATTGACCTCTTTAACGATACCCCCAAAGCTCACCTTGCCGGTTCGAAACGCGGGATCATCACCACGGACACTCAGGATTTTCCCCGGTACTGCGAGACACATCTTATCGTTCCCCGTCCTTCCTTCTCCCTCTATTATAGAGGACTCACTCCTCGAGGGCATGGTCTATTGTTACCGCGCCAATTTGGCCGAGGGCGATACCACCATCGTTGGGAGAGATGCGCTGATGCCAATAAGGGCGTAAGCCAATTGCCGTCAAACGAGTTATCGTCTGTTCGCTGAGATACTTGTTTTGAAAACAGCCCCCGGTTAGCACCACGTTCGACAGACCGGTTTGTTTCGCGATCGTTATCACCGCCTCGGCCAGCGTGTTGTGAAATCTTGTCGCTATCATCCCGCACGATACACCTGCCCCAACGTCGGCAACGATGCGCAGAATCATCGGTTCCCAGTCGATGATGATCATCGAGCGTTCGCCCGTTCGAAACGTCAATGGATATGTCCGTTGCGGATCCGCCGCTACGATCTGGTACTCGAGCTCCATGGCTGCCTGACCCTCGAAACGGTTGACATGTCGCAGACCAACCAGTGAGGCCACGACATCGAAGAGACGACCGATGCTCGAGGTGTATGGTGAATTCACGCCACGCTCGAGCATTTGTGTGAGCAAGGTGCGTTCTGTGACTGAAAATGACTGATGCGGCGCTAGGTCCTCACGCGGCATATCGCCGCTGCGGAGCTCGTGCAGAAGTCCCAATGCGCTACGGCGGGGCTCTTTCACCGCCTGCTCCCCTCCGGGCAAGGGGAAGGTGCGCAGATGGGCGATGCGCCGGATCCTTTTCTCCGAGAGATGAAAAAACTCACCGCCCCAAACCGTCCCGTCGGTCCCATAACCGGTGCCATCCCACGACACCCCGAGCAGCGGTGGAGCCAGATCGTTTTCCACCATACAGGCCAGTACATGCGCAACGTGGTGTTGAACCGTGTGCACCGGCACACCAAGTCTACGCGCGTACCGGGTCGACAGATAGTCGGGATGCGCGTCGCAGAGTACGGCCTGGGGCTCTGTGTTGTACAACTGTTTGAAGCTCTCGATCACACGCTCGAAGGCCTGGTAAGCCGTATCCGTTTCCAGGTCGCCGATGTGCTGGCTCACAAACACCTGGTCATCGACCGAGATCGCTACCGTGTTCTTGAGATGAGCGCCGACGGCGAGCGTGGGTGCGATCTTCTCCTTCAGCCGAAAAGGCAGCGGTGCGTATCCACGAGCTCGTCTCAGCACCTGCTCGCGATCGCATGTCAGTCGCACGATGGAGTCGTCCACATGGCGAGCGATGGGACGATCGTGGACCAGAAAGACGTCGGCGATAGCACGGAGTCGTTCCAACGCCTCGCGCTCGTCGGTGCAGATGGGCTCATCCGACAGGTTGCCGCTGGTCGCGACAATCGGCCTCTCCAGCTCGGCAAGCAGAATGTGGTGGAGCGGCGTGTAAGGAAGCATGACACCGAGATAGGGGTTGGCGGGTGCAATCGATGGCGCGACTGACTCCACCGGGGTGCTCCGTCGTAACAGCAGGACGATGGGGGATGCGGATGAGCGGAGCAGCGACGCCTCGCGCCTGGAGACCGCGCAATGGTTCTCGATTGCGGCCAGCGACGGATACATCAACGCCAGCGGTTTCTCCTCGCGGTGCTTGCGCTCGCGCAGGCGCTTGACAGCGTGCTCATTCCGGGCATCGACCACCAGGTGAAAGCCACCGATTCCTTTGACCGCAACAATGTTGCCACCATCAACGGCGCGTGCGGCCTCCGTTATCGCCTGGTGGTGCGTTGTGAGGATTTTACCCTCGGGATTCCACAACTCGACATGCGGCCCGCAACGGGGACACGCATTTGGCTGAGCGTGAAAACGGCGATCGGTGGGGTCATCGTATTCCGAACGGCATTCCTCGCACATGGGGAACATACTCATCGTGGTGTTCGGCCGGTCGTAGGGCAGCGCTTGGATGATGCTAAAACGGGGCCCACAGTTGGTACAGTTGGTGAACGGATAACGGTATCGGCGGTTATCGGGATCGAGGACTTCCTGCCGGCACTGCGCACAGGTGGCGATATCCGGCAGCACGATGGCGGTTTTCCTCCCCACATCCTCGCTGGCGCGGATCTCAAACGAGGCATAGCCAACCGTATCGAGGTAACTGGTTTCGAGGCTGTGGATAAATGACTGTGGTGGCTTTTCGGTACGGACGGCATCGAGAAAAGACTCCAGCGTGGTTTTCGCGCCCTCGACTTCTATGGTTACACCCTGCGAGGAGTTGGTGATCCATCCTGTCAGCGAAAGCGAATCAGCGAGTTTATAAATGAACGGTCGAAAGCCCACCCCCTGCACTGCCCCGTGTATGGTGACACGCAAGCGTTGTGCGTTGGCCTGTGAGCCGTGCTTATGTGAAGAGGTTGCCAAGGTGATTCCGCGGGGTCGCGTTACTTCTTCACGTGACTTTTTAGCCACGCCAACCACGAATCGATGCCTTCACCAGTCTTAGCTGAAGTCCTGAAAATGGTCAGTGAGGGATTGATCTCGCGCGTAAAGTTCTCGAACTGCGCGGTATCAAAATCGGTGTGTGGCAGCAAATCGATCTTGTTGAGCACGCATACATCGGAGACATGGAACATGTTTGGATATTTGATCGGTTTGTCGTCTCCCTCCGTGGTACTGGCGATCACCACTTTCTTGTGCTCACCCAGATCAAAACTCGCGGGACAGACGAGGTTGCCGACATTTTCGATAAACAGCAAATCGAGGTCCGCCAGCACCAAACTCGCCAGTGCATCCTGCACCAGCTTGGCCTCGAGATGGCAGGCACCGTTGGTCACGATTTGAACGACGGGAACATCGAGCTTGGAGATACGGCGGGCATCACGATCAGTCTGCACGTCTCCTTCGACAACTCCCAGCTTCACTTCGCCTCGGAGCCTGGATATGGTTCGCTCCAGCAGCGTGGTCTTGCCTGCACCCGGCGAACTCAAAAGATTGATTACAAAGACCCCTTGATTACCAAACGTATTCCTATTTTCCTCTGCAATTTCGTCGTTCTTCTTCAAGACTTTTCTCTGCACCGTAATAATTTTCATCAGTGTACCTCTATATGACTCACGAATAATTCGTGACCGGTGATGGTCTCGAGTTTCACATTCCCACACTCAGGACAACGAAACACAAAGGACTCCACCTGCGATGTTTTGTCACAACCTTTGCAGCGTACCTGAAAGGGTATTTCCTCGATGACGAGCTGGGAATTGGCGAGGGGTGTGCCCTGTGTGATCGCCGTGAAGCAAAAATCAAGCGAATCGGGGACCACCGCCACCAGGCGACCGATCTTTACGACGACTCGTTCGACGTCGGGGTCGACTTCGTCGCGGAGGGCATCTTCCACGATCTCCACGATGTTCTGGGCGATGGACATTTCGTGCATGGGAGACCTTCCTCCCAGCAACGATACTACACGTTGCCCCTTGAAAGCAAGCATGGCGCCGGCTACAATCCAATGCACGCTCGATCGCGCACTGGCCATGAAAACGCTCGTCATGGGAATCGGCAACCTGCTTATGGGTGATGAAGGGGCGGGGATACACGTCCTACGCTACCTGGAACAACAACATCCACTGCTGTCCGTCGACTTCGTCGACGGCGGTACCGGTGGTTTTCACCTGCTCGAGTATTTTCAAACCTACGAACGCGTCATCCTGATCGACGCCACCATGGATGGAGAGCCTCCGGGAACCGTGCGCGTGATAAAACCGGAGTTTGCGCGCGACTACCCGCGAACACTCGCCGCGCACGACATTGGCCTCAAGGACCTACTCGACAGCCTGTATCTGTTGGGAAAACGTCCGCAGATCGTGCTCTTTACCTTATCGATTGCCGGCATAGGGAGTCTTTGTATGGAGCTGTCGGACGACGTACAACGGGCCGTCAGAACGGCGGCGGAAGCAGTGACGGCTCATCTCGAGTCAGAACCGTAGGTCGGACGGACCGATCTGTGGTGAGTGGTTGATAGCCCCCGCGGAGACTCTTCCGCGTGAGCGAGGGAGGATCCCACGCCGCAGGCGTGTAGCCGACCGACGCGGAGCGAGAGTCGCCGCGAGGGCTATCAACCACCTCAATCCGACTTCGATTTCTTCTTCCTCGGCCCGACTTCGCTGTGAATCCGCTCGATAACGCGTTCCACATCGATGAACTTCCAGCCACCGACCATTGACGACGTCGTCCCTCGACCCTCCACGTAGTCGTGGTAGAAGACGAGATGAATGTGTATGACACCGACAATTATAAAGAACCACATCATCATGTGGTGCCACTGGCGGACGGCAAAGTCGCCTCCCATGAGCGGAACGATCCATGCAAAGAGCTGCGGAAACCAACTCGTGCTCATAGCGGCGTACATGCCAAAGCCAGTGACGACCTGAAAAGCGAATGCCAGAAACATCATGAAATAAGTCACGCCGGCGAGCGCGTTGTGCCCCATGGAATGTAAGGGTTCCTGACGCGTCTGCAAGATGTCGATTCGCAGGACATCGGCCAATTCTTTCCACTGAGCACGGTTGTGGGGGATAAAGTTCTTCCAGCTTGCGAACTCGTTGCCAGCAAATCCCCAGTAAAGCCTAAAGAGGAAATTGAAGAGGAACACGTATGCACACGTGAAATGAACGAAGCGGATTGTACCAAACCAGTATTGGTTTGACGCCTCGGCTGTGCTCTTCAACGCCACCGGGCTGCCAACCAGATAACCGGTTGCAGCCAAGACAACGATGCACACGAAGTTGATCCAGTGATAAATGCGCACCGGCAGTTCCCAAACGTAGATCTGTTGCATGGGTTTACTTCTTACGATGGCCATGACTACACCTCACATGATCTTTATTCTGTTCAGGTGCCTGCCCTGTGGATCGTGCAAGTGAACCGCACACGCGATACAGGGATCGAACGAATGAACCGTGCGTAGGATCTCGAGCGGCTGGTCAGCCTGGGCTACCGGCGTGTCCATCAAAGACGCCTCATAGGCCGAACGCTGCCCCTTTGCATCGCGGGGGGAAGCGTTCCAGGTGCTGGGCACGACGAGCTGGTAGTTGTGAATCTTTTTGTCACGGATGACGATCCAGTGCGCCAGCGCGCCACGAGGTGCCTCCGACAACCCCACCCCTTTGGCCTCCTTGGGCCACGTGTCCGGCTCCCACCGGTCGCCGTTGAAGGTCCGAGTGTCACCGTTGCGGATGTTGGCCAGGAGCATTTCGTAGAACTCCTTCATCCAGTGGGCGGTGAGCCGGGTTTCCAGGCCACGGGCGGCGGTGCGACCCAGGGTGGAAAACAAAGCGGTCACCGGAGCGTCGAGTTTTGCCAACGCCTCGCCCACGACCTCTTTGACATCATCACTTCCACTGGCATACGCCACCAGCATACGGGCCAGCGGACCGACCTCCATCGGGTGGTCCTTCCACCGCGGCGTCTTGAGCCAGCTGTACTTACCCTCCACGTTCAGGTGATCGTAGGGCGGCTCCGGACCCGTATAGTTGAACTCCGTCTCTCCGTCCCAGGGGTGCAACGCCCCATCGCCATTACCCTGATACTTGTACCAGGAGTGAGCGATGTACTCGCGCACCTGGTCGGGGTCGTCGCCGTTGACTTCCTGAACTGCATCGAGGTTGCGGTTGAGAATCGCACCCCGCGGAAACTTGAAGTTCGACGGATCGTTGTACCCGTTGGTGGGCAGGTCACCGTAGCAAAGGTAGTTGGTAAGGCCACCACCGATGGCGAACCACTCTTTGTAGAACGACGCGATAGCCAATAGGTCCGGCAGATAGACCTTCTCAACAAACTCCATCGCGTCCTTGATAAGACCACCGACCATGGCCAGACGCTCGGCATTGATGGCCATCGCATCGTCGGGATTTATGGAACAGGGCACGCCACCTACAAGATAATTCGGGTGTGGGTTCTTACCGCCGAAGACCGTGTGCACCTTGACGATCTCTTTCTGCCACTCGAGTGCTTCGAGATAGTGAGTCACGCCCAACAGATTCACTTCGGCCGGCAGCTTGTAGGCGGGATGCCCCCAGTACGCGTTGGCAAAAATCCCCAGCTGCCCGCTTTCCACCAGCGTCTTGACACGGTTTTGCACATCGCGAAAGTAGTTTGGCGAGCTCTTGGGCCAACTGGAGATACTTCGCGCAATCGTCGCCGTTTCCTCAGGATCGGCTTGCAGCGCGCTTACCACATCCACCCAATCGAGCGCGTGCAAGTGATAGAAGTGAACCACGTGATCCTGCAGATACTGTGCGCAAAACATCAGATTGCGGATCAACTCGGCGTTGGGTGGAACGGTGATGTCGAGCGCGTTTTCTACCGTTCTCACCGAGGCCAGGGCGTGCACGGTGGTGCAAACGCCGCACGCGCGTTCGGTGAATGCCCAGGCATCTCGGGGATCTCGACCGCGGAGAATGATTTCGAAGCCGCGCACCATGGTTCCCGAGGAGTAGGCATCGACAATCTTGCCGTTGTCGACCTCGGCTTCGACTCGGAGGTGTCCCTCGATACGGGTGATGGGGTCGACTACAATGCGTTTGGCCATTACTCATCACCTCCCTTTTTCGGTACGCCGCCGTCCGTGGTGGCGATCAGTTTGCGTTTGCGGATGTTGGTCGAAATAGCGTGCGCCGCCATGCCGCCCAGTGTGGCGATACCGGCGGCGGTCCCTATGTTGTCCGCGGTGGTCTCAATGCCAAATCCGGGAAATGCCGCCAAATGTCGGTAGAAGGGCCCGTTATCCCAGAACGCCGCCTCGCTACATCCGATACAGCCGTGGCCGGATTGAATGGGATAGCTGACCCCGCAGTTCCAACGCATGATGCCGCAGGCGTTGTAAGTCATTGGGCCCCGACACCCCACTTTGTACAGGCAGTAGCCCTTTCTGGCATTTTCGTCATCCCAGGTTTCGACAAAAAGACCCGCATCGTAAAAGGGGCGGCGGTAACACGAGTCGTGAACTCGTTTGGAATAGAACGCCTTGGGCCTCCCCAATCCGTCGAGCTGTGGCAGGCGGTCGAAGGCGAGAACGTGCACGATGACACCGGCCATCACTTCGCCGATGGGGGGACACCCGGGCACGTTGATGATCGGCTTGTCTTTGATGATTTTGTGAATGGGAGTGGCACCTGTTGGGTTCGGTTTTGCCGCTTGGATGCATCCGTTCGACGCGCAGCTCCCCCAGCAGATGATGGCTTTGGCGCCCTCGGCCGCCTCCTTGACGATGTCCAGCGCCGTACGGCCCCCAATCGTACAGTAGACCCCGCCGTCCTTCGTCGGTACCGACCCCTCGACGGTCATGATGTACTCGCCGCGATACTTCTGCATGGTGTCGTGGAGCGCCTGTTCAGCTTGATGTCCAGCAGCGGCCTGCAAGGTTTCGGTGTAGTCGAGAGATATGCGATCGAGGACGATGTCGGCAACGATCGGATGCGATGAGCGAAGGAAGGACTCGCTACAGCAAGTGCATTCCTGAAAATGGAACCAGACCACAGGGGGCCGCGGTTTGGACTCGAGGGCTCTGACGACCGAAACGACACCGGTGGACTCAACACCGATCATCGCAGAGATCCAAGCGCAGAACTTCAGGAAGTCCCTTCGCGAATACCCCTGTTCCTGCATCTGTTCCAGCAACGTGCGGTGAGTGTGACTGGACATGCTTCACCTCCACAAGTGGGTATCAGGCAAGGAACCAGGTTGTGGACTCGATAGTCCGTTACTCACAAACGACCAGAAACTGCTTTACCAAGGAATTTGGGGCGATAAGTTTGACAACCAGGCAGACTTTTTTCGAATGTTTGAAAAAGAACTCGGGTCCTTGTTATCGTTCGCATGGCGAAGATTTTTTTGCCCTGTAGTGAGGAAGCACATTTGTATTATCGTGTGGAAGCATAGCAGTGTTTTGGATGGCGAGCTATTTGACTTTGGTCAACTTCCGCGCCGAGCTCGCGCGAGGGTGATCTTGAATTCGCTCTGTGATACCCGCCACCTTGATCACTGCCGAACGGACGTCGTTCGACGCCGATCTTTGTGATCGAACGTTCGTACGTCCCTCGTCGGGTGAGTCCCGAACGTCGATGTTGCTCTTGCAGGAGGCAGGGTCTATGCGAAAGAAAAAGCGTTTGCTGATGGGCCGTATCGATACGTTTCTCTTCGATTCCAGGGTTCTCAGGGACAATGCGCTGGGCGACCCACACCGGCGAGTGGTCACCGTCTATCTTCCCCCCGAGTACGACAAGTATCCAAATCGCCGCTTCCCCGTTTTTGTCGATGCGGTGGGTTTTCTGGGCGCCGGGCCCGCGCACGTCAACTGGATGTCGTTCAATGAGAACGTCCCGCTGCGGCTCGAACGCCTGGTGAGGCAGGGCAAGATGGGGCCGGTGATTGCCGTATTTCCGGATTGTTGGACCCGTCTTGGCGGCAATCAGTATATCAACTCCAGTGCTGTGGGTGACTACGCAGACTACATCTTAAAAGAGATTTTACCCGAGACAGACCGAAGGTATAGAACGTTCAAGAATCCGCGAAAGCGGGCTATTTTTGGCAAATCATCCGGCGGCTATGGGGCCATCGTTCATGGTATGCGCTACGCACGCCACTGGGGAGCCATCGCGTGTCATTCCGGGGATATGTACTTTGATTTTTGTTACCGACCCGACATCCCCAAGGTCCTGAACACTCTCGCCAAACACGGGCGAAAACCAGAGAGATACTTGAGGGCCTTTTACGCAAAAAAGAAAATGGAAACCGATGATCCCGCCGTCATCATGTTCCTGGCCATGGCGGCCTTCTACGATCCGGACCCAAGAACGCCACTCGGATTTCACCTGCCGATGGACCTCTATACCGGCGAGTTCGACGACAGACGTTGGGCCCGCTGGCTGCGGCACGACCCCATCCACATGATCAAGAAAACGTCGGCAAAAAAGCAGCTGCTGACGCTAAGAGGGATCTACATGGACTGCGGCACCAAGGATCAGTGGCACATGCATTACGGAGCTCGCATCTTGCACGAGCGACTCAAGACACTCGACATCCGGCATTGCTATGAGGAGTTCGACGACAATCACTCCTCGATCGATTACCGAATGGACGTGAGTCTCCCCTGGCTGTACAGGTGCATCATGGGCTAGCCGCTCGTTACCACCTGGCGGCAGCAAGCCCGCCATTCGCGTCATGTAGCATGTAGATGAGCTCGCTTAACGGGAGCTTGTCAGCGGATGTACCCAAGCGCGCGCAACTTCTTCTCCAGTGATTCACGATCGACTTTTTGCGGCGCTGTTTCCCTGCGAATTTGAGAGTAGTCCGCAACCGAATAGATGTCTGTGCTCGCTAAGCGCCCCGGCTCGAGTATGTCGCTTATGATTTTGCCATCCATATCGGCTGCTATGGGAAGTCCGAGAAGATACAGGATAGTGGGCGCAATATCTTGGATGTCCTCGCTACCGGCATCAAACCCTGTACGAACATCATTGCCCCACGCCAGAAATATCCCATCTCGGATATGCCACCAGCGTTCGTTCCCCTTGAGCCCTCGCAGCACCGTGGTATGAGGATTTTCGAAACCCAAGAAATCCACGACATAATCATCGTAAGCCGCTTTGACAAACATATCGGGCACCTGTCCAGTCCCCCCATCGGGCAAGCGCTGAAGCTCGAGTGACACCGACAGGGTACCTTCGGCCGATTCGATGGTTCTTACAGACTCCTGCAGATATTTCTCGAGGAAATCGACCGGATCCTGCTCGGGAGGGACCTCGATCCCGCGCTTCTTGAGCTCACCTCGGGTGATGAGTTCGTGGTTGAAATACAGATGCCACAAATTGTGAAACACAATCGAATGGTCATAGTCGATGTCGCGCTGATCCTGCCAGCGAAGGAGATTCAACTTTTCGAGATATAGATTGAGGTCGACGCCGTATGAATACTGTCCGAATCCATGGTCCGAGGCAACGATCAGCGTGGCGTCATCGGGCATATCGCTTATGATCTTTCCGAGAAAACCATCGATGGTCTTATAGACCTCCGCCGCGGCCGGCGAGAAACCGGTCAAGTGGTGGATGTTGTCGCTCTGGGTGAACGCATACAGATAGAGATCCCAGTCGTCCATGCGGTAAAAATAAGAGGCGTGTGTGACCGCGTCACCAGTCAGATCGGCAACCAGTTCCCTCCCCACAAATGCGCTGGGGACAAAATATCCAAACTCTGTCTGGAGCAAATCCGCCAGCGTATCCGGGTAGGTATACGGTGCCTCAATACGAAAAAATGACGGAGATAGTCGCGTGTCGTACCGTCCATCCGGAGTTCTTATGATTGCCGCTCGGCACCACGCTTTTTCGACTTTGCCACTTCGTTGCGAGAGAATCTGAATCCACGGAGAAAAGCGGCCGACATGGAACGTGTACGAACGAGCCGCGCCGTCGCCGGCCAGAGCGTCTACCTTGTTCATCACCTCGAGATGCACCCTGTCGTAATCCTTCACTTGGTCATCGGCCGTGTCGTATAGCGACCACAAGTAAAAGTTCAAGGAATCATCGATAGCCGTTTTCAAGACCGGTGAAAAACTCTTGATATGGTCTTTGAACTCGAGCTTTTGCCGATCCTGGCGTGAGACGGGTCTACCGTGTGGCGGTTCCCCCATGTCAATGGGTGTCAGCATTCCAGAGACCATAGCGCCCCTTACGGTACGAGACGGGTATGTCATCGGTATATTGAACACACCCACCCGCCGACCACCCTGCGAGGCGACGTCCCAGATCGATGGCACCTCGACATCGGCGGCGTTGACGCTACTGAACTCGCGGCGGCTTCGATCCCATTTTCCATACGTATAGACACCGGTCTTGTAGGGAAGGTAGCCGGTCAGCATCGTCGCCCAGGAAGGAGGAGAGACATAGCAGGGAATCGATCGCAGCCGTGCGTAGGCACCCTCTCGTTTGATTCGTGCCAGATTGGGAAGTTGCCCTTGTTCGATGAGAGGATCGATAAACTCCCAGCTTGCACCATCAATACCGATGAACACGACTTGTGAATACGGTGAGTGTTTCCATTCGTTGCTGGCAAAGAGGTCGTTTATATCCTCGAAACCGACTAGCTTGGGACTGAGCTCCGTCATGGAATCGACGGGGGCACCGCCTCTGTCCACCGGTTCTCGCCGGGTGAGCACGACGATAATGGTTATAACCACCAGCACCACGGTGGTTCGGCCCACGCGTCTTGCCAGAGACAATTGGCTCCTTTCTACCAAATATGGGGGACCGACGAATTATGACGTTCGCGCACTCCAACTATACACAGTGTAATAAGGATGCGACCGATGATCAAAGAGAACAGTCGGGTATTACGCGAAGTTTTTCCCAGGTAGGTCCGGGGGGGGAAAGCACTTGAGCCAGCTCACCCTTTTGGATAGGTTGGTGGTAAATGAGCACCCGTTCGCGCACAGAGAGAGCGCCGGACACGATGACTTTTCCCTCCTGGGTGACGATGCGAGCAAAGATACTCAGGCGCCTTTTTTCCGCCCTTCTCGTCGGGTTTGCCGCCTACCGTTTCTATCAGCTGGTGGCAGTTCTGGTGAGCGACCCCTCCGGCGTGACGCTGGCGCAAGATGTGGGAGCCCCGCTGCCACTGGCTCTCGCGTTACGTGCGGCGTTGCCCCTTCACCTGACCTCGGTGGCCCTCCTCATGCAGCGTCCGTTCATCCGCCCTGCCTGGGGCCGCAGGGCGTGGTTCGCCACCGTGATATCGGGATGCTGGCTGGGGGTGGCTTTTCTTATTCGTTTCTTTTTGTAACGAGCTTGTAAGAAGCCCC
>JAOTUR010000218.1 GCA_029863805.1 Candidatus Krumholzibacteriia bacterium | reverse complement strand
GTGGATTTCGATGCGCTTGCTCAAGTATCGGGTCTGAGTTGCCAGACTCTGTCTCAGCTCGTCGGACAACTCGTTGCCCGCTAGTGCCCACTTGATCCAATTCAGGATCCGACGCGAGACTGGATAAGGATCCCAACCGGCACCGGCCAGCGCAGGGTTTTCGTCGATCCATCTTTTTAAAAGGGAAACGTGCCATTCGCGTCGCGTTCCGGCGTCCTTGGCGTTGAGGTCTTCAAAATAGTGCAAATTGTAGAGCCAAAGTTCTTCAGCCTCCGGGTCGTTCCACGCCTCGGCATCGCTCACTTCACGCTCGTGGTTGAGAAAGCGAAACCTGGCTGGTCCCAGCATACGCACCTCTTTGACCGCCGCCTCCACCCACTCGCCGGTGAGTGGGCGGACGGCGGGCGGGGGCGATGAGTCGATAGGTGCCGAATAAAGTCTGCGGGCTACTCGACCGTAGATTTGAATCGGGCGTAGATACCGGATGGTGCGGAAATAAAGCGGGAGACTCAACGCGAAGCAGCCTCGGCAACTTGCAAACTGACTCTTGTCACCTCAACCATCTCATCGAACGAAATAGGTGAAGGACCACCTTTATTTACGGCGTTGACAAAGGCGGCAACGCACTGGTTCTGTCCTTTGTCTTGCTTGAGCAGTTTTCTGCTCCTCAAACCAGGCCAACCAAAGGATTTGATTCTTCTGAAATTGTCTAGCTGCAGGATGCGGCCGCGGCAGAAGATCTCGAGACGCTCCTTTGGGAAAGAGCGATGTCCGCTCGAGAGATAATGGACCGTTCCCACGGAACCGTCGGAGAAGACCAATGTGAAGCTGACCTTGTCTCTCAAGCTGGCGACGCCCGGTGCGGAAGCCGTTGTCGCGGCCCGGACCGACACCACTGGATAACCGCTCAAAAAGCGCAACAAATCCACAAAATGGCACCCCTCACCGATAATACGGCCGCCGCCAACGGCTGGGTCTTGCGACCAATGATCCGCGGAAACGTCACCGGCATTGACGGTCATGATGAACGTTTTCGGTTCATTGACGGTTTCGAGGAGCCGCTTGATGTGCGTGGCATGGGGTGCAAAACGACGGTTGAATCCAACCATTAGATGCGGTGGCGAGGATGAGGAAGCGAGTCGCGCCGCGTATTCCTCCTGTATCTGCCCGAGTTGTTGCTGACTTATGGCCAACGGTTTCTCCACAAAGACATGCTTGCCGGCTCTCAATGCTTCGCAAACATAACTTGCGTGGCTATCGTGCCTGGTGGCGATTACCACCGTGTTGATGTCGGCGTCGCCGATCACATCTTGAACGGATGTGGTTGTTCTCTGAAATCCAAATTTTCGTCCGGCATGGACGCCGCTTACACCGCCGCTAGATACGACACACCGCAGTGTGGCTCCGACTTTCTTGAAGGCGGGGATCAAAACCCGTGTTGCGTAGTTGCCGGCACCTATGAAGCCGACCACGGGCTGCGCCGGCGCTCGTCTATCTTGCTCATCCTGGGGGCGAAGCCGAACGACGGGTGCGGTAGGGGATTCGCTTTCTTGAGCGCCTTGCGGATACTCGAGCAAGATCCCCAGCGACGAACTGTCGCGCTTCAAAACCTCGTACGCGTTTTCCGCCTGCGCCAGCGGGAAACGATGCGAAATCAGCGGTTCAACGTGCAAGCGGCCGTCCGCCATCATATCCAGCACCGCCTCAAAATTGCGTTGTTCGGTCCAACGTACGAAACCGAGGGGATAGTCCTGCCCCCGTTCCTCATAATTCGCGTCGTATCGGCCCGGTCCGTAGGAACACGATACCTGGAACGTGAGCTCTTTTTCGTAGAAGTCTGAGCGGGATAGCTGCATGCCCGTGGCACCCACCATTATTATACGACCACGTTTGCGACACATGGTGGCAGCCTGGTGAATCGGGTCGCTGCTCTTCGAAGAAGCCGTCACAATGACACCATCGACACCGCGCCCTCTCGAGTACGACATGGCGATCGCGACGGGATCGCCATCCTTGTTTGGGTCCACGGTTTCGGCGCCGAACTTGCGCGCCAGTTCCAAGTTTCTGGGCTTGAAATCGATCCCTAGCACGCGGCAGCCGTGGGCGCGCAACAGTTGCACGGCTATCAAGCCAATCAGGCCAAGACCCGTAACAACAAACGTCTCACCAAGCGTGGGTTGCGCCAAGCGGATCCCATGCAACGCGATAGCCCCCATAACCGTGAACGCGGCGGACTCATCGTCTACGTTTTCCGGTATCTTTGCACACAGATTCACCGGCACACTGACCATTTCCGCGTGATGCCCATTGGATACGACCCGATCGCCGATCGCAAATCCGCTCACTCCCTCTCCCAATTCCGCCACCTTTCCCGAGTTGCAATAACCCATGGCCAGGGGTTCGTCCAGCTTGCTACGCACGGCATCCAATGTGGGAAGAACGCCGTCGGTTTTTATCTTGTCCAGCACCATTCTGACTTTATCGGGCTGCTGTCTGGCCTTGCTAATCAAATTTGCCTCACCGAACTCGAGGAGCATTCTCTCCGTGCCTGCGGAGATTACACTGGCCGCGGTTTGGATGAGCACATGTCCCGGAGCAATCGCCGGCGTTGGGCAGTCTATCAATTCAATCTTGCCAGTTTTCAGGCTTTGCAGAACTTGTTTCATGTCTATTCGTGTTCTCGGTCGTCACCATAAGTGCATCGTTTTTCTTCAAGCCATTCTGCCAGTTTCGGCGCAATTGCTCAAGCAGGAACTCCCACACCGTACGGAGAAGTCGCTGAACTACGCCGCAGACATCATGCCTCGTATGCTGACTCGAGGGTCGCGACGAAGGTTGGCCGTATCTCTTCAAGTGGGGAGATTCGTACTGCAGTTTCTACGATTCTTTTTTGTTTGACCCTCTCGTAAACATTGGGATAGCTTAAATCCTTGAATAAGGGAGAGCGACATGCAAGAACTGCCCACTTGGGTCGAGATAGACCTCGATGCGCTGATCGAAAACGTAGAGCTAGTTCGACGCGAGGTCACAAGCGATGTACAGATTATGATGACCGTGAAGGCTGATGCCTACGGTCATGGTGCAGTGCAGGTGGCACGGGCGGTGGAGGATCGGGTGGACCGCTTCGGGGTTGCTACCATCGATGAGGCCATCGAACTCTCGACGGCGGGGATCGAGAAGAAGATCTTGATACTCAGTCCGATTCTGGCAAAGGAAATACCCATGGCAGTGGCTGGGCGGTTTATAACCACTGTCTCGTCATACGCGTTCGCCAGGGAGGTGTCGGCCTGCGCGGTGGCAAAAAGCACCGAGGCTGAGGTTCATATCGAGGTCGACACGGGCATGGGCAGAACGGGGGTAATGCCAAGCGATGTCGATGATCTCCTGGGAAGAGTCACAAAGCTTGCCGGGATTCGCTGCGGAGGCCTCTTTACCCATTTTCCGGTTTCCGAGTCGGACCCGGGATTTACTCGCAAGCAGGTTCGAGAGTTTCGAAAGATCGTTGAACGGATAGAGAGTACGGGTATGTCGATCCCCGTGCTGCACAGCGCAAACAGTGCGGCCATCCCCAGCGTGCCCGAGTCGCATATGACGATGGTGCGTCCGGGGTTGTCGATTTACGGACACTATCCCACGGGGGCCAGCCGCCGGCTGCCGGTTCGTCCCGTGATGAGCTGGAAGTGCAGGATCGTCCAGATCCGCCACGTGCCCGCTGGCACACCGATTAGCTATGGGAAAAGTTTTGTCACCAAGCGTACAACAAAGGTGGCGGTGATCCCCGTCGGGTACGGCCACGGCTACCCATTTAGATTGTCCAACCGTGGCGCGGTTATTGTCGAGGGGCACAAGGTCCCCATCATCGGACGTGTGACAATGGATATGACTATGGTCGACTTGACCGATGTGGCGGGCGAACCACGGCCCGGGGATGAGGTGGTCCTAGTGGGAAGCCACGGACCCTGTGAGATCACGGTGGACCAGATCGCCGACTGGGCGGGGACCATTTCGTACGAGATCCTCACCGGTATAAGCAAGCGCGTGCCCCGCAAGTATCTTCGTGATGGCGAAGTGCAGGTGCTCAAGTCGCTTCTCGGAGTGACCGCGAAGAAAGGCAGTAGTTGACTTGGGAGCAAGCCAGGTCGTGCAACGGTGTCTTGAAACACTTTCGCAGCGTCATATGCATCGTGCTGGACGGTGTGGGTGTCGGTGAGGCGCCCGACGCCGACCGATTTGGTGATGTCGGCAGCAACAGCCTCGGCAACACGGCGCGCCGCGTCGGTGCTTTGCGACTTCCCGCTCTCGAGCAAATGGGTTTGGGAAACGTCGCAGACATCGCGGGTGTGGTTCCCAAGCGCCGGGCGACCGCCTGCTGGGGCAAGATGGCACCGGCGGCGGCGGGCAAGGACAGTACTGCCGGTCACTGGGAGCTGATGGGTTGTGTGTTGCGGGAACCGTTTCCCACTTATCCGTTTGGTTTTCCAGAAGACCTCGTGGATGCATTTGAGCAGGCAATGGGCCGTCGCGTCCTGGGCAATCGGGCGGCCAGCGGGACGTTGATCATCGAGGAGCTCGGCGAAGAACACCTACGGACGGGGTGCCCTATCGTCTACACCTCACAGGACAGCGTGTTGCAAATTGCCGCGCACGAGAAGGTTGCGTCGCTCGAGCAGCTTTATCGCATGTGCGAAATCGCAAGGCGCCTCCTCGTCCCCCCTCATGGTGTGGCGCGGGTGATCGCTCGACCGTTTGCCGGCTCGGTAGGCGCCTTCTATCGGACTCCAGCCAGGAAGGACTTTTCTCTGCCGCCGGTTGGGCCGACGTTGTTGGATGCGATGACTGAAGAGACGCGAACCATTCTAGCCATTGGCAAGATCGGTCAGCTATTCGCCGAGCGCGGTATAACGCGATCTATATCTACCACCAACAACCGAGATGGCATGAATCAGACGCTGCAGGCATCGCGCAACCGCGAATGGGATTTTATTTTTGTCAACCTTGTGGATTTTGATACCATGTGGGGCCATCGCAACGACCCTCGAGCCTACGCGCTGGGACTCGAGGAGTTTGATTCTTACCTAAACGGCCTTCTCCATGCTATGCAGGGTGACGCGCTTCTTCTGATCACATCGGACCACGGCAACGATCCCACGACAGAGAGTACTGATCACAGTCGCGAATACGTGCCGCTGCTTGCCTATCATCCCGCGCTGCGGTATCCGGCAAGCCTCGGAACCCGGGCAACGTTCGCGGATGTGGCGTCGACCATTGCTGAGAATTTTGACATTCGTAGCAGCTTTCCAGGGACGAGTTTCTTGAGTCAGCTGTCGTGACAAGAGGGTTTCGAGCAAAAGGTGAACGCTCGTGAATTGGGACCGGCTCCTGGCCACCGCAATCGACCACACTGTTCTCAAAGCTGACGCCACAGAATCCGATGTCCGGGCGGCGTGCGCAGATAGCCAGAAGTATGGTTTTGCGTCGCTGGTCGTGTCTCCCTATTACTTGCCGCTCGCGGTGTCACTGCTTGAAAACAGTCCCGTGCGTTCGTGCACGGTGGTGTCGTTTCCGCTGGGAGCCCAAGAGCCCAGCGCCAAGGTTGATGACACAACGCGCTTGTTAGATGCCGGGGCTCGGGAAATCGACGTCGTGATGAACATCGGTGCATTTCTGTCGGGAGAACATCAGGTCCTGGTAGACGAGATCGCGGGCATCGCCGAGGTCTGCACGGAGAGGGCGGTGTTCAAACTCATCATCGAAACGGCTTATTTGAGCAAGGTCCAGATTACCCAGGCCACCAACGCGGCCGTCGCAAACGGGGCCAACTTCGTCAAGACGTCGACCGGTTACGCAAAACGCGGTGTCACGCTAGACGATATCCGCATCATTAAGTCCGCCGCACATAGCCGAATCGGGATAAAAGCTTCGGGGGGTATAAGAACTGCCGAATTTGCGCACGCACTACTCGAGGCCGGGGCGACCCGTCTGGGTTGTAGCGAATCCGTCGAGGTCGTTCAGCAAGTTCGCTAGATGTCCTACTCTGGCCTAAGTGATTCGTAATCGTCAAAACTCGGCATGGCGTCGATCGAGGTGACGTCCCTGTCGCAATGCTGTCGCGGTTCGGTACCTTCGATAAAGGCTTCGCGTCGGACGCGGGTACACGTCGCCGTGCTCAGCGCCCCGCTCTCCTCGCAGACGACTCGGTAAACGATCCCCTCCGGAATCGTGAACGGTTCTCCCCGGCGCCCGAGATAAGACGCCTTCATGATGTCCGTCCACAAGGGCAAAGACGCGCGGGCTCCCGTCATGCCGCTACCCATGGTCTTTTTGGTGTCAAAACCGGTCCACACGCC
>JAOTUR010000217.1 GCA_029863805.1 Candidatus Krumholzibacteriia bacterium | reverse complement strand
TATGTTGCAGGACAATTTTGTTTATTAAACCAGGTGGTTCGACGTGTGGATCTCGACACTGTAGTCGGTCGGCTGGATTTATTGCCATCGAGATGCGAGAGCGCCGGACCTGGGATGTTAAAAGGTTTACTGCAGCGTTTCCAATATAGGCTCTAGGCTGTTCCGCCCGTTGCACCTGTCCATCAAACCCGGGAGACTCCGCGTATCCTATCAATCGTCTGCTGCACTTCCGGCGTCTTCGATGTTATATGCATTCCCGCGCCCTTCTTGAATCGGAAGTCGCACTGGTCGCAGCCATCCGCCAGGGTCTGAGTGCGGGCTAGATCCCAGCCAAGACGGGTACCCAATGGGATGTCTGACATGCAGACGTAAGGCGCGAACTCCTCTGCTCCCAGCTTCTTGACTAATTCCAAGTTTCCGCAGCCCACATAATCGACGCCCCAATCGAAGTCGTGGCCATCACCTATGACGTATCTCACTTCGAAGTCTCCGAAGCGGAGCTGCTCCTTCTTGTCCGCACGCCGTCGTATTCTCCGTTTCACCATTGGTGAATACATGAGTCGCCTAAACAGCCAGACCTTCCATCTGGGAAACTTCTCCATTCTCAATCGTATCGCCTCGTGGCAGATCTCCCACGCCTCCCCTGACGTCTTCCCGTGCTTTTTCATGGCCTTGTAGACCGCCACTTCCTGGGCGGTGATGCGGAGGAACGCGTTGAGGGGCCGCGCCCTTGCGCCTTCAATATAGGGTATCTGCGGGATGATGGTCTCGTACGCTTGCCTTGCATCACGAAAGATCCGATCGGCGGATTCGTCACCGTAGCGATCGGCGACAATACCGCTTACGAGTTGCGCGCTCCGGTCGAAATCGTACAACAGCCTCTCCTTCTGAGAGCTGTAATGACCGTTTTGCATAATATCTACCTCCAAGGCTCCTTAACATACCGAATGCTCACGGCATTCGAATCCTCAACCTCCTCACCCGTACCAGGGTTTCTCGTCCATCTCCACCTGGAGACCGTCCAGCAGTTTGTTAAGCCCGCTAAACAAATCAACGACGCTCATGAGTTCGACGATCGCTTCATCGTCGAGGCCGAGCTTCCGCACCGCGGAAGTATGCACGGAGATTCAGTACTCGCACCCCATCACCGCCGAAACGGAGACGGCGATGATCTCCCTTGTCAGTTGGTCCAGTTTCCCTGGTCCCTTCATGACGGCCTTGACCTTGTTCCAGTTGGCTTCCAGATAACCCGGTTTGGGAGCCATGGCCTTGTACATATTGGGGACAAAGTCAATCCCGAGCGTTTGTCTGATGTCGTCGTAGATCTCTTTGACTTTGTCCGTAGCTTCGTCTTCGGGGATCATCTTAGTAGAGGCCACGTTAGTTCTCCTTTCGGCTGTACGTTAGAAAGATCCGCTGGCGCAATCGCATATATATTATAGATCCATTCGTTCAAGACGCACCACATCCGACGAAGCAATCTCAGACTTCGTCCGCCGTTGTGACCAAGACCCGAGTCAGTGTGCAGTTCAACCTTGAAATTGACATAGGTCAATAATGGAGTACGAGCCAGTCCATTCTGTGTTAGTAGCCCGCGTCTTCCGGTATTACAATGAACAGAGTCTGCAAGCCGTCACATTCGCGAGGCCTGTCGAAACCGGGCCATTATCCATGAGCCATACCGAGCAAATATGGAAGGACTATCACAGCAAGCTCCACGGGTTTATTCAAAGCCGTGTCGGCGACACGTCTACTGCGGATGATATCCTCCAAGATGTCTTTACGCGGATCCATTCCCGAATTAACACGCTTAGAAATGCAAGCAAGATCCGGAGCTGGATCTATCAGATAACACGAAACGCAATTATCGATCATTACCGTGCCCACAGGGCGACAGAAGAACTCCCGGAAACACTCGTTGCCGTAGAAACCGAGCCTTCCGATCAGGCGCGGCGGGAGATTGCAGGCTGTCTCGTGCCGATGATTCAAACGCTTCCGGTTTCTTACCGTGAGGCAATGATGATGTCGGAAATAGAGGGCCTGACACAGAAGCAGGTCGCCGAGAAGCAAGGTATATCGGTATCAGGGGCAAAGGCGCGCGTCCAACGAGGTCGGGCGAAACTGCGGGACATGCTTCTGGACTGTTGTCAGTTCCAGTTCGATCATCGAGGTCGCGTGATGGATTACGAAGACCGGGAAGGGTCGTGCGGTGACGATGGAAGTGACGGGAGTTGCACTGAATGCTAGTGCAATCCCCAAGGAGTTTGCGTCCTTTTTCGAAGATCTCCGTCTGTAGGGGTGAAACGATACCAAGTTATCGATCTAGACGGAGGTGGCAAAATGGAAAAGCAAAAGGATGATAAGATTCGCCAAACAGTCCGCAGGACATATGGCAACATCGCAAAAGACGGTGCCGCCGGTTGTGGATGCGGATGCGGCCAGGGTAGTAACCCGACAGCAGAGGATATTGCAGTCGGCCTCGGGTACTCCGGAGAAGACGTTGCAGGTGTACCGGAAGGCGCCAACATGGGCCTTGGCTGCGGTAACCCGCAGGCCATCGCCTCGCTGCGACCGGGGGAAACGGTTGTCGATCTGGGCAGTGGTGCTGGTTTTGACTGTTTTCTGGCCGGGAGAGCAGTGGGGCAGAGCGGTCATGTGATCGGTGTCGATATGACACCGGAAATGATTAGCAAAGCCCGTGAAAATGCCGAAAAGGCGGGACTGGCCAATGTGGAGTTTCGTCTGGGAGAGATCGAGAACCTACCGGTGGCCGATCAGTCGGTGGATGTGATCATCTCCAATTGCGTTATCAACCTTTCGCCCGAGAAGGCGAACGTCTTCAACGATGCCTTTCGCGTATTGAAGCGAGGTGGGAGGTTGGCGATTACCGATATCGTTGCTACGGCACCATTACCCGAAGACATAAGACACAATCTTGAGCTTCATGCCGGGTGTGTGTCAGGTGCAGCGCAGGTGGAGGAGCTACGGGCCATGCTGGAAAAGGCCGGATTTGTCGATGTTCGCATCGGCCCTGTTGACGAAAGCAAAGAGATCATCCGCAACGCGGCACCGGGTAGAAATGTCGAAGATTTTATTATCTCGGCAAGGATCGAAGCTACAAAGCCATAGTCGAAAGCTAGGAGTGAATCCGGCCGGCGGAGTCTGGCCGGATTCACCGCTGACACTCGGGAGGAATGAAATGAAGAGAACCATTTGGATAGTCGTGCTGCTTGGTGCTGGTCTCCTGGCTTCGGGAGCGCTCGTCGGACAGACCGAGAACAAGGTCGCGTACCCGGAGGGTTATCGGGCATGGAATCATGTGAAGTCGATGGTTGTTATGAAGGGTCATGTTCACTACGACGCGTTCGGGGGTATCCATCACGTGTACGCGAACGACAAAGCCCTTGCTGCCCTCAAGTCAGGCGAGCCTTTTCCGGAAGGCGCTGTGCTGGTCTTTGATCTTCTGGAAGAAGGAATAGAAAACGGCGCTATTATTGAGGGATCTCGCAAGGTGATCGGAGTGATGGAGAAGGATCCTGATCGTTTCGGCGAGACCGCCGGCTGGGGCTTTGAAGACTTCAAGCAGGGCGATCCCGATAAGCGCCTGGTGACGGACATGCGGGAACAGTGCATGTCCTGTCACGAAACTCAGAAGGCCCATGACTACGTTTACTCAGTATACCGTCAGTAGGCCTGACCAAGACCGATCCCGTGAAACGGAGGCAGACAATGGCCGAAGAACATAGGACGCAAGGTTCAGATAGAAGAGAATCCCGCACGGGGACGCACGATGACACGAGCGGCCCGATGGAGATGTGCCCGATGGCGTCGATGTGCAAAGGGATGAAGGGGAAGTCGGGGTCTGGGTTCTTGTTGATGATCCCCGGTCTCGCGCTCGTGGTAGGAGGTGTGGTGATATTCATTGAACCGAAGGTCCTGTTTTGGCTGATGGGCGGCACATCGATCCTCATCGGAATCGTCACGTTAGTGCTCGCGAACTTCATCCGAAAAATGGGGGTCAGTTGATGGGCTCACAGAAACTCCTCGTCAGGTACCTCTAAACGGACATCCTGGGTTTTGTAACGGCAAGCCAAGACTCACCGTTGTGAATTAGTCCACGGTCTTACTGTGCGCAACACATCTGCCGTGACAGAAACGACTCACCGGAGATTGGAATCAGCTGGCAAGTAGGGCCTGTAAGAACGGTTCAAAAGTTCGAGGTTCGTATTGTCCGGCCCGCCATAGATTTAGAAGATCGCCCTGCAACGTTTTGCGTTGCGGGGCGATTTTGTTTATCAAACCAGGTGGTCGGCGTCTGGATGGTCGACACTGAGGGTTTCGTATACGCAGACGGTCGTCGTGCCAGTTGGGGATTTCCTCGCGGTGCGCGTGTATATCATTTGATTTTTCCCCAACCCCTCAGTCCCGGAAAACCGAGGCGACGAAACATTGATCTCGCTCTCTGGGGAAAGACACCCTCACTCACAAATCGGATGTCTTCGACGGAGAAAAAAGCCCGCGGATTGAACTTCTTCACCATACCGATGTATCGATCGGCGTCGCTACGCTTGATGACGCTGTAGAGGATGTTCACCTTGCCACTATTGCCAGTGGCTTCCACGCTGGTCACACCAAAATCGCAATCTCTCAGTGCTGCAACCAGCTCGCTCGCGTCTTTGCGTGTGATCGTCCGGACAAGTCTCAGGCCCATCGCCAACCTTTCCTCAACATTTAGTCCAACAAAAACGCCGGAGGCGAAACCGAACGCGTAAGCAAAGTAATACGCTGCGTTGTCCAGGTTTTGCATGATCTGGCGTACCGCGAATAGCCAGATCAGCATTTCAAAGAACGCGAAGGCCGGGGCAATGTACTTCTGCCCCTTTGAAATGAACACGATACGCAGCGTCCCCAAGGTCACGTCGCTGATTCGGGCAAAAAAAATCAACACAGTCATGATCAGAATCGTTTGCCATCCAGTTTCTGGGTTCATTGAACGATCGTCTCAACTTTCATTTCAGGTTGTTAAGGGCGCGCCTGGCGGTCAATCACTCGGCGCTGGATCGGTCCCGCTCCGATGGGACCGCCGCAGTGTCCGTGTGTTTCATACCACATGGGCCACCTGGTCCAAAACCAAAATTCCGTTGACAGTGACCAGACCGAGAGCTAACTTTTAGCCACTACGCTGGCGCCTCGCGTGCCAGATACTTTGCCGTCCCCAAGCCCTGGACCCCCCGGAACAGAAGCGTAAGGCGGCACTACAGTAAGTGTTTCGGACGGGGGTCTAATGGGGTTGCTCAGGGACACAACTTCCTGATGGATTTTAGGGGCGTTTTCGTGTGCGTTTCGCGGTCAACTTCAACTCCTCTTGGAGACCATGGCCGACGACGCCGGACGTCCCGTGAGGCAGTTGTTTCGCGGACTTAAAGCCTTCACCCCGCGGGTACACAAACCCCGGACCTGGGACCTCGATCACCGGGTGCTATCTCACCAAGCGATCGATAGAACTCTGCCTTCGAGACACAGTCCGTTCCCCAGCTAGCCGGGCTCAAAGTTGGCTGGGGTGATCTCAGGAGGTTCTCTATGTCGAAACATCACCGGCGTTCACCTCGCGAAAACGACCGCGATCAGCATGACAGAAAACGTTTTGACCGCAAGGCAAGGCGTGGCCGACGGTCCAAGGTTGCGACTTCTCGCGCGATCCCTCCACCGCTCGCCGCCGACGAATTCGAGTTGTTGCTGTTGGACGACGAGTTCGATGATGCCTTTGGATTTGAAGCGGAAGATGGAAATGTTTTAGACTCCGACGCATTCTCGGAGTTGGGCTTCAACGATGTGGAACACTAGTGGGAAACCGGCAGCGAAAGGACGCATGATGGAGGACTCTAAGGTTTCGGACAAGGACGTTGTTGTCGACATGGTTCTGGACGGTGCGACGCTGCAAGAAGAGTTGTTTTCCGATGACCTCACGCCGGTGACTGACGTTGTCAAAGATCCAAATCGTTCCCTTGAGGAACGCCTCGACGCGTTCGATGATGTGATCGACTCCGAAGTCGGGGACACTACCCTTTCCCGGGCGCGCAACATCGAGCGCGAACGAGATGTCCGCCAGCTCTATCTCAAATTCGAGGGAGGTAATCCTTCGGGCACCCAAAAAGACCGTATCGCGTTCGTCCAGGTTCGAGATGCGATGCGCCGGGGCTTCGACGCTGTAACGCTTGCGACATGTGGCAACTACGGAGTGGCTATGGCGGTCGCCGCGGGGCTGATCGGATTGAGGTGCGTGGTATATATTCCCTGCAAGTATCAAACGAAGCGGATCAAAGAAATCGAGGATTTTGGCGCAGAGATTATCCG
>JAOTUR010000216.1 GCA_029863805.1 Candidatus Krumholzibacteriia bacterium | reverse complement strand
GGCCGCCTTCGTGGTGCTTCGGTCCGAGAACTTCCTCCTTGGCGACACTCAAAACTGGGTTTCCGCCATCGCCAAAGGTATTCGCGCGGGGGGTGGCGCACATCGGGAGCCATTGCCGCAGGCGCTCGTGACCACAATCCACAGATCGGTGGGCGAACCGTTGGGTTGGTCGGTGACGAGCTCGTTCCTCGTCACCGGGCTGCCTTTGGGGCTGACCTACCTGCTGCTCAGCGCTGCCATTGCCAGGCGGCTTAGCTCCTCGAGCGCGGGAAGTGTCTTCGTGTTCTCGGCGATCGGGTTAGGGGGAGCGTTGCAACTCTTCGCGGGATACGCCGAGTACTACGCCTTTGCCGCAACGGCTTCGCTGCTGGTGGCGTGGCTGGGAATCCGGTGGGCGGACGGTGATGGGCGACTCATATGGTTGGGGTTGGGATTTGCGTTCGCCATTTTGTGTCACGCGCAAATGATGTTTGCCTTGCCCGCCATTCTGGTTCTCGTGGGACTGGCCATTAAGCACGGCAAATGGAAAGAAGCCTTGGCCACGCTTCTTGCAATTCCTGTCGCCGCTGGGCTGGCGCTGCTGGTTCTGGGCTTTCCCTTCGCGGAAATCCTGGGGCACGCCGCGCGTTCGCAGCATGTGCTTCCGCCGTTTGGTAAATCCCCTTTTGGGGTGGCTTACAGCGCTTTCGCGTGGGTCCATGCCGTGGACCTGCTGAACGTAGCCCTCCTTGTCGCACCCGCTCTGCCCGTGGCCGTGGCCCTTTGCGCGGGTGGGCGGACGAAGCGGCGCGGGATCTTTCTCATAACGTTCGGCAGCGGACTGGCCCTCTTCGCCATCATCGTCAACCCAAATCTCGGCATGGTCCGGGACTGGGACATCTTCGTCGTTCCCGTCATCGCCGTCGCATTGTGGGCTTGCCAGGGTGCCGGCTCAAGATTGTCACAGGAAGATTCGGATACGGCTGGGGATCCCGCGGGAAAGGCGCAGACCCTCAGGCTTATGGGATCGGGCTCTCTAGCGGGAGCCGTTCTCGTGATCACGCTCCTGCATTCGCTCTTTTGGTTGTACGGCAATCACCATCCACACTCGGCGCTGGAGAGAATTCGTCGAGTCGCCCACAATGACAAGCTTTTCGGCCCCGCCAGCCTTGGCGAGACGTGGCGTTACATCGGGTCCTCCGAGTTGAGGTCGGGCGATGTGGAGCGTGCGAAGACGAGCTTCCTGACTTCCATCCGCAGCTATCCGGAAGAGAGGATGACGTACCGCTTGTTGGCGCAGATTCAAATCGGGTTGGCGGCGCGAGCTGGAGGGCGGGCGGAAGCCGGCCTTTTGTCCTACCATACGGCGCTCGCCCAGGGTGCGTACAAACCGGGGCATGCCCATCTGGGCGCCTTGTTCGCGGCGACGACTGCGGGACGCGACGATCTGGCTCTGGAGGAAGCGCGACTGATGGCGTTGGCCGAACCCAACAGCGCCGAGCATCTAGCAACGTGGGGAGATATACTTCGTCGTTCGGGGAGCTATGGGGAAGCCGAGGACGCTTACGATCGGGCACTCGCGCTCAGCCCTAACAACACGCGGGCCGTGATCGGAAGGGCCTGCCTGGCCGGTGTTCGCGGCGATAAGGCGGGGTTGGAGGCGGGTATCCGCGACGCTTTGCAACGCGCGCCGTGGTCGTCGCAGGCCCAGCAGTTCGCCGCGTATCTGGAACAGCCCGGTTGGTTGACACCCGAACGATGCCGAAAGATTCTTTACTTCCGCTAGTCGATGATCGTCGATTATGGCTCTCCCCGCTCACAAAAAAACCCGAACCATCGAGTTTCATCTACTCGACGGTCGGGCTGTTTTAACCCTCAACCTCCAAAAAAGCCGTGGACTACTTTAACATTACCATCTTCTTGGTTCGCACATCGCCGCCCGCCGTCAGGCGATAAAAGTATATGCCCGAGGTCACGCTCTCGCCTCGATCGTTCCTGCCATCCCACTGTGCCGTGTAAACGCCGGGACCGCGTGTCGCATTGACGATGCGTCTAACCAACCGCCCGCGCACATCGAATATGCTAAGCACTACCCTCGAACGCCCGCCAATCTCGTAACGAATATAGGTCACCGGATTAAACGGATTGGGGTGGTTCTGATAAAGCCGGAAACCATAGGTGGCGATGTCTCGGCCGACCGCCGTTGGCGTAGATCCACCCACCTCGTTCGAGTAACCACTGGCATAGCCACCTGTATCAACCGCCGATATCTTGAAGAAGGTGCTGTCTTCAAACACCCCCCCATCAAACATGGTGTCCGGCGCCGCAACCAACTGTATAAAGTTCGACGAGGAGGGGGCAAAACCGGGTGTTGAATCCTTGTAAACGGCGTACCACTCGACATCCGGCTCGGGATTGGACCGCCAAAGCAACGTGATCTCGCCCCCACTGATCGCGGCGTTGAGATTCTTGGGGTATGAGGGCTGGTCCATCACGAACGTGTGCGATCCGTAGATGCCCATGTCTGCGCGCGAGCCATCCGGGTCGTCGTATGTCGGGTTCGGGTCACCCGCGTCGATGCACGGCGAATGCACCGTGAGATGATAATCCACCATCGCTGTGTCTGCAAAAAGCGGATCCCTGGAGAGCGATCCCGTACCCGGGGCGCAACCTTGATAGTCCGCGACGCCGCTATTCCACACGTTGTTGTAATCCAACGTCGGCGATCCCGCTACACAGTTGACACCGACATCTCCCGAGTTGACGATGACGTTGTTGACGATGGGGAGAGACACACTCGACAAGAAGAAGCCCCCCGTGGTTGGGGCCGTATTGCGATCCAACGTATTGCCGACAACGCTTCCGCTCGCTGATCCGGAGATGAAGGCAGCGCCGGCGAGTCCGCCCGCGCTATTGCCGACAAACAGGTTGTGGTTTATGTATGCGGTACCTGAGATAAACGCGCCCCCACCCGTGCTGGCCGCATTCCACAGGACGTCACACCCGGCTATCGTGAAGCTGCCCGTGCCAGCGCCACTTCCCACACCACCACCGAGGCTCGAGGTATTGCGCAGTATGAGCACCGCGTCGAGAACCAGATCGGACGTTTCGTAATATACCCCACCACCGGTACCCTCGGCGTCGTTGTTGGAGATCTCGCCCCCGGAGACGACGATGTCCGTCGAATTGCTGACAAATAGCCCGCCCCCATTGAACCCCCCACTGCTCACGTCGGTCGAATTGCCGGTAAAAACGTTATCGACAAAGGTCAGCGTCGAACAATTGACCACATGCGCGCCACCTCCCGTCGTGAACCCCTCATTGGCCGATATCGTGTTGTTGGTCAGACTTCCCGTACAGTCGTCGAGGAATATCGCCCCACCCTGAGTGGCCGTGTTGTTCAACAAAACCAGGTCGCGAAAATCGATGGTACTGGCGGACGCGTAAACACCACCACCGACGCCACCGCCGGTCAATGCGGCGTTCGATCGAATCTCGCAGTTTGATAGGGTCAAGGTTGCGCCGTCGACATAGAGTCCCCCACCATACTCAACCGCCGGAATTCCCCGCCGGCTTCCCGTGCCGTTTTCGATAATGAACCCGTCGATCGTGACCGCTTCGCCACCCGCAACCACCAGAACCGTCTGACTGGCGCTGAACGCGAGATCGACGACACACTTGCCCGTAGCCAGGTCGCGGGCGTTGAAGGAACCATTCCACGCACCGGACAGGATCATCCCGTGGGTGACGGACACCGAATCACTGACAGGATAGATCCCCGTCTCTACCAGAACCGAATCGCCGTTACCGGCCGCGTTTATGGCATCGGTCAGCGACGTCGCCGCTTGCGACGGATTCAGATACGGAAAGACATTGGTACCCGACACCGACACATAGTGACGCGGCGTCACCAGGATCTCAAAGGCGCCGAGCAGAGTCGAACTCTGCAGGTCACGATTGGTGACGGTAACATCGACGAATCCAAGTGTTGCTTCATTGCCCACCGTAATATCCGCATCGAGCGTGGTCGAGTTGACAAACGCAGTGCCGTGAACAATCACATCGGGACCTAAATCAGCGGTGGCACCATAGACAAAATCACTTCCCGTGATCTGGATTGTCGTCCTCACACCCTGGAGTCCGCCACTTGGGCTCACCCCCGCCGTGGCAGGGGCAGGCAGCGGTGGCGGCGCACAGCCGGGCCCCACCCAACCGATCTGTGCCGGTGTCCAGGCGCAAAGCGTAAAGTCGTTCGATTTCATCATGCACAAGCCCGACGAACACAGATAGCAATTTTGATTTGGCTTGCCTACGCAGCTGGTGCAGCTGCAACCGCTGCCGCTGTACTCGTCGCACGCAAGAAAGATGTGTCCGGTCTCATGCGCAAAGACCTGGTACGGCGGCCAGCTAAAGCTTCTGTAGAGAAGCACGGTGTAGGGTCCACCCAGCCAGGCGAACGCCGAGGTCCCGTTTGTGAACTGGGCGGGCGCGCCGGGGGGGTTGTAGCCAATAAACGCCGAGTACGCCCAGTCCGTGCCATACGTGGTCCTCTGAAACGTGTTATAGGCATCGACGCGGCTAAAATGATTGCCAGATGTGTAGCCAAACTGCCCCATGACCAGGCTGACCCACGTGCTGGCAAAACCACTGTCGTGCAGAACCGGCTCGTACTGCTGCTGGCATCGTGAATCGGTGGGTGGGAAGTACCGCACGAGAAAGGCGTTCCAGCAATCGAAGTAGTTGTACGCCTGTGACGTCCACCAGGCGAGGCCGGTATTTACGCCGTCGACCCACTCCTGCACGTGCTCGTCGGTCCAGGTGTACGTATCCGGATCCGAGCCGCTGCCATCACTCTCCACGAAGAAGAGCGTGACCGAGACGGTTCCGGTCATGGCATCGCTGTTACCAGCCGTCGCCTGGTTCGCTTGCAACAGGATGCCCTGGTTCTTGAGCTGGTCGACATCGAGGCCGATCGCTCGCAGATTCTCAATGTACGACGATTGATCGCGCGGCGGCGGCTGCATCGCATCCGACCCGTTCTCCGGCCAACGTTTGACCGTGGAGGTTCGTTCCGCCTCTTCAAAATGTTTTCTCTGGATGTCCCCGCGAACGACCGAGTTATAGTACCGCACCAACATCCCGGACTGCGGATCATCGGTGTTGACCTCTCCCGCCGACACCTCTGTGTAGTAGATGCCCCGGATGCCGGCCTTCCCTATCAGCTCGGTGCGAGTCTCAAAGGGTATCCAACCGAGAATGAGCGATGGTGGAGACATGATCGCCACCCGACCACCATGCGATTGAATAGCGGTGCGAGCGCGATGAAGACCCGCCACGTCGTTGCTTTCCAGAATGACCAGCGAAAAACCGTCCAGCCAGGACATGTCGTTACTGGCATCGACCTGCGCCGAGGCAGAACCACCCAATGTGATCACAAAGAGCAAGGCAAGAATTGTGGCGACGGATTTCTTCATGCGGGGCAAGGATGCCGATTCAGGTTTATGTTTAGTGAGGTATCGTCCCCAAAATGACCGACTTCAATACCGTTAGAATAACAATATATCCAATCATTGCAAGCAGATAAAGCTTTTTCTTTGTGCAGGCGGCCGGCAACGCACCCCACTGTAACCGACGCGAACAAGACACCGGACGGCTCGGCGGTTTCCCGACAGGGCGATGGTCACCCACCCCCCGCTTTCTCGTGGGGTCTTTGTTCGAAAAAGAGTTGCTCGAGCTGGTCGATCATCACCGCGTAGCTAAACTTCCGCTTCACCACCTGGTAGCCAGCCTCGCCCATACTTTGGCGCAGCCCCGGATCGACGAGTAGCCGTTTCAAACACACGGCAATCGCCTGCTGGTCTCCCATGTCGTGGAGGTAACCGGTCTCCCCGTGCGTGACAATCTCGGGGATACTGCTGGTGTTCGAGGCAACGACCGGCAAACGTGCGGCCATCGCCTCGACCAGAACATAGCCAAACCCTTCGACCCGCGAGGGAAGAACCAGGATGTCGGATGCGGTGAGAATGTCGGGGACGTCCGAACGAAACCCCAACATGAGACACCTGTCCCGCAGCCCCCCTTCATCGAGCAGACGCTCGATGTGGACGCGCGCATCGCCATCGCCCACAAACAGGAACCGCGCATGGGGATGCTCGTCGATAATCTCGCGCGCTGCACCGATCACGAACCGATGACCTTTTCTCTCGTTGAGCTCTCCGATTAGCGTGATCAAACACGCATCCCGTTCCAGCCCCAACGAGCGTCTAAACCACTGCCTGATCTCCGGCTTACGTTCACCGAGTCTGTCATAGTCATCCAGGTCGATACCGTTATAGATGACAGTGGCCTTCGCGCGTGGAAACCACGAGGTGCGCGAGA
>JAOTUR010000215.1 GCA_029863805.1 Candidatus Krumholzibacteriia bacterium | reverse complement strand
TCGTACACGATATCCTTATTGAGCATCACGTACCACTTGTCGGTCGTCACCACCTCATCCTCGTTGAACACCCGGCTGAACACGTGTTCGGAAAAAGACTCCGTCGGCACAAAATTGATACCCGAATCCGAATGGACACGCTTGCCGTCTTCGCTGGCGTCACCCACCAGCACGAGAAAGCTCGCACCACCCTTGTCAAAAAAATGACGGACAAAGCGACGGATCGCCCGGGCGTTGTTGACGCCGCCGTTAAACTCATCGAAGATATCCTCGGCATCGGCAACCAGCACGCGGTAGCCCTGGGCCCGGCGGTAGTCCACCCAACGCTGGATTTCGTCCATAAAATCGCGATGCGAGACCACCAGGATATCCACGCCGTTTTCCGCCGGCTCACCGATCAGACTGCTCGGCTCATCGCCCACCACATCCCCGGCCGGGATCTCCTGTATCTTGTCGAGCGGGCTTAGCCAGAAGCGTCTCTGGCTGCCAATCGTGACCTGAAACGACAGCGCAACCCTTCCCCCGCCCACGTCGGTAAAATGACTGGCGTCGAGCTGGCACTCTTCGGCCGATAGTGGATTCGTAACATCGAACAGCATCACATCGGTGTCGCTTATTCCGGTGACGGTGAGGTTTTGACTACCGGTGAGCACCCCGGTATTGAAATCGAGCACATCAGCCACCGCCCGGTACGGTGAATCGTATTCGAGCGTAAACCAGTCCAGCAGCGCCTCCACCGCGCTGCGGCCAATCGGCTGAATACGAAGCGTGTTGGTGCCCTCGGCGAGAAGATCGGTCGAAACCGGTGCGGAGGTATAATCGACGACGTTCTTTAGCGGCACATCGGCGTCGGTCAGCCGAGTCGTGCCCTTCGAGTTCAGGATCTCGATCCTGACCTTGCGGGCACTGCGCAACACGTCACCGCCCAGGAATCGCGCCTTGACCTGGAAGGTTCCTCCCGTCTTGATCGCGCCCAGGGTAAACGGCGCCGAAAACGTGGAAACAAAACCGCCGTTGTAGTAATAGAACTCGCGCATGGGAACCCGCGGTACCTGTGGCCTCATTGTATCCGGCGTTTCCTCCATAAAAAAAAGATCCTTCTCCTGATAGAGATTCACCGGGAATGACGCGGTCGCCGTGTCGGGGTTTACGGTGCCCGCGGGGACGGTTTTTTGGGTCATGGGCGTACCGGCGGAGGCGCCCAGCCAGTACACGTTGTGGTCGGAGAATTTCTCGATGAAGTCGCTACGCAGACTGTCTTCGCGGAGCCGTTGGCCGTAAAAAACCACATAATCTGTACCGTCGAACTCGCCGCTCACACCACTGGCGCTCTCGACCAACTTGAAGGGGATATCGAGTATCTCTTCGGCCATGGTGGTTTCGTTGTACCACCGTTGGAACAAGTGGAGTTGTGAGGTCGGCGTGCCCACGGGGAAACCCGCGCCGATGACCGTGGACGCAGAGACGCGATGCAGAGCCGACTCCCGCACCTTGAGCTTGACCAGTGGCCCGGCCGTGGCCTGGGATGCGCGTTGTGAGTCGCGCAGATGCCGGGGATGCGGCCGCGGCTTGGTGCGCCATTTGTGGGCCTGAAGCGGATTGACCAACGCTCGCGCATAGATCCGCTCCCACGCATCCGTCTCCACCACCGGGGGTCCGTCCCCTTCGTCCCGGAGATCCCCAGCGCCGGACAGGGTGATCTCGACACGGATCGACGTGGCCAACACCGTTTCGCCGGTTACGGGATCGTAGGTCACGGGCATCACGCGGACGGGCAAGACCCTCTGGTGCCGCAGACGGCCCTCCGGTCGGGCCGACACACCCGCCACCGTGCTCGCCCTATCGTAGACGGCCCTATCGATCCGGTATTCTTCGGAGCTGGTCACGAGGTCGTGTTCCCCCCTCTGGACCAGCGGGAAGGGCACCGGCTCCAGGCGTCGGCGACCCAGCGGCTGCGAGCGCTGGATGGTGTAACGCAGGCCAAAGTCGAAGCCCGGGGGGAGGGCAACGAGGTAATCCCGCCCGGGGATCAGCGGCTCGCCGGGCACTGAGAAGGTGCCAAAACCGGTGATCTCGAACCGCTCTGCGCCCTCGACAAACCGCGACGCCGACAGCGAATAGTCGCTCAAATCGATATCAAAGACGATACGGTTATCGTCTGCGGACACCAACGTCACGGGTCCCATGGCGGCCCCAGCGCCTGCCAGGCCCATGCCACATAACAGGGCGACTCCGCACACTGGCACGACATACCCACGTCTTTTGAAAAGGCGAAAAAGTCTCACAATCCTCCGTGACCCTGATGTAGAGCGCCACCGCGGCACAATGGCATCCTGCATGGTTTAAGTGGGGGCAACATCGGCAGGGGGCATAAGCAGGCTGGCAGACTAAAACAAACCTAAGGCGTTATCCTTGCGGAGTCAAGGATTGAGACGGCCGGTTAACTCTATAATTTCAAGATATCTTGCGCAGAATTGTCAATGTCGTATGCGGCCGCTCCACGTGGCACCGGGGAGGCCTACGGGGCCTACCCCTTCAGCCGACTCGAGCCCGGGCTTTGTCACGCGAGGGGCCAAAATACAACGTGTCCGGTAGCCTCTTGGCTACCGGACACGTCGAGTCCTAGTGTGACCTCACAAGAAGTTCTAGTTGTTGAACAACTCCTTGATCTGGCCCCAGGTGGTGTCCTCGTTGGGCACGATGCCACACGCGCAGTCGGTGGTTGGCAACGCCTTGACGAAGCCTCCCGGTCCGAAGGTCGTCCCCAGCGACGTACCGGAACAATCCGACGCCGAGGGGTTCGTGATCGGATACGCGACGCAGCCTGTCGGAGCACCGATAGCCACGAAATTCATGTTCCCTACATGAATGGCCTCGCCCGGTGCCAAACAGGCCCCGTAGCCCACGTTGACGCCGGCTTGGGAGCCGCCGACCACCGCGCCGAAGTTCCACACATCACCTGTGTGAAACAAGAACGCAAGCGCGGGTACAGTCGCCGTGAAACCAACTGCCAGCGTTTCGGGAGAGTAGTTGTTGTGAATGATGGCGATCTGGGTCAACGGGGCTGCATTGCCGTGGGCAATTTCACAGCTGCCCAGGTTTTGCGAGTCCGCGACCCATATTTCCCCGCCAAACGTCTGTGCGGACGCCTGACCGGCGACGCAAATGACCACCAAAGTGAGTAGCAGTGTTTTCTTCATTCGTTACCTCCTCACTGAAGTCTTGGCCGATACACCTTTTACCCGAGCCGGATGAAACGCCACCGAATAGACCGTGGCGTTCATCCAGCTCGAAAGTCTTTTTTGCCTGTGCACCCCGGTGTCGCGCCACCGCTTCGCTGCAGACCGGGCACGAAGACAGGGGTCTCAGGACTATGTCGTACTGTACTCCCCCGCGGGTCAGCCGTAAAGCAAAATCTTAGTTGACCACGCACGGCGGCGAGCAACAGTGTCCGGGCAGTCCCTGCGCCGGAAAACCGAAATGCACTGAGAAAAGGCCCAAATCCCCCAACGAGTTCTGTCCGTCTTGGTTGTAATCCGTACATTCGTTGTACGGGTTGGTTATCGGGACCGGGAAACCCAGCGAAAACAGACCCAGATCACCACCGCCGATCTGTCCGTCCGTGTTCAGATCGTAGCTGCGAACCAACACTGGCAGGCACTGATCCGCACAGCTCGCAGCAGCATCCTGAATCGCAAAACCCTGAACGATCAGTTTCATACCATCTAGCGGACCACCCGGGCTCGATGCGAGGCCACCGCCGCACGGGTACGTCGGCGAAGGTCCCAGTGTCGGGTCGACACCGCAAACACTCGCCGCTAGGGTCGTCTGCGACAGGGTTGTCATACCGGACGAGTTCGTCAACGAATCCGCTCCGGATGACGCCGAACCACCACAGAGGATGACGGCAGACGCCGGAGCATCGCAGTCGAGAAGCCAGAAATCGGTCGGTGTGATATTCGGAATCGGAATCCCACCGGTCTCGACGACCGTGACCGCGATATACCACCCCTGGGCGACAAACGAACTACCATCTCCCTGCGGGCAGGCGTCCACTTTCGCACAGGACTCTGCCGCGGCACACGGAGCGGGAATCGGCGGGGGCTCGGTTCCGTTGTTACAGTTCGGAGTCCCCGACGTAAATACGATCGAAGCGGTTGACTCGCACGGATCGATGATCCCTGCAAAAGCCGTGCCGTTCACGACCAGTAGCGACATGGCGACCAGACAGAGAACAGCCACTTTCCCTTTTAACATGCGTACACCTCCAAAAAGTTTGGAATACATGCACTAGTATCCAGGTGACGTGATCACCCTAATGTGCGGTAGAAGCCAGGGGTAGATCTTCTTCCCTCGACCAGTGGTATTTTCACGCCTTACTCGACAGGTAGGGATTGTACCATAGAAAGCGGCTTGCTGTCAACGGCCAATTGTGCGTCGAATGTTGACTTTAGGCAGGTTTTGAGCTCCTGTGGCCTCCGGAGCCAGCATGCGGCCAGCCGGCGGCATTTTCGAGAGCCCGGGCACACCCCAGGGCGCTCCGGGCAAGCCTGCGGACGCCGCGCGGGGGCAAATGGTGGGCGAAACAGGATTTGAACCTGTGACCTCCTGCTTGTAAGGCAGGCGCTCTCCCAGCTGAGCTATTCGCCCTTTATGGTGTGCGGTTACAGGAAAGACAGGGGGATCAGCACGCAGTAACCGAGGACCAGCAAGACCGGAGCGATGGTGATGTCGTTCGAGGCCAGAAACACATAGCCCAAGACGATCGATACCATGCCGGCCCAAAAGAACGTCCATTTGAAGCGCCTGCTCTTGACTCTCTTCATCGCCATCTGACCTGGCCCTCCCACCGGCAACATCATTGAACCGCCAAAAGGGTTGGCTGTCAATTGAATCCCACGGATCTGCCCACCCTCTTAGCGCACCTTCTTCGTAAGGACATCGTTCAATCGCCCGCTGCGAAACCCGTCTCCCTCGAGCATGACATGTCGAAAACCGGCTGCGGTAATCCCCGCCACCACACGCGACCACACTCCATCGCTCAGGATGCGAGCATGCTCGGGTTCGGGGATCTCGATGCGCGCGACATCGTCATGATGGCGCACGCGACACACCGCGAAACCCAGATCTTTTAGGACGTACTCGGCCGCCTCGATTTGGGCGAGCTTACCGGTCGTCACTTCGCTAAAATACGGTACCCGGGAGGCCAGACATGGCGCGGCGGGCTTGTCCCACAGCGACAGACGCAGCGCCTGGGCCAGATCACGGATGGTCTGCTTGTCCAGGCCGGCATCGACCAGCGGTGCGATCGCGCGCTTTTCATCCGCGGCCACGGACCCCGGCCGGTGATCCACGCGGTCGTCGAGGTTTGCCCCGTAGGCGACATACGAAAACCCGCGAACCCGCGCGATGCCTCCCAATCCGTCAAAGAGTTCCAGCTTACAGAAGTAACAGCGATCGGGATTGTTCGCTCGGTAGCTCTCGTTCTCCATCTCGTCGGTTCTTATCGTATCGTGTGGTATGTGTTGCGCTGTGAGAAAGTCGATCGCCGCACGCTGCTCCCGTGTCCCGAGCGAGGGAGAGATTCCCATCACGGCAACCATGCGGCGCCCCAACACCCTCCAGGCCACGTACGCGAGCAGACCCGAATCGACCCCCCCCGAATAGGCGATCACCATCGAGCCATAGTCGCGAAGCACGGCGCACAGTCTGGCGAGCGCTGGCTGGAGCCGTCTTGGCAACGATTCGTGGTCAATCATAAATAGACTCCGCGGCATTAGCGTTATTCCCTCGCCCTGGCCTCGCGAACCTTTCTCACCGCAGCCAAATGATCGCTCAATGTCAGCGAGAATATGTGTCCGCCGTTGCCTTGTGCGACAAAGTAGACGGCTCTGCACGTCGTATCCGGATACAGGGCCGATGTTATCGCCCCTTTGCCCGGATTGCAGATCGGGCCGGGGGGTAATCCAGCATGCTTGTAGGTATTATACGGTGAATCAACTTCCAGGTCCCGAAAAAACAATCTGCCCCGGTAACCATCCATCGCGTATGCCACGGTCGGATCCGCCTCGAGGCGCATCCCTTTCTGAAGACGATTGTGGTACACGGCTGAGACCCGGGTCAGTTCTTCACTGAGCCGTGTTTCCGCCTGAATGATCGATGCGAGCGTGAGCACCTGGTGGCGCGACATTCCCAACTCGTCGGCGCGTGCCGACATGGTGTCATCAAACACATCATCCAGCCTGTCCGCCATGGTCCGAGCAATCTCGCGTGGCCCGATACCCCACGGAATCAGGTAGGTGTCGGGAAACAGATAGCCCTCGAGCGACGGGCCCTCGATATCGAGATCCGCCAGCAGCTGTTCATC
>JAOTUR010000214.1 GCA_029863805.1 Candidatus Krumholzibacteriia bacterium | reverse complement strand
TTAGCGTCTTGTTGAGAGCCTGCAGGTCTTGAGTGGCCCGCAAGATTTTGCCCGAAGACTCGGATTGTCGGTAATCCGCGGGCGGCGAAGTAGTGTGGGTCAGGTTGAAAACCCGTGTATTTGAGGAATCCTCGACTAGCGGTTGGCAATAAGAACGTATGGCCGCCTGCAGCGTGGCCGGGTCGACCGATTTTGGGACGAAATCGCTCACTCCGATGTGGATGAGTTCCAGTAGCAGCCTCTGGCTAACGTCCGTAGCCGTAACCACGATCGACAGGTCTGGATGGGTGCGTCGTATCTCCAGAAGATACTGAGCGGGCTTACCGACGACCCCGTCCGCATCAAAAATTAGAAGTTGATATCCGCCACCTCGCAAGCGCTCGAGCACCTCTGTACAGGAGGCGACTTGCTCGATCCGAACACCCAAGGAATCGGTTTGCCCCGAAATACGATCTGACAGGGAGACATCCGCCGAAAGAAGAAGCAGAGCCGCACCGGACGAACTATTGTAACGAAGCGTGGTCATAACGAGCCTTGCCCCACCCCTCGCAAGCACCCGCTCGCTGGGGATGGCGGCCTGACTAGTTGCTTACCACGGTCCTCGCCGAACCATCAATAGAAATGTGAATGAAAATCGGCCACTAGAAAGCCAGCTGGCTCAGAATATAGGCTTCGAGATGCTCCTGATCCTTGGCCGAAATGGTGGTGAAATAACAAGCGATCTCATACTGTTCGCCTTGCGGACGGGGCACATCCGGGTCGGTCCTGACGACGACGCCGTCACAGACAACCTCCCGACCGTGTGCCGACCCGCCCTCCCCCGGTTCAGGCAGCATGAGCGTGATTTGAAGCTTGGTTAGCGGTGCGATGTACGATGTACTCGAAAAATAAACGCCATTGGCACTGACGTTTATGCTTTCCGCCCGTGCCTGGTCGACGCCACTTAGCTTGATCTCCATGGCAAGCTTGGCCGGGGCGCGAATAGCGCGTCTACGTTCACGGTCGGTCATAAGAGGTACCTGGTCTTTGCCGAGCGGGTTGGCTGGTAGGTGTGAGGCAACGCGTACTCGTCACGATGCGCTCTGCGAAGCCTCTTATGCGATTGCTTTCGGGAGAAACACCAAAACGTGATCGCGCTAACCGCCACCCGTTACTTCTTTTTCTTGTGACGATTCTTGCGAAGTCGCTTCTTGCGCTTGTGGGTCGCGATCTTCTTTCTTTTCCGTTTTCTCCCGCAGGGCATGTCTGTCAGACCTCTCTGGGCTTAGGCGCCACTCTGGTTGTTGACTCGAGATTTCAGTTCATTTGATGCTTTGAAATAGGGTACCAACTTGGCGGGAACATAAACCCCAGCACCGGTTCGGGGGTTTCTCGCTTTGCGTGCCCGCCGCTCTTTGACCTTGAAGCTGCCGAACCCGCGAAGCTCCACCTTATCACCCTCCGCCAACGCTCTGCAAATATTTCCGATGATTTCATTTACGACGATGCTGGTGTCTTTCTTGTTCAGTCCTGTCTGTCTTGAGATCTCTTCCACCAAATCAGCTTTCGTCATTAGACTTCACCTCATTCTTGTTTTACGCCACTGCACAAGGGCACAGCCCCCACCCGCTGAGACGATCCTCCCAAGGTGTCAATCCGCATGTGCACCGGGGGCAAAAAGAACAGCGTTATCCAGCCGCATCAAATTAACATACAAGCGAAGTGGTGTCAAATAATAATTTACGGGATTATGTACTGCAAGCGAATCCTGTCGTCATCCCCGAGCGGCAGACCGGACACGTTCTTGCCCACAATGCGCTCGACCAGAGATCGTCTTCTGGCCCTGCGCATGACCCGGGGCTTGCCCTCGAGACCTCCAAGATCGGCCGCGACTTGCAGCGCGTCTTCGTAGGTGCCCAAGCGATCCACCAAGCCGACCCGCAGTGCCTCCTCGCCGGAATAGAGACGTCCCTCCGCCAGGCGTGCCACATCATCGACCGGGATACCGCGTCCGGCGCTAACCGCTCTCAAGAACTGCTGATAGACAGACTCTAGGAGCGCGCCCATGTACTCGCGTTCCTCCTCGGTCATGGGACGATGGGGTGAACCCACATCTTTGTATTTACCTGTCTTGATTACGGTTACCTCAAGACCGATCTTCTGGTACAGATCCCGGGTATGTAGAAACGATGCGATCACACCTATGCTACCGGTCAGAGTCCCCTCGTGGGCCAGTATCGAATCGGCCGCGCAGGCCACATAGTATCCCCCCGAGGCCGCGATCGGCCCCATGAATGCGACCACGGGTTTATGCTCTTTCACACGTAACAGGGCCTCGTGGATCGCCTGCGAGGCGCTTACCCCGCCACCCGGGCTGTTGATGAACACCAGCACCGCCTTGACGTTTTCGTTGTCACGGTACGATTCAATCTCGTGGATCTTTGCCCGGCTGTAATGAATCACTCCCCGTATATCAACGACCGCGACCGCATCACCAAGAGCTAGGTCCCGCTCACCCATATAGAAGAGACCGATATAGAGCACGACAAAACTCACCGTGATCACCAAAGCGGCGCCAAAGAAGAGAAGAAACGCGATGTTTTTTTTCTTTGCCATCAGATCTCGACACAGCTCGAACTCCAACGCCCAACCGTGATGGGTCACTGGTAATGATTCACGTGATGCTGCCGGTCATCGTGCGACAGCTCCGCACGATATCAACTCCAACGGGCCGTGTCAACGTCTACGGATGGGGACTTGTGGGGTGGAGCCGGGCGGCGGTTTCTCTGCCGGTGGAAAAAAGAACCCCGCCTTGCCGTGTGCATGGACTCGTCGAACGGCATTAACCTTGAGGAATGGGCCTACGCCATAGCAAGTCACGGGCAAGGCAGGGTCAATATCCTGTCCCGTCGGCTTCATCAAAGAACATGCCACGGACGGGTCGCGAGCCGTCGCGAGCGCGCTTGCAACGACGGGCTCATATGGCCCTTTTAAAAAGTCACTTAGGCCTTGCGCGTGTTTAAGTCGGCGAAATGGGTGGTAGGTGGTTCAGCAAGCGGTGGGCAATGCCACGCAGCAACTCTGGGGGTACAATTGCAAGCAGCTGCACGGGAAGAACATACGAGCGTGACATGCCGAGACCCCGGTTGTGTCTTATTTAACGGGTCTCTCCTGTTGATGACCTGAGATTCTCGACACGTACCGTTGGTGGCACAAGAGATCGCGAGCATCCGTACCGTTCCTCGTTATTTATCACCGTGTACGAACGGGCTAGATGTTCCTGTCGCATTGCTTCGTAAGTTCAAAAATTTTGTGAAAAAGGTTCTTGTAGACCGGATCAAACTTGACCCCGCGGCGTTCCATGACCACCTGGGCGGTCAGCATTGCTTTCTCGAGTTCGTAGTTGGTAATGTCGTGGCCTTGCCCCCACGAGTAGCTGGGAACGAATCTGTCGACCAGTTCGCTGCTGTAGACGTTGCAGTTGAAACCCACGACGGTTCCCGAGTTGAACAAGGTACCAATACCGGTCTTGCTGTGATCTCCCATTATGAGCCCCAAGAACTGCCGGCCTGTTTGTCTGATTTCGCCAGCGCACCACATCCGCACCGCGCTGTAATTGTTCTTGAGATCACTGTTGTTGGTACCCGCCCCAATGTTCACCCACTCTCCAACATAAGAGTGCCCAATAAAGCCATCGTGCTGTTTGTTCGAGTAAGATGAAAAAATCGCCTGGTCCACCTCCCCACCAACTTTGCATACATCGCCGATGGAAGTCCCTTCGAGGATTTTCGCACCCGATTTGATGATGCATCTATTGCCTACATAGACTGGACCAAGCAGGCAAGCGTTGGGCATGACCGTCGTGCCATCGTTTATCATGATGGGGCCCGCGGACGCATCGAGTACCACTCCCGGGCGAACGACTGCGGCTTCGCCTACCACGATGTTCTCCTCGCCAACCATCTGCACCCCGGGATAAACCACTGATTCTTCAGATTGTCCGCGGAAAGGAGACTTCTGAAAATCGTCGTCGATGGCCACCGGATTCTCCTCGACGATCTGCCACGGAAACGACAACAGCCTCGCCTCCGGTACATCGAGTCGTGTGAGGTTGTGTTGATCGATCAGCTGCAGAAGCGGCTGTGGGAGTTTCTCGACCAGGCTATCCTGCCCCAGGGCATGATCATCTTCGTACGTACCCTCACTCGCATCCTGAGGAAGAACATTCTTTCGCGATTTTGTCGCACTTGCCTTCTTGTCTTTGTTGACGTAACCCTTCAGTTCTGCGCACAACTGCTCGATAGTCGTTTCCGAGATACGACCACGAATGTAGGCAGCGAAATCCTTCGCTCCCTCCCCCACCAGTTTGGCCGCGACCACGTAGCCACCCTTGACAGCGATGCCGTTTTCGGGGATTTTGTTCAACACTTCCGACAATTCATCGCCATAGCACAGGAGGCGTCCATTCAAAAAAACGGTATCGCCCTCGACAGGCTCGTTGACTGTGAGGGCGGGCTCTCGCAACGCCATCAACGGTCCAAGATAGTCGCGACACAACACGCCAAATTTTTCGGCACCGCTTTCCATTTGCAGGCGCGATCTAAAGTTCCTGCTGCCGATTCTCAACTCAAAAACAGGCAGGCTCAGCGATAAGGGGAAGAAGTTCGAGAACTTCTTATCCTCGAATATACAAGCAAAATGCTTCATGATTCTCTCTCTTCCTCGGACCACCGCTTCCACATCGCCGATTCAGGAAACCACCTTCAAAAGACTTAAGTCCCCTACAAGAGGGGACCCAAGAAACGCGTTTCTCGAAACACGGGTTTGCAAATGATGGTGGAGTTGACGGGGATCGAACCCGTGACCTCTTGTCTGCCAGACAAGTGCTCTCCCAGCTGAGCTACAACCCCTGGCGAGATCACCTTAGCAAATCGATTCTGCAAGTCAAGCGAAAGGTGGGATGAAAACGGCCAAGAGCCTTGACAGTTATTGGCTTAAGTGGTTAACTTTGCGACGTAAAAGTATTGGGAACGACGCCGGAGTGGTGAAACTGGTAGACGCAGGGGACTCAAAATCCCCCGGAGCTTGGCTCCGTGTCGGTTCGAGTCCGACCTCCGGCACCATCGCCCCACAGCGCGATGCAACATCCTCGCAAGCGCTAATTACTGCGGTCCGAACTCCAGAAGAGATACTCGTGCCACGCCGCGGGAGGTTGGTGAATCGAAAAACGCGCGTGAAACCCAAGGAGCCAACTCGGCGCCATGGGCTTCTTGAGGAGCCTGAGACCCGCTTCCGCCGGTGTCCTCCCCCCCTTCTGTCGATTACAGGGACGGCAGCACGAGACTATGTTGTTCCATGTCGTCGTCCCACCTCTGGAGCGCGGAATAACGTGGTCGCACGTTAGTTCTCGCGGCTGCAATCGCTGGCCGCAGTACTGACAGCGGAACTTGTCCCTCGCGTAAATATTCTGCCGCGAGAACTTTATATCACGTTTGTGGAGCCCAACAAAACGGAGAAGTCTGACAACCGCAGGAACGCGAAGCCGATCGGTCGCGGAATGAACTTCGTGATCCGTTTCCTCGAGCACCTCGACCTTCTCGAGAAAGATGAGCTTTACTGCCCTCTTCCAATTGATGACGTTTAGCGGTTCAAATGATGCGTTGAGCAACAAGACGTGATTGAAGGCGTTCACTCCTTGCTAAAGCCAGATATAGGCGATGCTCTGGATAATCTACCCAAAAACTATCTTGGAATCAATATTTTTGCAAGGCTCGGGCCAAAACGGCCCCAGCACACCAAAATAGCAACCTGCCAGCGCGGCCATGTGAAAAAAATGATTGCTTTAGTTGATGATTCCGTTAACATTAATAATCAAAACACCTTCGGCGAATCGCTGAGGGCACAACGAGGACCCTGATGAGCCAGCGACATTGTACGCATATATTTGGTTTATTCTCTGTCGGGGTAGCGGCGATTATATCGTTGGCCACCGTGGCGTGCGAATCAGTCGATAGGTCGGCGGATTCTACGTCTACCGCGTGGGTCACCAGGGACGACCAGAGGGCGACCGTCATCGTGAAGGGCATGGTCAAAGGCGCCATCGGTCCCGTCACCATGGATTACGTGAAAAGGGTTTTGCAGGAAGCCAAGCAGGTGAACGCGCAATGCGTGATCCTTTCCATGGATACACCCGGTGGTCTCGATGCCTCTATGCGAAGCATCATCAAGGAGATTCTCTCCAGCCCGATTCCCGTTGTCATTTTTGTTTATCCGAGTGGCGCGCGCGCTGCGAGCGCGGGTGCAATCATTAGCCTCGCCTCTCATGTCGTGGCGATGGCGCCCAGCACGAATATCGGTGCCGCGCATCCGGTGCCGCTAGGTCAAGGCCAGATGGACGAGGAGATG
>JAOTUR010000213.1 GCA_029863805.1 Candidatus Krumholzibacteriia bacterium | reverse complement strand
AAACCGCCGTTTTTGGATTTTAAGTCCGCTGCGTCTACCATTCCGCCACTCCGGCAGTGTTGAAATTATTGCATTTGTACAATCCTGGTGGCTAGCAGAATCCCGGAATGCCCCCACGGCCTGGCGACAAGGAAGCCGGTGACGATTTGCGTGATTGCTCAAGTTTGCTACAGTGAGTAAAATAGCGGCTTTCCAAAGGATCACCGTCTTCGACCGAGGTCGCTTCGGCGACTCTGGCATCGAAATACCGGTTCCGTGTGTGAAGCCGTATGCGAGACAATACGAACTTGTGACGGCCCGGTCTCCAACAGTCCCGATACGGGATTAGAATCACTGTCGGCCAGTATGGAGGAGACAAGCCTTGCCAAGGATTTTTGACACTTTGCGTCCTCAGGACGAGGTGAGCGAGCCAGAGCTGCGACGCGGTCTAGGGATGCTTCTTTTCGACGGTGTCTGCTCGCAGACCATGGGTGTGTTCACGGGCGGTGCGTTCCTCGTGGCGTTCGCCCTGCTCCTGGGGGCGTCCAATACGGTCATCGGCCTCCTGGCCGCCATCGGGCCGCTCACGCAAATCCTGCAGATTCCGACCATATTTCTTGTCGAAAGCGTTGCTCTAAGGAAAGCACTGGTGGTTGCCAGTTCGTTTCTGAGTCGTCTCGCCTGGCCTGTCGTTGCGGCACTTCCGTGGTTGGTGGCCGCAGACCAGCGAATCGCCGCGCTCCTTGTCTGTCTCATTGCCTATTTCGCACTAGGGACCGTTTCGAGCTGCGCCTTCAACTCCTGGATGCGGGACCTGGTCCCGAAAGAAGAAATGGGGCGCTACTTTAGCAAGCGGCTTGCCGTGATGACTGCCGTTGGAGCGGTGCTTACCATCGCGGCGGGGTTCTGGATCGAGTGGGGTACCAAGCGCTTCGCGGGCGAATTCGTGGGGTACAGCGTTCTCTTCCTGGTCGGTGCAGTATTCGGTATCCTCGGCGTGTACTTCCTCTCGCGGATTCCTGAACCGAGAATGCGCGTTGAACCTGCGGCCGGCGTATTCTCGGTGCTCGCTGAGCCGTTTCGTATGTCAAACTTCCGCCAGCTACTCGTTTTCCTCGGAAGCTGGAACTTTGCTATTAACCTCGCCGCGCCTTTCTTCGTTGTCTACATGATCACCCGGCTACAGATGAGCATGCCGCTGGTTCTTGCGTTGTCCGTGCTAAGCCAGGTCGTAAACGTCGTGTTTTTGCGACTTTGGGGTCGACTCGCGGACCGGTTCAGTAACAAATCGGTCCTGGGTGTTTCGGGACCGCTCTTCGTGCTAAGCATTCTGTTCTGGCCGTTCCTGACGCTGCCGGATAAGCACGTGCTCACGCTTCCGCTACTTGTGCTCATTCACGCACTCGCCGGAATGTCGACCGCTGGAGTAACCCTATGCTCAGGTAACATTGCTCTCAAGCTGGCACCACAGGGGCGTGCAACGTCGTTCTTGGCAGTCAATTCGCTCGTCAACGGCGTCGCGGCCACGGTGGCCCCGATCATCGCTGGCATTGCAGCAGATGCCTTCGCCGGGGAACAACTAACCGTATCGCTTCGTTGGATTTCGACCGAGGTCGGTGTGACGCGATTCGATGCGCCGGCAATCGCACTGAGAGGGCTAGACTTTGTTTTTGTGGTAGCCGTGCTCTTGGGGCTATATGCTCTTCACAGGCTGCTGGCGATCAAGGAGGAAGGAGACGTTCAGGAGGGAGTCGTTGCTACCGAGCTATACGGTGAGGTACGGAAGGCATTTCGGCACGTTTCTAACGTCGCCGGGCTCCGTCATCTTACTTACTTTCCGTATATGAGGTTGATGGAGATCGCGGGGCGGCGACGGGCGAGCACAACCCGTAGCGAGGAATAGCAGCCCCGCGTGAATCTGGACCGCCTGATACAAGCGTTATGGATGCGAGAACGTTGACATGGATCGGAATCGCCGTTTGCCTTCTTCAATCCGGTCTTTTTTCGGGACTCAACCTCGCCGCGTTCAGCGTTAGCCGTCTTCGCCTCGAAATTGAACACGCGGCGGGAAACAAGCATGCATCGAAGGTGTTGCTTCTTCGACAGCAGTCGAACCTGCTTCTGGCGACGATACTCTGGGGTAACGTGGCGTCGAACACGCTTCTTGCGATCTTGGCCAACTCGGTGATGGCGGGCATTCTGGCGTTTCTCTTTTCCACCTTCATAATCACGTTCGCGGGAGAGATTTTTCCACAAGCTTACTTTTCACGAAACGCCCTCCGCATGGCGAGCTTGTTCGCGCCGATGCTCCGCTTTTACCAGAAGCTCCTCTACCCCGTCACGAAGCCCACGGGGTTGCTCCTGGACGCCGTCTTGGGACCCGAGGGAGTCCAGTATCTGCGTGAGCGCGATCTGCGCGTACTTCTGGAAAAACACATCGAGGCCAAGGAGGCCGCCGAAGTCGGTCACTTTGAAGGAATCGGGGCCTTGAACTTCCTCGCCCTCGACGACCTTCCTGCACGTGAGGAAGGGGAGCCTCTGGACCCGAGAAGCGTGCTGGAGCTCCCGGTCAAGGTGGACCTTCCGGTGTTCCCCGATTTCGATCGAGATCCCGACGATCCTTTCCTTCGCAAGATTCAAGAATCCGGGAAGAAGTGGGTGGTCGTCTTAGATTCTGACCAGACACCTAGACTAATTGTCGATGCCGACTCGTTCATCCGCGCGGCGCTCTTCGGCTCGGGGCCTTTCGATCCCTACGTTCACTGCCACCGACCGATAGTCGTCGAGGAACCGAATACACCCATAGGTCATGTCGTGCGAAAACTGAAAGTCCGACCAACTGGGCCCACCGACGACGTTATTGACCACGATATCATTCTGGTCTGGGGCCACGAGAAACGCATCATTACCGGCGCGGATATCCTTGGGCGGCTTCTCCGGGGCATCGTCGAACGGGCCCACGACAAGAAGGAGAAGCCTTGAGGAACAAGATCCACTGAAAGCTACGCACGAGTAGTGTCGGCTGCAACTCTTGCCGCTTCAGAGCGGAGTTCGAAGAGACGCTATGCAATGGCTCCTGCTCTTGATGTCGTTGTTCATCGTGACTCTGGGCGCGGAGGCGCTCGTACGAGGCGCGTCGATCCTGTCCCTACGAATGAGAGTTTCTCCCCTTGATGCGATAATGGTGGGCCCACTGGGATCTTGCTCGAACCTTTGTTGGGGAGCTAATGCTCGCGTGAACCACCCGGGCACCCTCCTAATCACTCGATGGTCACCGCACGATCACAATCTTACGGCGCGCCGTAAAGCCCAGCCAGGTCGCGCGAGACGCATCGCGTAAGCGGCGACCGAATTCCTTTCTTGTGCCCAGCGAGTAGGACGAAGACCGGATCATTGCAGCAGAAGCATCTTACGTGTCTGAGGAATTCCATCAACCGTCAGTCGATAGAAATACACTCCCGAGGCCGCGGCCTGCCCGTTCGTACCGCGACCATCCCAGGAGACCCCATGCGGGCCGTCCCTGTAAATACCGTCAGCCAGTCGTCGTGTGAACCGTCCATCAACAGTGAATACATCGAGCCGCACATGCGCCGGCGCGGCGAGCTCGAATTCAATCATCGTCGACGGGTTGAAGGGGTTCGGGTAGTTCTGCCCGAGAACGGCCCCCAGGGACCCTCCTGATTTGTGTTTGATGCCGGTGGCCGTGCCAAGACCCGTATACATCACCAGCTCCATCGGGAACTGGCTCGTCACGAAGAGATCGTCCACACTGTCGCCGTCGATATCCGCCACGAAAACACGCTGCCGGTTACCTGTCGTATTGTCGATGTTGTGCTTGGCGAACGTCTCGCTGCCGTCGTTGTCATAATGAACGACCTCTCCGATGGCGGCGTTGCCGCCCGCCACGACAACGTCCTCGTCTGAGTCGTTATCGAGGTCGGCGATCTTGAGCGCCCTCGGCGACTGGACGAAGTCCGTTTTCAGGATGCCGATGCTGAAGGTCGCGTGACCGTCGTTGCGGTACCAGTCCAGTTCATTCTGCTGTTCCAGAACCAGCACGAGGTCGAGGTGGTTGTCGTCGTCGAGATCCTCGACTACGAGGTCCGAAATCCCTGCCGTCACAGTGTCGAAGACGATCCGGGTGAAGATCTCGCTACCGTCGTTCTCGTACCAGGCGAGAAGGCTGCCGCCGGTCGACAGGTCGAACGTCGCACCGATGATGTCGATATCATTGTCCTCATCGAAATCACCAAACCCAATCGCATCGTCCGACACGGGCGACGCATCGATCGTCCGCTGCGTGAAGTTCTCACTGCCGTTGTTCTCCTCCCAGAAGAGGCCGTTGCTAGTCAGGACAAGAACATCCTCGTCCATGTCTTCATCGAGATCAACGATGATCGGCTGCCGCGGTGAACCAATGGCCGGGTCCACGTTCCTTTTTGTGAAATTGCCAACTCCATCATTATCGAACCAGAACACCCCGTTATTGGCGCTGATAACCACGTCGAGATCCGTATCGCCGTCGACATCTCCAACGTCTATGCGACCGGGCGAGGTCGTTGTAGAATCGAGCACCATTCGCGTAAAGACTTCGGTGCCGTCGTTCGCATACCAGTACGTCCGCTCATTCGTCGTAATGAAGTCGATCAGGGTCATCACGATGTCCATTTCGTCATCGCCGTTCAAGTCCGCGACGAAGACGTCGAAGGGACGGCCATTGGCCGGGAAAGTGGAGTCGATAACCTGTTTGGAAAAATTGACCGGTGCCGCGAAAGCGGTGATTCCGATTAGAAGGAGGAGAGACAAAAGACTGCCGTTGCGCAACATACCGAATCACCCCCGGATGAAGGGAAACGTGAGAAAAGCGAAGACTGTATATTATACCACAAGATGAGTGCGTCATCGCTAATGTACGAGTCTTGGCAGTAGAATGGAGTTGCAGAGTCGCCGATGGGCTATCGCAACGATACGAGACGCAGCGTTCGCCAAGTCGCCTGGAGCGGCTGAGCTTTTCTTGACCATCCCCGCCCGCGTTGCTGGCCTCTGTGGCCGTCTGCCTGGCAACGGTTTCGGCTCTGGTTTCCGCCCACCGACACCGGCCACTGCCACCAAACTCACGCCACACTGTGTGTCACCGGATCGTGTCCCACGCCACGGGGATCGGATCAAGTGCTGTTATCCGTTGCGGAGGGAATGAATGGAAGGGACACCCATCTACCTCGCACGGGCCTCCATCACACCCTGGCAACGATGGAAACGCCGCTCCAGGAGGGCGGAGGTCCGGATGTTGGTTCGAATTCATTGCGTGGTGGAGGCGGCGGGAATCGAACCCGAGACCGTGCGAGCTAGACTCAGCACAGCAATCGTGGAATGGATGCTTTCAAATCAAAACGCGAAAGACCTCCTTGCCGGGCACTACCGTCCGAGAACGCAGGGTCCCTGGGTCAACTGCGAATAGTCTTTGGACAACTTTCTTATACCGTTTGGCTACGGGCAAACCCCTTGTCTTTCGCTCCAACTCGCGTTGAGCTCTTTCAAGGTCCTTTCGGCTCAGAGTCAACCTCGCCTCTCCTATCAGTAGCGCCTTTCCGTCCACCGATTCAGCAACGACATCAATCTCCGATCGCCTTTTGTCCAACCCGGTTCCCCACCACCGATGCCCCTCACTCCATTCGATCCCGCCTATGTTCAAACGGGCTACAGATCTACGGGCCAAGTCTTCCCAAACCTCGCCGTGGTGATGCTGGATGTGCTTTGCAACATTTCGGGCTATCGTTTTCGACATTCCTGCCTCGAGCCGAGAACGATTCGCCTCGACGTATCGAAACCAAAATGCAAGGAAGGGATCGTTTATCTTGTACAAGGTTTTCTTGCTGCTCCGCTGCGGCACACCAAATGGCTGTTCCCTTCGAACCAGTCCCAGTTCGATCAGACGAGCCAATGGGCGAGTAAGAGACGTCACCGGTTTTCCCAACCGAGCGGCGATCTCGGAGATTCTGTTGCATCCTTGACCAATGAGGGAGAGCACAGAGGCCGCCTGTGCCGTTTCGCGAAGGTCATCCAATAACAGACGACGGGGTTCGGCATGCAAAACCCCCATCGGATCCAAGATGAGCTGATCCACGGCGTCGCCAATAGTCGCGTAGTCCAAGGCAAGTTCCCAATAGCGAGGCACCCCACCCCATAGCGAATAGATCGCGAGTAGCTCTAGCGGTCGCGTGGTCTTGAAGGCTTTTCGGATCCACGCGGCGCCGAGAGGTCCTACATGGATGATCTCTTGTGCCCTTCCGTACAAAGGTGCGGAGCCATCGAGCACCAATCCTTGCATCATCCGCTGTGAAGACCCAGAGATGATGAGATGAACCCTTTTCGATCTGTTCTGATCCACGAGTTTCTGTATCAGACT
>JAOTUR010000015.1 GCA_029863805.1 Candidatus Krumholzibacteriia bacterium | reverse complement strand
ATACTGTCTTGTTAAAATCGGCTTTGCGGTGACTCTGGAGCGCGCGCAGTGTCTTTCTGCGACCCGCCGCGTCCGTGACGAGGTCGTGACCTTCCGGCACCAAGAAAGCGTTGTTGACGTCTCCGTAATAGACGAACTCAATTCTGGTCCTGTCGAACCTGGTAACTTTCTTGGGATAGTCGCGCCGCAGGCCAAACCTCAGCGCATCCACCCATAGTCTCCTTAGCGATCGCCTGGTCGGTTTGGGCGCCCGCCCGTGGACCAAAATGATTGTCCCGGCGATGAAAACCCTCCTTGCAAGAACAACCTGACCGCGGCGTGACCGGCCCCGTCTCTACCGCACGCGCCTACCATCCCACACGAACTCGCCGCTCTCTACTCCCCAGTCTAGACCAAAGAAACCTGCCCCACACACTATTTGGTCCTCGCTACCGGCCCCATAGAAGACGACCAGATCCGGGTAGGCAAAACCGGGGCTCATATAGGGGCGCCGGTCGGTTAGACGCATGCCAATGACTCCGGTGCCCGACACCACACCGACGCACGCCACATCGCTTCCCGGTCGCGGCCGAATCATGAGAACACCAAGGTCCCGGCCGGTGATCTTCTTGCTGCCGATACGAATCTCATTCGGTTTGACACGCACCGGCTTATCGCCCAACAGTGTTTTCCACGCCGAGTTCGTCTTCTCATTGCCGTATAGCACGACATTGCGATCACGGTCGGCCAACGGGTCAAAGTCGACGTCGCGCACCACGTCGATCGAGCCGTTACCTTGATACCAGAATGTCTCCGCATCGTAACGCGCCTTGGCGTAGGCCCAGGCGTTTTCCTCTTGCGAGCCTTTTGTTCCAAACACGAAAACCACGCGGTGATTGAACACATCCTTGAATGTGCCGTAGCGGTGCGGCCCTTTGCTGGCAGCCGGAGCCGCCGCAGCGTCGACCCACCGCTCTTGGATGCGGTGCAACGTCACTCTCTGCGTCTGCAAGGGGTAGTCCACGGGACCAACCTTGTGGCCGTCGAGTTCGAATGTGATTGGATTCCATGTCCGGTCAATGTGCGACAGATCGAAGGTCAAACGCTCGACGTTCTCCGTCCGGCCGACAAAACGTCTCCTGCCAGGATCAAAACGCACGGCGACCGTACTCATCTGCAATTGTCTGGTCTGTGCTTCGATGCATACCCAATGGCTCCACGCGGACACACCGGGGTTGGGTGTGCGAAAATCGAGGAAGCGTACGCGTTCGTTGCCGGCACGTGAGTGACGGGCAAAGAAATCGAACATCGGATACCAATCTACACAGTCCGCACCTTCTTCATCGAGTTTATCCCACCAGTGTCCTGCTTCGGGTTCCTCGTGATACACAAAATCGTTGTGAAATGTCTCCAGACGCGACACCATGCTCCGTGATTCTTCGGCGGGCACATTATCGTCGTCCTTACCGTGAAGGACATAAACGCCAAGGCCTCTGTAATTCTCGATTAAATCGAACGTGCGACTGGGCGCCGTGGAACGCATGAGCATCTGCTCGACTGGTGTCGCTGCTTCGATCTTACGGCTGGGACGGTACGACCAGAAACTGATCCATCCCGCGCTCGGCCCGAGCGCCGCAAATCGGTCTGGATAGAGCGCTCCCAGATGCCAGGTACCGTGTCCACCCATCGAGTGTCCGGTGAGATAGACGCGGCTCGGATCGACACCGAGGTCTTTTATCGCGATCTCTAGAACTTCGAGCGCATCGATACGTCCCCAATCTTCCCAGTTAAAACCGTACGGCCGCCGGTTTGTGGGCGACACGATGTGGCCCCAGGTCTTGGCCTTGTACGCGGCTGACTGATTGATTGCTTCGACTGCGGCACCGTGAACCGACAAAAAGAGTGCCGGGGCCCACGAGCTGTCAGGGTTCTGGGCGGGATTCAAGGCGTAGTACTGAACGCTGCCATCGATGTCGCTGACAAAGGTCCGTTTGTGATTCTCGTGGGACTGTCTTGTCTCCAAGAGGAGACTGCATTTGTCAAGGACAGCCGTCTCGCCGTCTCGTTCGCCCACCACCGCTAGCTCGAGAGACACCTTGCCGGGTAAAGCGGGTGCTTTGCCCGTTAGTTTGATGGGCACCTTGCGAACAGCAAGCGGCTGCAGCTCCGGCACCTTCTGACTAACTTCATCTCCGTGTTCGAGCGATGCCACCACCCAGATATCGCGTACCGGTTTCGTCGTTGCGTTGATTAATACGACTGCGGCCCAGTGGTCGATGATTTGACCAACGATTAGATCCGGCATGGTCACGTCGCGCTCGTTGATCATTACCTTCGCCCGGCACGGGTGAATCCGGATTTTGAGGCGGGGCACCCGACCACCCTGAAACATCAGGTCGTTGCTTCCCTGTCTCAATAGTATGGGAAGATGAGAGTAATCGAATCGAGGCTCCCAAGATTCGAACTGTTCCTTGTACTGGTATAGGTTGCCCGCTCGGGGCTCGCCGTTTACGTAAGCCATGCGGTGCCCCATGCCTTCGAGGATAATCACCTCTTCTTGCGGCACCTCCATCGACACGTACACATAGCCACCACGCACGTTTTCATCGATCAACCATCCGTCTGCGTCGGCGACAATACGCTTCCAGCGGCGCACGTCATCCACGGCGAAAACCACCTCTTCGCCCTCCTGTGGGCGCGACCATTGTCCTAGCACCATGCGGGCCTCGATGGGATCTATGAATCCGGCACTTCGATACCAATCGCCGCCGGGGATAACAAGAGCTTCACGGATGGTTACAACACCGGTGGTTTGCGCATAGCAGATACCCCCGGCCAAACGCACCCAGGACGATGACAGGGGAAGAGCGAGGGGCAGGATCCCCAATAAAGCGATCAAGACGAGGGCTGGCGTACGACAGTGAGATATCGTTTTGTCAGTCATGACCAGGGCATTCTAGCACCCGCACAGCAATGGCGGCAAGGGCGTCACCGCAGCACGACCCGAGCGTGCCGCCAGGAAACCTCCTTGACACTGCGTTCTCACCTTGAGTTAACTCGTGTGACGAGCGACCCGTGAAATCGCCCGACGTCGCGTGACGCGAATCGGCGAACTTGGACTTAGTAGCAAACCACAGTGAGGAGGCACAAGAATGGCGCCTTTAAAGAAAATCGCCTCGAGTTATCCCATCAACCGAGACCTTGGGCTGCTGATCATTCGCCTGGGGATCGGTTTGAGCATGCTCGGGTTCCATGGTTACGGTAAAATAACCGGCGGCCCCGATACGTGGAACATGGTGGGAGGTAGCATGCAAAACCTCGGCATCACGTTCGCGCCGGCGTTTTGGGGGTTCATGGCGGCCTTCTCCGAGTTCTTTTGCTCCATCCTGCTGGTGCTGGGTGTCCTGTTCCGGCCGGCAGCGGCGCTGTTGGCGTTTACCATGGTCGTCGGCACCATGATGCATCTCAACCTGCCGGCGGACAATCCCAGCTCCGGCTGGACGGGAGCGTCGCATGCGCTGGAACTACTGTGCGTTTATGTGGGGTTGCTTTTCGCCGGGCCGGGCCGTTTCGCGTTTTCGCTCTTGTGGCGCAAGGATATTGAGGCCGATTAGCCTGTGTCGTGGGGGGGGGTACGATTCGAGCCAGGGGGTCAGCGCGCGGCGCCCACCATTTTTCTGCGTAGATAAGCGATCTTGGTTTGATGCGGTAGGTCCTTGGGACAGTTGTCCTCGCATCCCATCAGGCTCATGCAGCCAAAGACCCCGTCATCGTTGCCGATGACCTCATACCAGTCACTGTCCGACCTTTTGTCACGGCTATCCACAGCAAAACGCGCGACTTTCATAAACCCCATCGCACCCAGAAACCCGTCACGCATACGTTTTGTCGCACAGGCCGAGATACAGCAACCACACTCGATGCATCGGTCGAGCTCATAGATTTCATCGGCGAGATCCGGGTCCATACGCTCTTCCAGCTCGTTCAGGTCGACTTGCTTGCCTTCTTCATCGTGGATCCACGTTCTCACCCGCTCGCTCATCGCTCGCGTGTAACTACCCGTGTTGACCGATAGGTCACCGATCAAATCGAAGGCCGGCAGTGGCAGTAGCGTGATCTCCGGCTTCTTGAACTTCGCGGTAAGCGTACGGCAGGCCAGATCCGGTTTACCGTTGATGACCATGCCGCAGCTGCCGCAAATCCCCGCGCGGCACACAAAATCAAACTGTAGCGCGCGATCCTGTGTCTCCCGAATTTCGTTGAGGGCGATAAAAATCGTCATGCCGGGAGCTTCCTTTACCTCGTAGGTAACCATCCGTGGCTTATCCCCCCCCTGCTGAGGATCATACTTGAGAATATGAAACTTGAGGGTTCTGCCGTCGTTGGCGCCGCTCATTCGAAACCAACTCCCACACGCTCGTTTTTGCCCTGGTATTTCTCCGGCAAGTCATAAGGCATTATCGCCCGTTGCACCTCAAAGCGATCCGCGTTCGGCATCGACTCCTTGATCTCTTCGATCTGCTTGACCCGTTTCTCGGTGTCGGGATGTGCAATCATATTTGCTTTTCCATAGCCCCGGGTCCCCGGGGGCATCTCCATGCTCATGACGTCGAGGTTTTCGTATTCGAGAACGGGCAGGTCATCTTTTTCATCCTTCCACCATGACAGCGTTCGGTTCAGCCAGTCTCGATCGTTTCTCTCCGGGTAGTCTTCCCTTGCGTGCGCGCCCCTGCTTTCCGTACGTGCCAACGCACCGCAGGCAACCGTCAGGGCCAGCTTGATCATTTTGGGGACGCGAATCGCCTCGACCAGTTCCGGGTTGGAGTGCCTGGCCTTGTTGCGAACAGTAATGTTGCGGCTTCGCAGCAAAAGGCCGCGCAGTCCATCGACCGCTTCTTGCAGATCGGACCCCATTCTGAAGATGCCCACTTTTTCCATCATGATCTGTTGCATCTCACGTTTCAACTCGTACGGATCCTCGCCGCTACGACCGATGATCTCCGTTATCGCCGCCTCTTCTCTCATGACGAATGCCCTGACAACGGACGTGGGTATGTCGACCGAACTTCGTTCGCAGTAGTCCGCCACGTACTCGCCGACGATCATGCCGGCCACGATAGTCTCGGCGACCGAGTTGCCACCCAGACGGTTGAAGCCGTGCATGTCCCAGCACGACACCTCCCCTGCCGCGAAGAGCCCGCTTAGCTGGCGGCTCTCACCGGTCGGCTTGGTGCGAATACCACCCATCGAGTAGTGTTGCGTCGGCCGCACCGGGATGTACTCCTTGACCGGATCGATCCCCAGAAAATACTCGCAAATCTCTTTTACTTCTCTCAGGTTCTTTTCGATGTGTTCTTTGCCCAAAAGCGTGATATCGAGCCACAGATGGTCGCCGTAGGGTGAGGCAACACCCTTACCCTTTCTCATGTGTTCGGTCATACGCCGGGACACCACGTCACGCGAGGCGAGTTCCTTTTTCCCCGGCTCGTAGTCGGGCATGAACCGGTAACCGTCCTTGTCCTTGAGCAAACCTCCGTCACCCCGACAACCCTCCGTGGTGAGGATCCCCACGGGAACGATCGCCGTGGGGTGAAATTGAACCGCTTCCATGTTGCCCAGCGATGCCACACCCGTCTCCAGAGCGATGGCTGTGCCCATGCCCTCGCTGATGACCGAGTTGGTGGAGATAGCATAGAGTCGGCCGTAGCCGCCGGTCGCAATTGTCGTTGCCCGGGCGACATAAGCGATCAACTCACCCGTGATGAGGTCGCGGACCACGGCTCCGTAACAGGTGCTGCCGTCGTGAATGAGCGCTATGGCCTCTTTGCGTTCGTGCACCGCAATGCCAAACTCGATCGCCTTGTTGTCGACGGCATAAAGCATGGTGTGCCCGGTTCCGTCCGCCGTGTAACAGGTACGCCATTTTCTTGTGCCGCCAAAATCTCGCGCCGAAATGAGACCGTGGTTGTCGTCCTTTTCAGTAATGGTCACCCGTTCGGCGTTGATGACCACTTGTCTTGGGCCTCTCCTCACACGCGTCCACGGAACACCCCATGTGGCCAGCTCACGCACCGCTTTCGGTGCGGTGTTGGCAAACATGCGCGCGACCTGCTGATCGCAACCCCAGTCGCTTCCCTTTACCGTGTCGGCAAAATGAACATTCTCGTTGTCGCCCTCTCCTTTGATCGTCGCCGCCAGACTCCCCTGCATCCCCCCCTGGGCGGCTGCGGAGTGTGACCGCTTGGCAGGGATCAGCGACAGCACGATGGTGTCAAGTCCCCTCGTTCTGGTGGCGATGGCGGTGCGAAGCCCTGCCAGACCGCCGCCAATGATCAGCGAATCTGCGAATACGGTTTTCATTCGTCACCGACTTGCTGCGATTGCACCGACGAATGTCGTGTCGCCGGTGAGTAGCGCTCACCGGCCTGATCCCGGTGCTCGAGTCCTATTTTCATGTAGGTCACAAAGGTGGCAGCGCCCACGGTCAAAAAGAAAACGGTCAGCGCGTTCTTGAGTACTTTGAGCCGCTTGCGGGTACGCCTGGGATCCTTGCCGCCAAAGGTGATCCATTTGACGGCCAGTCGATACATGCCGATGGTGGCGTGTAGCTCAACGGCAACCAGCAACACGAGATACAATGGCCAGAAGTGCTCGGACACAAAGCGGTCCGATGACGCATAGGGCCCAATCTTATCCGGGTGACTGGCCATTACGTAAATGTGCACCGATCCCAGAAAAAACATGACGAAACCGGTGATGGCCTGGTAGTACCACAGGTTCGTATCCGAGTGTTTCATCGTGCGCATCTGGTCACGGATGATCCTGTGCTGCCGCCAGGATACCGGGAACTTGCGAAGAGCAATGCCCGCGTGGAGAATAAAAATGGCAAAGACCCCGATGGCGATAATACTGACCAGCACCGGGTAGCCGTGCTGCCAATCCGTAAGAAATCGCAGTTCAAAAAAACCGGTCACATAATACATGGCATCCTTGCCGAGAAGGATACTGGAGACGAGAAAGAGGTGGATCCACATAAACACAGCCAGCACCAGCCCCGTCACGCTCTGTGTGACATCGAGCCATGCGGGCACCGGACTGCGCACGCTTTCCACGAGATCTTTCATCGTACTCCTACGCTTTACTACCGCAACTAGGACTAAACTCCACGGTTACAGTATAGCGTCCCCCCTGGGCCGCGCAATTTGATAGATATCAAGTCCTGGTGAGTGGAGACGACATCCCGGCCAATGGCGGGTCATCTCCGCGGTCAATCGGCCCGTGGCGCGCGCGAGGGCTTCAATTTTTCTTCCTCCGCGGCCGGCTCCTCTTCCGCGTCGAACTCTTCTTCGGGTGACTCCAGTAACTCCCCGACGAACATGCTGGCGTTCTTGACGAAAAAGACGACGGGCAGGTCGCCCGCGAGCTTTTCGAGCCGCTCGGCGTAGCTTTGTTCTTCGCCGCGAGTCGGCGTGGCCAGCCCCAGAAAAACCACTTCAGCATCGGCGCTCTCGCGCTGGATAAGCTGCGCAATCGATAGATCCTTTGGCTTGAGGATGACGTGCGGCTCGGCTTCAATGCGTATGTCTGGAATCAGTCGTTGGAGATAGACTTCGGTTCTTGTCCTGGCAACCTCGCTCGACGCAATACTCATCACCTTGACTCTTGTCCCACGCCAATCCGGGCTGCGGGTGAGCAGATAGGCGAGCAGGAGCATGAGATCGCTATTCCGCTCGAGTCCACCCCACCACACGTGAATCGTCCGCTTTTCACGCTGAAAGACATACTTGGGGTTGATTCGTCCGACGACCAGAGACTTGTTGAGACACTCGAGCTTACGCATGACCCGGAGAAACTCGCACTGCAGCGCTGGATCGCTGGGCCATCCCAGAAGAATCGTGTTGCTGGTCAAGCCCGCCATGCCGTTCGCCTGAGACACATCGACGATTCCCTCGACAATGTCCTTGACGACGTCGACCTCTGCGAACACCACCAGACCTTCTGAATCCAGGACCTGCTGCATCTCACCGCGCTTCTTGGGGAGATCGAGCTCATTTCTCATGAGATCGCCCACGATCAGATGGCACACGGTGACCACCCCGCGTTCCTGACTGAGCCAGTTGCCAAAACGGACCAGATCGAGCTCGCGTAGGGGTTCTGCGACAAAGATCAGGATGTGGGGTCGCCAGTTTCGCGCGCTCAACGGGCGGCGGGCGAGATGGATCAGAGCCCAACGGATGAGGTTCTCATAGAGCCCACGCCGCGCGTCTCCCCAGCGGGCTTTCTGCGCGCGGCGCGACAGAATCAACCACAGCGAGAACTCGGCGACAAAGGCGACGATGCCGGCGATCGGGTTGATGAGCACCATGACCAGTACGCAGGCCAACCCACCCATCAAGTTCACGGGCCAGGCGACGCGGATCCGCGGGCGCCACGAGGGATCTCCACTCAGCGCTTCGAAAGCGGCGACCACGTTTAGGGTGCCGTATACGGTCAGAAAAAACATCGAGACAACGGTCGCCACGGCGTTTAGGTCGCCAAAAAAGACCGCAGCCATCGCGATGACCAGGGACACAACGAGGCCTGGCATGGTCTCACGCCAATCCCCCGTTGGTCTCCACAGAAAACGCGGTGCAATCCCGTCTTTGGCCAGCGCCTGCAACGTGCGCGGCGCGGCCAGAATCACACCCACCGCCGACGAAAAAATAGCCGCCCACAACCCAGGTAGCACCAGCCAGGGTCCCCAAATGGCCACGCGTGACCAGATCATCGGATCCTGGCGCAGGTCCTCGGGCTTGGCACCCACCGCCAGCAGGACGGGGATGATGAGATAGATGACAAAACCGGTCAGGACGGCCAGAATCGAACCCACCGGGATCGATCGCCCGGGGTCGCGCAGGTCTCCCGAAAGCCCCAGTCCCGCCATGACACCGGTGACCGCTGGGAAGAACACGGCCAGACCCACAAAGAATCCGACGCTACCCGACGGCGGTTGCAACGTGATCGGCGCACTCGCGGAATTGGAGATAGCCCCAACGGCGAGCGCGATCAGCGAAATGCCGACGAGCACCATGAGCAGTGCCTGCGAACGCAGTGCTCGCTCGGCGCCCGAAACAGCCATCAGTCCTACGGCAAGCACGATCAGCAGGGTCGCTGGCATCACGGGCAGCGAGGGCCACACGATTCGTAGCGATTCCGCTAGCCCGTAGGAGTACAGCGTGACGGAAAACGCTTGTGCCAGAAAGAGCGGGACGCCGATCGCCCCTCCGAGCTCCAAGCCGAGACTGCGTGAAATGATGAAATAAGCTCCACCAACGCCCACGCGAGCGTTGGTCGCAACCGAGGAAAACGAAAGCGTTGTGGTAAAAGTAATAGCGTGGGCCAACAGCACAACCAGCAGTGCGCGAAACAAACCCAGGTGTCCAACCAACCATCCGAAGCGCAGATACATGATCACACCGAGGATAGTAAGGATGGTTGGTGTGTACACCCCGAGAAATGTTCCCAGCTTTCTTCTCTCCATGTTCACGACCCCTCTGCACTCGCCCTAGCTCCGGTTTTCCCCTCCGCCACGTTGTTGTAGAACCGGGTAGTCGGGTAGGCAAAGTCGATGTCATCCGCCGAGGCAAAAGCGGTGAGCACCTCCTCCCAGATGGCTGTCTCGGTCGAGCGCCGCTTGCGAGGCTCACAGATGTATCTAACGGTCAGCGTGACGCCGATGTCCGCAACCGAAGTCCAAACGATGGGGGAGAGGTGTCGGAAGTAGATCAGGTACTTACGGGCTGCCTGGCGCACTTGCTCCTGAGCCGCATCGCTTTGCAAAACTGAGTGCTTGGTGACGATGTCGGTCAGGATTTGCTTGGCTTTTTTCCAGTTGCTCTCGAATGTGATGGTGACTGGCAGTTCGTTCCATATGAAGTTGAATCCACTCGTATAGTTCGCGGTGCTGTGTTTGAAAACCCAGCCGTTGGGAATATGGATGATGCGGCCCGTACTCTGGTCCGCGCTGACCCAGTTGCCGATTTCCACCAGCGTGAATTGAAAGAGCCGCATGTCGATCACATCGCCGCGGTGTCCTTCGATCTGAATACGGTCACCCACGGCAAAGGGCTTGCGAATGGTGATGAAAATCCAACCGGCGAGGTTGGTCACCGGATCTTGCAGGGCGATGGCGAGACCGGCGGATAGAATTCCTAGATACGCGGCCCAGCCAACGAGATTGCCGAACCAAATGACCATGGTGACGATCACGACGGCGAAACCCAGGATGTAGTTGATGGTTTTGACGAAAAGATACTTTTTCGACAGATCGTCGACACGTCGGTGGGCGACGGCGGATACGATCAAGCGTAGTGCGAAGTAAAGGATCCACGCCAGGACACTCCAGGCCAGACGTTCGAGGACCGCCGGCGACGCTCCCAGATAACGTTGGCTCCACTCGCCGAGTGAAAAAGCGAATTCAGGCATCTTCCGTACCTACCGTTTCTCTATGCAAAGACGACCGTTTTCGTGCCACCGGTGCACTCGAGGCGTAGATCGACACGGGCGGAGTATAGCGCAAGACCGGCCTCCGATGAAAATGAAACCCAACGCGTCTACGATCATCACGGTTGACATGGCTGGAGGTGGTTGATATCTATGAATGCGCTGGGACCGGGCGCCGCCGATTCCCTGATCGCCGCTTGCGTCGAGGCGCCACGATCCGTTTTCAACGGTACGAGCTTCGAAGGAGGATTTACATGCACAGAGCACAATTTTTTGTAACTCTCGTGACCGTGGGCTTGCTGCTGGGCGGCTGTACCAGCAAGAAGCGTATGGAGACGGAAATCGCGATGCGCGAGACCACGATCGCCCAGATGGAGCGGGAAGTCGAGCAGAAGAACAAGGAAATCGCAGCCAGGGATAATGAGATCAGCCGCCGCGATGACGAGATCGCTCGTATGCAAGAGGACAACGAGCGTCTGCGCCGCGAGATCGACGACCTCGGCAGCCGCGTGGGTACCGAAACAGAGCGCGTAGACCAGTTGAATGAAGACTTGCAGAAGGTACTGGGCGACCTGCAGCAAAAAGAGAAGCTGTGGCTAAAGCAAAAAGAGGGGCTATCGACCATCACCATGCCCAGCGCCGCGACTTTCGCGTCGGGGAGCACGAGTCTAACCACCGAGGGCAAGGCCATCATCGACACCATCTGGTCGGTGCTATCCAGATACCCCGATCGCGACATTTTTGTCGAGGGCCACACCGATAGCGTCCCCATTGGACCGCAGCTTCGCCAGCGCTATGAGTCCAACTGGGAGCTATCCGCAGCCCGGGCGGTGGCGGTATTGCGCTATGTACTTAGCAGCCACGAGACCGAGTACGGGCGGTTGGCGGCTGTTGGCTACGGCGAACATCGGCCCATCGCGTCCAATTCGAACGAGGAGGGCAGGACGCTCAACCGACGCGTCGTCATCTCGGTTCGCCCGCGGCCATGATGGAACGCTGTAGATGAAATCGCCATCCAATTGGGCTAGAGCGAGAACCATCGCTGGATGGGTGGGCATTACCGTGTTCGTGGTCATATACGCCGCCGAGCTTGTGCCTCGCCAGGGTCCACCCGTGACCATCGCCTGGATTCGCGAGGTGTTCGGCAGAACCGGGCTCATTATTCTCAATATCGTTATCGTCCTCTCGTTTATCGCGCTTCTTCCCTACCGGCGTCCCACCAAAGCACGGTGGAAATCACACGGGGCGTTTATCGCTTTTGTTATTGCCCTGATGACGGAGATGTTTGGGTGGCCGCTTCTTATTTTCCTCCTGTCACCCGTCGTGGAGGTACCCTCTCTAATGCCCAAGCTGCACCGCGCCGCCGGGGGGCACTGGCCGGCGATCGCGGGGACCATCATGAGCCTGCTGGGCGTAGCCCTCATCGCCATAGGGTGGCTCCAGATACATCGCGCGACAGGCCTCGTATCTACGGGTCTCTACCGTTTTATCCGGCACCCGCAGTACACCGGATTGTTTCTTTTCACCGCCGGCTGGATCCTGCACTGGCCATCGGTGATCACGCTGGCCATATGGCCCATACTGATGGCAGCCTATGTATGGCTTGCTGTGAGCGAAGAACGAGAGGGTATCGAGACGTTCGGCGAGGAGTACGTCGAATACAAGCGGAGAAGCAAACGCTTTGTCCCCTTCGTCGTGTGATTCTGTGCTGGACACGACACCTGACGTGCCGACATGCGAGACGGCAATCGCGGCTAATCCTCGCGGGGACGGAGATGAGGCACCCTCGGGACAAATAGAATCAGTGGGGTGTGAACAGCGACTCGAGGGTCGAACGATTCTCTAGAAAGACCCGACCGCGCCCCAATCGTATGGCGCCTAACCGTTCGAACTCCTTGAGCAAACGGCTCACTACCTCACGGGCGGTTCCCAGTTCGGCCGCGATCTGCTCGTGGGTCATCGCAAACTCGCGCGGCGCATCGACGTTCGACAGCAACTTGTCTCCGAGGAGCTGCGCAAGTCGGTTATCCATCTTGCCAAAGGCGACTTCCTCGACCAGGGACATGACCCCGGCAATGCGTGTGGCCAGCAGGTCGAATACGTACTCTCTGATCCACTCGTTTGCGGCGACCCAGTCGCGGAATAAGCCACCGGCAAACACCAACGCTTCCACATCGCTCTCGACCCGCGCCGACGCTGGGCAGGGGGTCTTTGTCAAAAGACACGAGATGTTGAGCAGACAGCTCTCACCCTCACGCACGTGGTACAGCGTGATCTCGCGTCCCGTGGCTCCGACTTTGTAGACTCGCAGGCTGCCAGTTCCGACCAGCGCCAGTTGCCGGCAAACATCGCCCTCCAGAAAGTAGAAAGAGCCTTCGGGTAGCCGCACCGGACTAGCGGCCGCCAGAAGTTCGTTCTGAAACGACTGGTTAGACCTGCGGAAGAACGAGAATTTTTGTAGGATGTCGAGCTTTTCCATAATGGGTGGCTCGTAGGCCGACCGAGTTCACCGGTCCCTGCACCGGCGTGGGTATCGAGGAGTACATGGGTGAGCATGACTATGGTACATCAAAATGTTTGCAACCGCCACCGAAACCGACACTTTTGTAGCAAATCGGCCCCGCTTTGTGACAATGTCACTGAATAGGTTGACCCCATGTGTTATGAGTTGGAGAAGTATGACGACTGCCAAGAAAGAGGCGGTACGGTGTCTTACCCCCAGAAGAAGGTTCGTGCTCAAACCTCACTTCTAGCCTTTAGGCACCTGCCGCCTCATGACTCAAATCGCCCTGCAAAGACGTCACCCGTCCGTCAACCGACCGACTTGATCTCCGGTTGTGAGAACGGGGTTGTCGATATGCGGCCGCCCGAGTGTCGACGATTGTCGCCCGCGGCCATGACTGCTCCAGAAAAACGCAAGAGAGGAGAAGCATAATGAGACCGTCAGTTATCTTTATTGCACTCGCGTTTCTCGTAGCGTTCACAGCGGTCGCTCCTTCCCTGGGAGCCGGCCCATTCATGTACGTGGCCGATCTCGTGCCGCTAAATGGCTCGGGTGTCTCAGGCATGGCCGAGCTGACCGTCGAGGACGGAATGCTGATGGTGACTATCCACGCCACCGGGTTGGAGCCCAACCGAAACCACCCGCAGCACATACACGGCTTCGATTTACCGCGGAACGCGACCTGCCCTGATATGTCGGCGGACACAGATGGGGACGGGCTAATCAGCGTCGGCGAGGGACTACCATTCTACGGCCCGGTACTCTTGCCCCTAACACCTTTCTCTACCACGCCCACCGGCGCGCTCGATTACACGGCGACCTTCACCGACCTGAGCGCACTGGAGCCGGTTAGCACACTGCAGAATCGCACCATCGTTCTGCACGGCCGAACTGTGAATAGCGATTACGTGGCGTCGCTGCCGATTGCGTGTGGACAAATCCGGGTCGCTCCCAGAGGACGACGTTAGGATAACCAATCGCGGAGCGCACCGCTCAAATGCCGAGTCACGCTTACGGACCACCGGCGATAGCGACGTGGTGTCTCGGGATCTGCGCTATCGTGAGCGACGGAGCCCGCGCCGACGCAACTCCCAGGGAAGTAGCAGAATCACCATGGCGGCCAGTACCAGCCCCGACATCACCAACACCCGCCAGGGCCACGGCCCGAGAACATCGATCACCGTTGGCTGGCTGGGCCGCATGTTGCCCACAAATCCGTAGTTGTAATCAAAAATCACGTCGACCGGAAAGACAACGGCCAAGTACAGCGCACTCGCCCAAACCGCAAGCCATAAATCCCTCCACGTCGGGCGGAAACCGTGTACGGCGACGAGGTACAGGGCCGCCCCCACGATCATCGTGTGGTAGCTCCAGAATAGCCAAAACTCGAACTCGGCGAGGCCGTGGTGGAGCGCTGGTGTGATGATGGCCTGCAGGCTCAAACCGATCCCCCAGAAGTAGAGCAAGGTCATGAGAAAACGCTTACGGTAGAACAAGGCGAGGGGAACCAGGAGTGCTGCGATGTCGCACAGATGAAGCGGCAGTGTGTAGGCGACATTGAATCTTGCCGGTAGCAGCCAGTAGCCCTCGGCAACGATCCAAATGAGCAGTGTGATAAACGCGAACCCACGCTCGACACGGGTGAGCCGCTCCGTGCCCCGCCAGCGCAGCGCGACAACGATAAGCGCCCCCCAACACAACGCGCAGAACCCTACCACACCGAGATGAACCGGTGAAAACGGCTGGAAATCATATAGAAAATCTTGGCTCACAGACGAGCTCCAAGGATAGTCCGATTCTCGGCTGAGGTCAAAAGCCCATCACAGAGCTGGCTGGAACGCGTTGTGCATCACCGACGTTACCCATAAATCGCTGATTTCCCGACGCAGTGATTTGCCCTCGTCCGCGGCTCTTCGTGTCTGATTGTTACTCTAACGCGACGGTGACCGGATGGCTTTCTGCTCGGGGCGTGTACGACCGCGCACATCGGGTGTCGGTCGTGGCAAAACAAGGAGGAAACGGATGAGGACGTTTTACCTCTCAGGGATCGTGCTAGTCCTGGGCATCGCCCTTACCGGGTGCGCGAACAGCAAGCTAATGACCCAGAAAGACCTTGAGCTCTCGGCAAAGGATCAGCAAATCGCCGAGCTCGAGCAGGAGATCGCTCGACTCGAGCGGGAGGCTGGAAGCGAGCGCCAGCGTGCGGACCAGCTCAACGGCGATTTGCAGGAAGCGTTGGGCGATCTGCAGGACAAGGAAAAGCTGTGGCTCAGGCAAAAAGAAGGTATGTCGACCATCAGCATGCCCAACACGGCGACCTTTGACTCGGGTAGCACCAGGCTCACCGTCGAGGGCATGGCCATCATCGACAAGGTATGGGAGGTGCTCGCAAGGTATCCCGATCGGGAGATCCTGATCGAGGGGCACACGGACAACGTGCCCATCGCGTCCGAATTCAAAGATCGTTTTGCGACCAACTGGGAGTTATCGACGGCGCGAGCACTCGCGGTGCTTTACTACGTTCGTGACAAGCACAATGCCGATCCAAAACGGATGAGCGCCGTGGGGTGCGGTGAGCACCGTCCCGTGGCGGACAACTCCGGCCTCGAGGGCCGGGCCAAGAACCGACGCGTGGTCATCGTCGTTGGAGGCCAAAACGGTCTAGCGGCAAAGTGAGTTGGCTTGCGGGTCGCGGCTCTCGTCCGCGACCCGCTTGGTCGCCATGACCACCCGCTATATCAGGCCACACACATCGGGTACTGGTCACGCCATCAACCGACTGTCACCACTTTCGTCGCATTCGTCGATCCGGTATAGACACGTCAAACCAAAGCAATTACTCTCTCTTTACAACATCATCTTCATGTCGTCCGCGCTTCACGCCGGGGGCGGCCAAGTGCGTGGGGCACCGCGCGCTCTTGACGACCATTTTGGGCTCGAACGACTGCGCCCGAACTTGGACACGTTCATGGCGTGTCTCGAACGCTCGGCGCAGCGGGAGGAGGGGTTTGAATGGATCAAATGAACGGATGCGCGCAATGGCATCATTGCGCCAGTTCTCTTCGGGTGTTTGTCACCGTTGTGGCCGTCATGCTTGCGATCGCCACATCGCGAGCGGCAGAGCTTGCCTACCCACTCAACGTCCTCGAAGATAAAAGCGACTTCGCTTTTTATCTGAACGAGGAGGTTCTGGTCAGCGGAAGAGTGGAGTGGCGAAAGGACGGGAGTCTTACCAGCGACTACACGATGACGATGGCTGGGCAGACGGCGCCGACTCACATGGACATCGCGGTCGACGAGAACGGGATATGGACCCGGATCGACATGCAAACGCCGCGCGGACCCATCGAGATCGTGCGTGAAGGTGAGGTCATCAGAATTACCAGCGACGGCGATGTCAAAACGGCCAACCTGCGACCGGGGACACTCCTCTTTGAGAACTTCACACCCACGCTCATGAGCCAGGCAGTAATTGCTTACGATCAGGAAGCCGGCGGCAAACAGACTTTTCCTCTATTCATCATACCCGCCGTGGTTATGGACGCTTCGTTGGAACGGCTTGAGACCGTCGAACGCAACGTCATGGGCGCCTGGCACACGTTCACGCTGTATCGCTACGGTCTGCCCGGAGTCGATGTCACCATCTGGGTCGATGAGCAAAACCGCGTGTGTTTTGGAGACGTTCCGGCCCAGCATGGCGCCTACATCCGCGCGGGGTATGAGGCTCTGAGAATAAAAGAAGAGGTGGATTCACTGATTTCGAGGGCGCAGTACGAGGTCATCGTCGAGCGTGATGTGGGCGTCGCGATGCGCGATGGTCTCGACCTGGCTACCGACATTTACCGCCCCGACGCCGACCGTAGGTTTCCTGTCATTCTCGTTCGCACGCCCTACAAGAAAGAGCTGAACGAGCTACAGGCCATGTACTTTGCCCGTCGCGGATACGCTTACGCGGTGCAGGACTGTCGTGGGCGGTTTTCGTCTCCGGGCGAGTGGGAGCCGTTTTTCAACGAGCCCCATGACGGTTACGATACCATCGAATGGCTGGCGATTCGGTCCTGGTCCGACGGCAAAGTGGGCATGATCGGCGGGTCGTACCTCGGTTGGGTCCAGTGGTGGGCGGCGCGAGAACACCCCCCGCATTTGGTCACCATCATTCCTAACGTCGCACCGCCCGACCCGTATTTCAACATCCCCTACGAGTACGGGGCCTTTTTCCTGTGGGGGGCCATCTGGTGGGCCGAAATCCTCGAGAAGGAGGCCACCGCTGACATTAGCGGCAAGGCTCTCGGGGACATCATGGATAAGAAATACGCCAAGCTTCTTCGCCACCTACCGGTCATCGAGTTGGATGAGATCGTTTTGGGTGAGAAGAACCGCTACTGGCGGGAGTGGATTCGTCATCCCGACAACGACGATTACTGGGCGCGTGCGAGTTTTCTCGACGACCTGGAAGACGTCGACATCCCCGTCTACCATCAATCCGGCTGGTTCGATGGCGACGGTATTGGATCCAAGCTCAACTACGCCGCCATGGCCAGACACGGTCACGGTCATCAGAAGTTGGTGCTGGGTCCTTGGGGTCACACCACGACGGCCACGCGCCGGGGCCCACGTAATACCGAGTTTGGACACAATGCCATCGTCGATCTCGACCGCAGCTACCTGCGCTGGCTCGATCGTTGGCTGAAAGGTGTGGAGAATGGCATCGACGGCGAGCCTCTCGTGTCGCTGTTCGTCATGGGAAGCAACCAGTGGTTGACGGGTGACAGGTATCCGCTGCCCGAAACGCGATTCACACCGTTTTATCTGGCCAGTAAGGGTAACGCAAACACATCGGCCGGCGACGGGCGGTTGCTCGCATCGCCGCCGGGTGACGGCACGACCGCCTTCGACACTTACAGTTATGACCCCGGTGATCCGACACCCGATCCGTACTTTTTCTTCTCTCCCGAGGACCTCGACGATGAAGAGGAGACAGAAGAGGAAGTTTCCGTCGAAGAGCGACGCCGCAAACGACTCGCCTACCATGCCCGGGTCGATGCGGAACGGGACGACATACTTGTCTACGAGACACCCCCGCTCGAGGAGTCGCTGACCGTCGCCGGTCCCATCTCAGCTGTGTTGTACGCGAGTTCCTCGGCCAAGGATACGGACTGGTTCATGCGGCTCACGAGTGTCGACGGTGAAGAAGACATCTTTCCTCTCGTTCACGGTGTGATACGCGCCCGCTATCGTGACTCTTTTGCCAAGCCGAAGAAACTAAAGAAGAATGAGATCTATGAGTACCACATCGACATGTGGCAAACGGGGATCACCGTTGCCAAGGGATCCAGGCTTCGCGTTGAGGTGTGCTCCGCCCGCTTTCCGACGTTTTCCAGAAATCTCAACACGGGCGGGCATAACGAAACGGAGACCAAATACGTGACCGCCGTTCAAAAGATCTATCACGACCGTGATCACCCGTCGCATATCTTGCTGCCCGTGATCGAGGCACCTGACTTCAAGACCTCATTCAAGTAGTCGGGGCGTTCTTAACAGGAGAAGGTCAGGCGCGTCTTGATCCCCGGCGGCCTTCAATCTTCCCAAAGAGACGCGGACTATTTCAACAACACGAGCTTGTGACTGCGAACTTGATTTCCGAATGCCAGGCGAGCGAAGTACACCCCTGATGTCACCGCAACACCTCTCCCGTCGCGCCCGTCCCATCTGACGACGTGCGGGCCTTCGCGATTAGGGTCGTCCACCAGTGATCTGATTCGCCGTCCACTCACATCGTAAATCGACATTCTCACCGGGCCAGAACCAGGCAGGGAGTAGGTAATGGTGGTCTGCGGGTTGAACGGATTGGGATGGCTCGACATCGCGAGCAAGGAGGGCACCGGTCGGCTAGCTGCGACACCCGTCGAGATGGCGCAACCCTCTTCTTGTGCGCCGATCAGAATAGCACAGGTGTTGTTTGCGGGCAGACACTCGGAGCTCGTAGCCAGTAAAAAATCACCGTTTTCAGGGTCACAAAAAAGCGGGTTCGAAGAGATATTGCCATTCGTATCCTCTTGTTCTGCGATGCAACCCGCCCAGTCGCCACCGGCATTGCCATAGACATCACTGCAACTCATTTGCACGTCGGTCCCGCTGAGACAATAAACGGCCTCCCCTGGCGAGTTAAAAGCGATGATCGTGCGCTCGAACGACACAGTGGGGTTCGACTCACAATAGACACCGCCGCCGATGGGCGCCGAATTGTCCGCTATCGTGCATTTGTTCACCGTAAGCTGCGTCAAGGAGGCGCCCGTCTCTGGGGCGCGATGTGCCTGACGACTCTTGAGTGCTGCCAGCGTCTGCAGCCTTCGATACAAGCGGCTGGCGTTGTCGTGGGCCCGACTATCGAGAATATTCTTCACCACTTCCGCAACAGCGGAACCCTCGACGTCCCTGCAGTGGATTCCACCGCCGAACGCGGCTTGATTGCCAAAGATCACACAGTTGTCCAGCACGGGGCTAGCAACATCGTCCACGGCCACCCCACCGCCGTAGACCGCAGAATTATTGGCGAAGGTGCAGCTTTCAAACTCCGGCGAACCGCCAAATACATAGACACCACCACCCCGCCCCGAAATATCCGAATTGTTTATGAACATACAGCTGCGAATGTACGAAGCCGCCACCTGGGTGGTCCCAAACGCCAACATCCCGCCGCTGTGGTTGTTCGAGAACGTACAACCGGTAATGGTCAGTTGGCTGTCGAAGTACCATAGCCCACGGGCTGAGTTGTCATCGAATAAAGAGTTGGTGATGGCGCCACCGGAATCAAAACAAACCGCACCGTAGTCGTTGCCAGAGAAGGCGCAATTTGTAACCGCCGCCACGGAGAAACCAACGACCAGGCCCGACTCGGAGTTCCCCGTGAACGTGCAGTCCGAGAGTGTGGCGTCGGATCCGTTCAACCATATCCCCCCCGGCGAGTTTCCGACAAACGCGCAGTTGGTGAACGTCGGAACGCACGCGTAATCCGTAAAAACAGCGTGCGCGCCCGAGTTTCCGCTGAAAACACAATCTTTCATCACCAGATGCGTCCCCAACCAAGTACCCGGCTCGAGCAAAACGGCCGAACCCTCGGATTGAAACTCACCCGACATGAACCCGTTCGCAATCGTCACCCCCTCCAGTGCGGTCGTGGGCCCCGCATCGCCGTGGACGGTGAAGCCTCGGTGTGGCTCGGTCTCGCTGCCCTGACAGTCTATAATACACAGTTGCGGATCGGCACTCTGTGAACGAATCACGATGTCCTTGCCACCGTAGTTGATATCCCGGTTGCCCGGCCCTGTGTACGTACCGTCTGCCAGCATCACCGTATCGCCAAATGCCGCGGAATCAACGCCGGCCTGGATCGTTGGTGCGTCTCCTGTGCCGATGGGCGTGACGTACCAGGTTGCGGCAACGGAATCCCTACACCAAGTAAGTAAGGAGCATGTGAGTGCGAGCGTGAAAAGCACGAGAACTAAACAGGGCTCATGCGGCAGAGCACTCGCCGCTCTTTTTTGTTCAGTATGATGTGTTGCCACGAGCATATTTGAGGGGTTCAGAGTCTTACCCGCCAGCCAGACTGGGGCATATTCAGCACGCGCTGGGTCACAGCCATCGTCTAGGGAAGAGAATTCGACCACCAGGCACGCTCAGTCATCGCTCCTTGCGACACCCTCATGCCGCGAACATCTGCGAGCAGCGGGCGTTTTTGCCGTCGCGCTCTCACCTCGACGGTATGATGCAATTCTTGGGATGTCGCGGAAACCGGGTAACGATCTTGGACTTCCACGAATTGTGCCAAATCGGGGCGATCCGCACAGCAAAATGAAAGGACTGAGAGGTTACTTGTGCGCGGGCTTACCGACCACGTTCTACAAGAGTCCCGGCCCCTTCACCTCGGCTAGCGGGCAAAACCGTATGGCGTAGGGTGTCAAAATGTTGACGGGTTACTCCCGTAGCGGGAGTGGTGACCTTTTTACACCGAGCACCGGCAAACCATCAAGGTCAAAAGACACCACTCCCGCCCTATTCTTATCCACTGAGCGACGGGTGAGTCGCGTCAAAAATCTCGCGAACGCCGACCTCGGTCGTGGGGCACGGCGACATCGATCGTCGCCTCCACGGAATTCCCCGCGGGATCCATGCACACGACATGAACCGTGTAAGACCTCCCGACACCCATGCCCGAGCGTTCGGCACGCAGTCTCACGCTGTGGCCGTCGATGATTTCCCAATCTGGTTCGGTATTGCCATCGCCACGCTCGTTCGCGCCTTCGCTGGCGGTGACGCGGTCGATCCAACAGGTGGGTTCACTGCAAATATCGTCGGCGTCAATGTCAATCACCACATCGACCATCTGATGATTGGGCGGCCACAGCTCATCGGGGCTCGCCGTCAGCTCGTGAATGGTCGGCGGGTCCGTGTCTTGAACGGTCACCGTAAACGCGCACTCGGACACATTGCCGGATGAGTCGATCGCCGTGCAGGTCACCACCGTTTCACCCAGCGGGAAGACGCTGCCCGATGGCGGATCACAGGTCACGGTTGGCTCGGGGCCGCAATCGTCCTCGGCTGTGACCACGTACTCAAAAACCGCCCCATCCGGGCCTGCACATTCGATAACGGCGTCGGCCGGGCAATCGAGAACGGGCGCCGTTGTGTCCTCGACCATCACCACGAAGGTACACTCCGCGGTGTTGCCGGCGGAGTCGGTCGCCGTACACGTGACCATCGTCTCCCCAAAGGGAAACACGCTGCCCGATGGCGGTTCGCAAACCACGGTCGGGTCGGGATCGCAGTCGTCTGTGGCGATCACTTCGAAGGTGACCATCGCGCCATCGCGGCTCGTGCACTGCGCTGTGGTGTCACTCGGGCACTCGATGGTCGGTGCTGTCGTGTCCTCGACAAAGATCGGTGGCGAGCCGAGGATGTCCTCACCCACGAATTCCTCAAGTGCCGTCTCCCACTGGGCAAGCCCGGGTGAGAGTGCCAGGAGGTATTCGGACACCGTTGTCTCCTCGGTAAAAACAGGCAGCGAGTCCAGAATGTCGTCGCCCACGAAGTTCTCCAACGAATCCTCCCACGCGGCCAGCACCGGGGACAGGGCGGATATGTACTCTAGTGGCGTCGTATCCTCACCGAACTCCGGCGCGGATGCAAGGATGTCCGCTCCGGCGAGGCTTTCCAACGAATCCTCCCATTGCTGCAGGATCGCAGATAGCGGCTGCAGAAACTGTTCTTCACAGCTTTGCTGCACGGCCGTGTTTGGCTCTCCCTGAATAAAACTGCCGGTTGGACCCCAAGGGGATCCCGACTCATCGCTACAGGCAGCCATGGAAACCACCAGAGCGATCGCCAAGAGCGCGTAACGCTTTCTCATGTTGCTTTCCTCCATACGTCGCGATTATGTCAGCGCGTTGCGGTATGTCAGCTGGATTTGACCGATTTAGCGCGGTGAGGCAGTCCCGGCGGCCCACCTGATGTCCCCGCTTGAGGTCTATAATTATAGCAGATTGTGGCGTCCGTATCAAACAAATGGCGTTCTGGGTGGCATTAGAAGCTCAAGAAACTTGTGCCACTACCACGTCCCGACGCGTCGCGGTCAATCGGCGCGCACTCCGGCGGTCTTGTGCCAACGTCGCAGGACGCTCCGCTCGAAGGTGCCGGACTGAACGCCGTGCATGATCGCGGCCGCCGCCATGATCAGCGTGCCTCCGACCCATCCCATCAGCTGTAGCCGCTCACCCGCGATGAGCGCGCCCAGAACCAGGGCAACCAAGGGATTGACGAACGCATAGGTACCGACCAACGCCGGCTCGGTGCGACGGAGAAGCCAACTGTAGGCGCTAAACGCCACTAGCGACCCAAGAACGGTAAGGTAAAGCAGAGAGAGCAGCGACAAACGCGACACCTGGGTTACGTCGAACCGTCCCCATTCGCCGGCCATACCGCCGACCAGCACCACCAACACCCCACCCGCGAAGAGCTGCATGCCGGTGGCCACAGCCAGCGACTTCGGCATCGGTGCGCGGCGCGCATAGAGCGACCCGACGGACCAACAGATGGAGCTCACCAGGAGTGCGGCATAGTCAACGATGCCCACCTCTGACCCGCTGAGGGACTGACCCGCACTCGCCAGTATAGCTACGCCGAGAAAGCCGATGGTGATGGCGCCAATGGTGAGTGGATCCGGCTCCAGGCGTCGGGGAATCATACGCAGCACCACGATCCACACGGGGATGGTGGCCTCCACAAGGGCCGCCATGCTCGATGGAACGTGTTGCTGGGCCCAGCTGAGGAGACCGTGTCCCCCTAGGAACATGAATGCGGCGGCCACCAGGGCGCTGCGCCAGTGAAGCCAGCGAACGGCCGAGCCGCGGCGCCAGGTCAGCGTGAGCAGAATCGTGCCCGCCACCAAGGCTCGCGTCCCCGCCATGAGGAACGGGGGCAGGGTGTCGACGGCGTAGCGTATGGCGAGATAGGTGGATCCCCACACCAGATAGATGGCCGCAAAGGCCAAGACGACCCGCCAGGTGCGAGCTCCGTCTCGCGGTGGAGTGAGCACGGCTACCCGTCCTTGACCGGGCCGTGCGCCACGTCGTGGTGAACCACATGCAATGGTTTGTCGACCAGGTAGTCGTCGTCTTCCCGGTAGTATCTGGCCTTATCAATGTCTTTGCCGGCGAAGGCCTTGACGCTCTCGAGCGAATCCCAAAGCGACATGACCACAAACTCCGCCTCATCGCCCAAGCGACGACGCAGGACCCAAGAGCCCAGATTACCCGGCGTGCGCCGTTGCTCCTCAACCCCGGTGCGAAGGACGTAATCGAGATACGCCTCGGACTTCTCATGCGGCGTGCGGCCGGTCCATGTGCGAGCAATCATGCTTTCGACCTCCTTTTGATGAGCCGTAAGGCCCGATCAGTTTGTAACCGTTAAAATTAATATTGATGGTTATATCATAGTGGCGGCATTCTAACCTGTCAAGTAGATTTTGATGGACAGAATGGATTTCAGTCGTTACACTGAAGGCATGATGGGCAAGACCCTCAGCATAGATACCATCGACCGCATCGGTAACGCGCCGGCACTCGATTTTGTCAACACCGTGCACTCGCACCTGGAGACGCAGAGCCACGATTACCTCCGGTCCTACGGTGATTTGTTGAAATGGGCTCGGGCCGGGGACCTGCTCTCGGTCGCCGAGGCGCGACGGCTGGCAGGTACCGCTACCGATCACCCGCGGCGGGCCGGTCGCACGCTGCGCCAGGCCGTGGAGTTGCGCGGGCTCTTGCACCGACTCTTCCTCGCCGTCATCCGTGACCAACGGCCATCGGCTGATGACATGAACTCGTTCAACCGCTGGGTGGCTGACATGTTCGGCCACCGCCGTATCGACCGCAGCGGAGCGGGGTTCGACTGGGGTTGGCAATCCGGCGATGGCGCTCTGGAGCAACCGCTGTGGCCGGTGGTGCTGTCGGCAACCGAGCTGCTCATGGCGGCCGACCGGCGCCGCATCAAGGAATGTCCGGCACCCGACGGCTGCGGGTGGCTCTTCCTCGATCGAAGCAAGAACGGCACGCGGCGTTGGTGCACCATGCGCGCGTGCGGCAACATTTCTAAAGCCCGCCGACATTACCGGCGCCGCTCGGGGCGTCCGGAACCTACCTGATTTCTCGTGGGACGGAAGCACACATCGCACGAGACGTCTCTCGACGGCTGTGCGTATCTCTTGGCCGGACACATGAGGCATGCATGCGCATCTTTTGGCAGCAATAACTGAGGCATGCGAATGGGTACATGTGCCTGGAAAATGATGCATTTGCATTATATACACGCACAAACAGCGACCGCTACCCTGGCAACCAAACGCTCACTCACCTAAGCCTCGCAGCACCGCTCTCAATGCGGACCCGCTCGTGCTCCTGGTCCAGGGAGGTAGAGGTTATGTCCAGAGTTTTTCTTTTGCTATTTATAGCGACCGCGACGCTTGCCGTCTCGATCGCCTGCGTCTTCGGTGCCACCTGGTATGTCAAACCGGATGGGACCGGTGATGTCGCCACGATACGGGATGCGATAAACGCAGCCGCCGACGCGGATGTCGTCTTGCTGGCACCGGGAACCTACACCGGGTCCGGGAACTACAACGTAAGCTTCGCCGGCAAGGCGATTACCGTGACTTCGGAGGGCGGACCCGAAGTCACCATCATCGACTGCCAGGGGCTGGGGCGCGGTTTTACATTCAATAATCAGGAGGGCCCGTCATCGGTGCTTTCGGGTGTCACCATTCGGAACGGGTACGCACATAACGCAGGCGCCATCTACATTGCGGCATCGCCTACTATTGAAAACAACATCCTGATGAACAACAGCGCCAACTACTGCGCTGCGATTAAGATAGCCGCGTCGCCCGAAATCAGAAACAATCTAATCATCGGTAACACCGCAGTCTACTTTGGTGGCGGTATAGGCATGGAGTGGGGAACACCGACGATAACCGGGAACATTATTGCCTACAACACGGCGGGGCCATCGAGCACCGGCGGTCGCGGCGGTGGAATCTGGATGAAGTTTAGCGCGCCCATTATCCGCAACAATACGCTGTACGGGAATTACTCTAACGTCGTCGGCGGTATATACGTCGAGGGTTCGGAACCCATCATCGAGAACAACATCATCGCCTTTAGCACGCGGGGACGAGCAATCTGGTGCACGGCGACTGCACACCCCACTCTGACCGGCAACGCCATCTTTGGAAACCTGGACGGCGACGCGCTGTGTGGCATCGATGGCGGAGGTAACTTCTTCTTGGACCCATTGCTCTGCGACCCGGCCAACGGCAATTACTACCTGGAGGAGGGATCTCCCTGCATAGCGGCCAACAGTCCCAACGGGCTCTTGGTCGGCGCGATGCCCGCCGGCTGTGTGCAGACTGGATCGATCGCCGTCCGGGTCGCTGCCGCGTGCCCGACGCCCGATACCGGACTCTTGGGTGTCGAGGTCGATGTATACGAGGCCGGGAGCGGCGACATGTTTCTTAGCGTGGAGACCGACGAGAACGGTGACTGCCTCATCGATGAGCTTGCCGTGGGCGATTACACCGTCACCGTGGTTATGCCGCTCGGATACAGTGCCGCGTCCGATGA